>JAXHTL010000085.1:0-17689 GCA_034190095.1 Actinomycetota bacterium
CAACCTCAACGAGGCCAACGTCGACGAGTACCTCGCCGAGCACCCGACGCTCGGGCCGTGGCTGGACCGGGTGCAGGCCTTCGACGTGTTCTCCAGCTTCTGGTTCACCGCCATCTACGTTTTGCTGTTCATCTCGCTGGTGGGGTGCCTGACGCCGCGGATGGTCGAGCATGTGCGCAGCCTGCGTGCCACCCCGGTTCCGGCCCCCCGCAACCTGAGCAGGCTGCCCAAACACCACCAGGCCGAGGTCCGCGGCGACGCGCCCGCGATGGCGGCGATCGCGGTTGCCGAGTTGCGCGGCTGGCGCCGGGTGGTCCGCCGGGACGGCGACAATGCCGAGATCTCGGCCGAGAAGGGCTATCTGCGCGAGTTCGGCAACATCGTCTTCCACTTCTCACTGCTGGGCCTGCTGGTGGCGATCGCCGCCGGCAAGATGTTCAGCTACGAGGGCAACGTCATCGTGATCGCCGACGGCGGGCCCGGTTTCTGCTCGGCCTCACCGGCGGCGTTCGACTCGTTCCGGGCCGGCAACACCGTCGACGGGACCTCGCTGTATCCGATCTGCGTGCGGGTCAACGACTTCGAGGCGACATATCTGGACAGCGGGCAGGCGGTCTCCTATGCGGCCGACATCGACTACCAGGCCGGTGCCGACCTGGCGGCCGGAACCTGGCGGGACTACCTGCTGAAGGTCAACGAACCGCTGCGGGTCGGCGGGGACCGGGTCTACCTGCAGGGCCATGGCTATGCGCCCACGTTCACCGTCACCTTCCCCGACGGACAGACGCGCACCCAGACGCTGCAGTGGCGGCCCGACGACCAGATCACGTTCCTGTCCTCGGGGGCGATGCGGTTCGACCCGCCCGGCGGTACCTATCCCGACGAGGCCGAGCGCCGGAAGAACCAGATCGCGATCCAGGGGTTGTTCGCGCCGACCGCCGAACTCGACGGCACCCTGCTGTCGTCGAGCTTCCCCGAACTGAACGACCCCGCCGTGGCGATCGACATCTACAAGGGCGACACCGGCCTGGACACCGGTCGTCCGCAGTCGTTGTTCACCCTCGATCCGCGGATGATCGGCCAGGACCGGTTGATCCGGCAGGCCCGGGTCAACCTGCGCGTCGGGGAGGACACCCGGCTCGAGGACGGCACCGTGGTGCGGTTCGACGGCGCGGTGCCGTTCGTCAACCTGCAGGTTTCCCACGACCCGGCCCAGGTGTGGGTGCTGGTGTTCGCGATGACGATGATGGCGGGGTTGTTGGTGTCGCTGGTGGTGCGCCGCCGCCGCGTCTGGCTGCGACTGGTGCCGGGCCCGGCGGGTACCGTGAACGTCGAGTTCGGTGGCCTGGCCCGGACCGACAACTCCGGCTGGGGCGACGAATTCGAGCGGCTCACGGCGCGGCTGCTGGCCGGCTTCGAGGCGGCCTCGCCGCTGCCGGATCGAGATGAGAAGAAAGCGGGTCGATCATGAGGGACGAGCGGATGGGGCAGCGGTGAGCACCACCATCGACATCGGGTTGGCCCGCTACTCGGACTGGGCGTTCACGTCGTCGGTACTGGTCCTGGTCGTCGCGCTGCTGCTGTTGGCCGTCGAACTGGCCTACAGCCGCAGCCGCAAGGTCGAGACCCGGGAACTGGTCACCGCGGGCGGCTCGTCGGCAATGGTCGGCCGTGACAGCGGCATCCCGGGCGTCGTCGCCGAGGCTCCGCGGCGCTCGTTCGACGAGCGGATCGGCACCTCCGGCGTCGCACTGGCCTATGTCGGGATCGCCCTGCTGCTGGCCTGCATCGTGCTGCGCGGGCTGGCGACCTCACGGGTTCCGTGGGGCAACATGTACGAGTTCATCAACCTGACCTGCTTCTGCGGCCTGGTGGCCGCGGCGGTGGTGCTGCGGCGTCCGCAGTACCGCTCGCTGTGGGTGTTCGTGCTGGTGCCGGTGCTGATCCTGCTCACAGTGTCCGGGCGCTGGCTCTACTCCCATGCGGCTCCGGTGATGCCCGCGCTGCAGTCCTACTGGCTGCCGATCCACGTGTCGGTGGTCAGCCTCGGCTCGGGGGTGTTCCTGGTCGCCGGGGTGGCCAGCATCCTGTTCCTGGTCAAGATGTCCAGGCTGGGTGAGCCGGGGCGCAGCGGTGCTGTCGCCCGTATCGTGGCGAAGCTCCCCGATGCCCAGACCCTGGACAGAATCGCCTACCGCACAACGATCTTCGCTTTCCCGGTATTCGGCTTCGGAGTGATCTTCGGGGCGATCTGGGCCGAGGAGGCGTGGGGCCGCTATTGGGGCTGGGACCCGAAGGAGACGGTGTCGTTCATCGCCTGGGTGGTCTACGCGGCCTATCTGCACGCCCGCTCGACCGCCGGGTGGCGGGACCGAAAGGCCGCCTGGATCAACGTCGTCGGCTTCGTGGCCATGGTGTTCAACCTGTTCTTCATCAATCTGGTGACGGTCGGGCTGCATTCGTACGCCGGCGTGGGCTGAGCCGGTGGGGCGGCCGGGCTTGCCTGAATCGTCGGGGTCCGAGCCGTCGGGGGGATTTCGGGCACAGCACCGTTTCACCGACCCGATGGCCCCGGTGCCCCCCGAGTGGACGGCGCCCACCCCGCCCGGCGGTGCGCCACCGGCGGCGCCGGTCGCTGAGGCCGACGATCCACCCCCGTTTCTGGACCAGTCCGCCGTCGCTCTGCTGGGCACGGCCGCGCGGGGCCCGTCGGCGGGCTGGCGTAAGTGGGTCTATCGCGCCTCGGGCCGGCTGATCGACCCTGGGGAGAGCCCGAAGGTGCTCCGGCGCACGGCGTTGGTGGCGCAGGTGCAGGTGCCGCTGCGGCACTGCTACCGGATTGCGCTGTTGTCGCAGAAGGGCGGTGTCGGCAAGACGACGATCACCGCGTCACTGGGTGCGACGCTGGCCCGGACCCGGGGAGACCGCGTGATCGCCGTCGACGCGAATCCCGACCGCGGGACCCTGAGCCAGAAGGTGCCGCTGCAGACCCCCGCGACCGTGCGGCATCTGCTGCGCGACGCCGAGGGGATCGACGCCTACAGCGACGTGCGGCGCTACACCTCGCAGGGCCCGAGCCGGTTGGAGGTGCTGGCGTCGGAGACCGACCCCGCGGTGTCGGAGGCGTTCAGCGCCGAGGACTACCACCAGACCCTCGAGCTGCTCGAACGTTTCTACAGCGTGGTGCTCACCGACTGCGGCACCGGGATGCTGCATTCGGCGATGTCCGCGGTGCTCGACCGGGCCGATGTGTTGGTGGTGGTCAGTTCGGGGTCGGTGGACGGGGCGCGCAGCGCGTCGGCGACGCTGGACTGGCTGGACGCGCACGGCCACGACGATCTGGTGCGCACCGCGATCGCGGTGATCAACGGGGCACGGCCACGGGCGGGCAGGCAGGTGAAGGTCGACCTGGACAAGGTGGTCGACCACTTCGCCCGGCGCTGCCGATCGGTGCTTCAGGTCCCCTTCGACCCGCATCTGGAAGAGGGCGCCGAGATCGACCTGGACCGGCTGCGGCCGGAGACCCGGGACGCGCTGCTGACCTTGGCGGCGACGGTCGCCGAAGGGTTTCCGGGTGCCCGTCGGACCGCCGACCCGCACGGTTGAGGCCCGTCGGGCCGGGAAGCGGTCACTGCCCGGTCAGGACCGGGGTTGGTCGTCCCGCGGATTGATGCGCCGCAGGAAGTCCGGGTCGTCGTCCGGGCCGATCACCCGGGTGCGCGGCCGGTTGGCCGTCATCCGTGTTACCCGCCAGCCGACGTAGACCAGTGCGGCCAGGACGAGAATCAGGAGTAGATACGCCACGAAAAACCTCCTGCCAACCAGCATACGCGTCGTCGGTAGGCTCAGACCGTGTCTGACGAACGGCCCGTATCGCGCCTGCTCATCGACGTGTTTGCTTACGCCGCAGCACGCCTGGCGTTGGTGGTGGTCATCACCGCGGCGATCCTCGGGATCGGCCGGCTGATCGGAGTGCGCGACTTCCCGGTCGTGGTGGCACTGCTGTTCGCGATCGTCATCGCGCTGCCGCTGGGCATGTGGGTGTTCAGCCCGTTGCGGCGCCGGGCGACCGCCAGCATCGCCGCGGTCGACGAACGCCGCCGCCGCGACCGCGAACAGCTGCGCGCCCGGTTGCGCGGCGAGAGTGTCTCCGAGGACGCCCCCCGCGACGAGGCGGCGGGCGCCGGCGACGATGCCGAACCCGGCGAAGGCCCCGCCGGCCGCTCGTGAGGCCCGACTGCGCGGGCGCCTCAGCGGGCGGCATCGCGCAGCAGCCGGCGCAGCACCTCCATCGGGTCGCCGTCGGCGGGGTTCAGGAGTCGGGGACCGGCCGGGTCGTCGGGGGCGGGCGCGGTCACCGGTGGCGGTGCCGCTGCGGGGGGTTCGGTCACGGGCGGCGGCGGTGCCACCGGGGGCGGTGGCGCGCCGGCGCCGAGGTTGCGCAGCTTGGCCTGGATCCGCGGGGCTGTCTCCGCGCGGACCGCGCGCCGCTGCGGGTCGGGATCGTCGTTGCCGGCGAAGCAGCCTGCCGGTGCCCCGGTGACCACCGCCAGCGCGCTGAGGTACTGCGCCCGGGCCGGGTCCAGCCGCGCTTCCCAGGCGTCGATGTCGGCCCGGCGCTCGCGGACCAGGGCGAGGTTTACCCGTACCGGGCACGTCTGCGGTGGGGCGGTGCGGTTCAGCGCCTCGGTGAACCGGGCGTCGGCCACGTCGAGCCGGTCTTCGAGCACCGCGAGGGTGCCGGCGGCGAACGGTGCGTTGGCGGGTTCGACGACGTTGACGACCTGCAGCGCCGACACGTCGGCCTGGAGTGCGCCGATCTGGCCCGAGTCGTAGTGCCGCTGCGCCGCGCTGCCGGCGACGACGACGGAGATCAGCTTCGCGGCGACGAGCACCGCGATGAGCGCGGGCGCGGCCGACAGCACGAGGAGCCGGCGCCGGAGCCGTAGCCGGGCTGGTGTCGAGGTCCGCGTCGTCATGGCGTGCTCACAGCCCCTCGCGCCGGGTGCGGCGCAGGTCCCGCGCGGTCAGTGCGATCTCGGCCAGCAACAGCACGCAGGCCAGCATCGTGAGCACCCAGTAGTACTCGGTGCGCGGCGGTGACGCGCTCGGGGTACGGGACGCGCCGGGCCCGGCCTCGGCGGCCCGTACCGGCTGCCCGGCCGAACGGTCGACGTACGGGACGCCGAGTTGCTCGGCGATGGCCCCCAATGCGGCGGCGCCCGCATCGCCGCCGTAGCCGAACACCGTCCCGCCGTCGACGCCGTCGGTGTCGAAGGTGCTCTGCGGCGCGGTCGATTCGGCTGCGCCGGAGCCGAAGTAGTACACCACCTCGTCGGCCTGCGGATAGTGCTGCCGAGCGGCGATCAGCTGATAGCGCAGCACGTTGGCGGCCGCGGCGGCGTTGGCCTGCGCCGCCGACGCTGCGGGGCCGGCCGCCGGGGTGAGCGTGTCGACCAGCGGCTGCAGGCTCCAGGCGTCACCCGACAGCGGCCACTGCACCGCCGGACGCGAGGTGAACGTGATGACGCCGAACCGGGCGCCCTCGTGTGCGGCGATCAACGTGTCGATGTCGTCGCGGATGGCCGACAGCCGGTCGGCACCGTCGAAGTCCTCGATGGCCGAATCCTCGGACAGGTCGACGACGAAGAAGACGTTCTGACCCGCCGAACCCGCGTCCCGGGCGGTCTGTGCGGGCGCAGCCTCGCTGCCGGGCCGGGCGGCGGCGAGCAGCACCGACACCAGCGCGACCGTGGTCGCGAGCCAGCGCAGCACGCCCCACCGGGACCTGGCTGCCCGGCTGAGCGCGGTGAGACGCAGCGCGAGTATCGCCACCGCCAGCGCGGCCAACGCGACGGGGGGCAGCACCGGATCGAAGGTCACCGGCGCACCGCCAACAGCGCGATCCCGAGCAGCCCGGACAGCAGCAGCGCCGCGATCAGCACGACGGTCGGGTCGTCGGTTCGGTGTTCGTCCGTCCCGCGGGCCGCCTGTGCGGCGCGGATCTCGTCGAGCTGGCCGGACAGACCGGCCGGGTCGTAGCGCAGGAACAGCCCGCCGGTCTGCCCGGACACCGCGGCCAGCGCGCCGGTCGGACGACCGGCCGTGGCGAGGGCGTCGATCCGGACTCCGGCCGTGCGCGCCATGTCGGCGACCTGTTGCTCGGTGAACAGCGTCGCACGGTCGTCGTCGGGGACGCGCAGTTCACCGGGACCCAGGTACAGCACCGACCTGTCGGTGTCACCGGCGGCGGGAAAGCCGGGAAAACCGCTGAGGCACAGAGCGAGTACGTCGGCCAGTGTCGGCGCGTAGTCGGTGTACTCCACGGGGGCGGTCAGCGGCTGCTCCGGCGGTGCGGCCGCCGGGTTCTGTGAGACCCGGGCATGGTCGCCGAACCGTTCGGCGGCGAACTGGTGGTCCCGGGTCAGCGGGACCACCCGTCGGTTGAGGGAGGTCAGACCGATCCGGGTGGTGGCGTCGGTGCCGGCCCGGCGGGCGAACGAGGTCAGCAACCGGCCGGTGGCCTCGCTGCCGGCGGGTTCGGCGACGCACAGCATGATGTCCTCACCGGGCCCGGCGCCGTCGGTCGCGGTGCCGCTCGGCCGGGCGCTGGCCACCACCGTGGCGCCGAACAACACCAGCAGCGCCGCCAGAACCGTTGCCGTCGAGCGGGTCCGGGCGGCCAGCACCGCCCGGTACTCCGGCAGCCGGGTCAGCCGTGTCGTGTTGGCCAGTGCCAGACCGGCACCGGGTGAGCGTCTCGCCGGGATCAGCACGGCCAGCGCGATCGCCGCGATCACGCCCAGCCCGCCGATGACGATCACCGGCCACCAGATCAGTCCCACGAGCGGATCAACTCTTCGGTCTCATCGCCGAGCCGGCCCACGTCGGCAGCCGAGTCCCGGTCGAACCGGGCGTCGCCGAGCGCGGTGAGAACCGGTGCCGCTGCGGACAGTTCGCCTGCGGCGATGGCGTGCACCTGCATGTACTGTGCGCGCCGGCCGGTGGCCTGATGCAGAAAGCTGCGCAGTGTGCGGCCGATGGCTGCGCTCGCGGCGGCGCCGGACAGCTCGCCGCGCCGGTGCTGCTCGGTGATCCGGCGGACTGTGCGCGCGAAGCGGTGGCGCAACACCCGGGCGTGCATCGTCCTGACGCCCGGGATGCCGCGCAGCCGGCGGGACGGCAGTGTCGCCACGAAGAGGGCGACATACGAGCCCACCACCGCCAGGATCAGGGCCAGCCCCAGCCACAGCCATACCGGCGAGTACCCGGGCGGGCCGCCGACGAACTCCAGCAGATCATCCGGCACGCGACCACACCCTGGTCATGTCGGCGATTCCGCGGCGCAGGTCGGCGCGTGCGTCGAATCCTGCGTGCGCGATGGCATGTGCGGTCAGGAAGTCGGTGAGCCGTCGGGTGCGCAGCTCTTCTGCGCGGCGATACGCGGCGGCCACCCGCCGGTCTCCCGCGGCGCCGGCCAGCACCCGCCTTCGCGTCGACACGTCGAATCCGCCGTGGGTGGCGGCGGCGGTCGCGGGCATGTCGGCGACCATCGCCCACATCAGGTCGTGCCGAGCGCCCAGCCGCGCCACCACCTGAGCGAGGACGTCGCCGGGCTCGGGTTCGTCGGAGACCACCACGACCAGCATCCGGTGCCGGTAATGCGTTGCCACATAGTTCAATTGGCAGACGATGTCACTGGGGCCGGGCGCGCCGGCGGCGTGGTCGTGATAGTGGGCCAGCACCCGCTCGACCTGCGTCTCACCACGGCCCTGCCCGATGTTGACACTGCCCCGGGCGTCCCCGTAGACGATGCCGATCTGATCCGAACGCCCCAGCGCGATCAGCCCGAACGCGCCGAGGATGTGCTCGGCCACCCCGTATTTGCGTTCACCGCTGGGCGCCAGCGCGGTCATGCGGCGCCCGGCGTCGGCGACGAGCAGGATCTTGTGGTGCTTCTCGGTGACGAACCGTTTGATCAGCACCGAACCCGAGCGGGCCGAGGCTTTCCAGTCGATGTCGCGCACGTCGTCGCCGGGGACATAGGGCCGCAGCTCGTCGAACTCCATGCTGCGCGTGTGCAGCAACGCGTAACGCCCCCCGTCGAGCAGACCGCGGGTGTCGGTGCCGAAGCGGCGCTTGACCGCGCCCAGGTGCTTGCCCACGAGCGCCGCCGGTCAGGGCACCCGCACCGCGTCGAGCGCGGCATCGATCACCACGGCGGGTGTCAGACCGGCTCCGGCGGCCTCGAAACCCAGGATCAGCCGGTGCTGCAGCACCCGGTGCGCCAGATCGGCGATGTCGCCGGGAACCACGTGGTTGCGTCCGGACAGCACGGCCAGCGCGCGGGCCGCCGTGCACAGCGCGATGGTGGCCCGTGGGCTGGCCCCGTACTCGACCAGGCGCGCCACCTGTGCCGACAGGTAGGTGCCCGGGTCGCGGGTGACCGCCACCAGATGGCTGGCGTAGAGCATCAGCTCGCGGCTGAGGTGGACGTCGGCGGCGACGCGCTGCACATCGCGGATGTCGTCGAGGGTGGCCACCGGCCCGGCCCGGCGGCCCCTGTCGTAGAGCCCGGCGTCGCGGCGGGTGAGCACCTCGACCTCCTGCTCGGGAGACGGATAGCCGACGACGTCCTTGAGCAGGAAGCGGTCGGTCTGCGCCTCCGAGAGCGGGTAGGTGCCCTCCTGGTCGACCGGATTCTGGGTGGCGATCACCAGGAACGGTTCGGGGATCGGGTACACGGTGCCCGCGACGGTGGTCTGGCGTTCCTCCATCGCCTCGAGCATCGCGCTCTGGGTCTTGGCGCTGGACCGGTTGATCTCGTCGAGCAGCACGATGTTGGCGTGCACCGGTCCGAGTTGGGTGACGAACGACGCGCGCGCCGCGTCGTAGATCTGGGTGCCGACGATATCGCTGGGCAACAGGTCCGGGGTGCACTGGATGCGCCGGAACTCACCGTCGATCGCGTCGGCGATCACCCGGGCCGCGGTGGTCTTGGCCAGCCCCGGCACGCTTTCGACCAGGATGTGGCCCCCGGTCAGCAACCCGATCAACAGCGACTCGCGCAGCTGCTCCTGGCCCACGACCTTCGCCGAGAACGCCTCGCTCAGCGCTGCGACAGTGCGCTGAGCAGCCCGGACCTCCTCATCGGACGTCGCGGGCCGGCGGGGAAGCGGCGCTGCGGTCATCCGGGCTATGTACCACGCGGCTGTGGTGCGCAAACCCGGGCGCACGGCGTGGTGGAGCGCCCGGCGGTCTCAGGTGAGGATCAGCGCGGCGGCCACCGCGACCGACCACACCAGCATCGTCAGCCCGGTGTCCCGCAGCACCGGGATCAGGTCGCGCCCGCCGAGTCCGCGCCGCACCGGCGCCGCGGCGCGCGCCGCCAGCGGCAGCGCCACCAGCCCGGCCGCGCACCACGGTGTCGCCAGCATCAGCACCAGGGTCAGCGCGAACGCGATCAGCAGCAGCGCCTGGAACAGCAACCGGGTCCGCGGGTCGCCGAGGCGCACGGCCAGCGTGATCTTCCCGGATTCCGCGTCAGTGGGGATGTCGCGCAGGTTGTTGGCCACCAGCACCGCCGAGGACAGGCACCCGGTGGCCACCGCCAGGGCCGCGCCGACCCAGTCGATCCGCAGCGCCTGGGTGTACTGCGTGCCCAGCACCGCGACCAGGCCGAAGAACACGAACACCGCGACCTCTCCGAGGCCCAGGTAGCCGTAGGGTCGCGATCCGCCGGTGTAGAGCCACGCCCCGGCGATGCACACGGCGCCGACGGCGATCAGCCACGGCGCCGACACCCAGGCCAGCGCCAGACCCGCCACCCCGGCCACGGTCAGGGCGGCCACCGCGGCCAGCAGCACCGAGCGGGGTGCCGCCAGCCGTGAGCCGACCAGGCGCAGCGGGCCGGCCCGCACGTCGTCGGTGCCGCGGATGCCGTCGGAGTAGTCGTTGGCGTAGTTGACGCCGACGATCATGCCGAGCGCGACCAGCATCGCCAGCAGCGCCTTCCACCAGGACGCGGCACCCAGCCAGGCCGCGGCCCCGGTGCCGGCGATCACCGGGGCGATCGCGTTGGGCAGCGTCCGCGGACGAGCCCCCTCGACCCACTGCGCAAAGCTGGCCACGAGGCTCAGTCTGTCATGGCGCCCCAACCCCACCGGACCTCGCGGGTGGTCGTCAGGTCGTAGGCGTCGCGCCGGGCGGCGGGATCGGCGACGAGTACTGTGCCCCAGTCGACTTCGGGGTGCCCGCGCAACCGGGCCGACACTTCGCGCAGCCCGCCGTAGAACACCAGCCCGGCGAACGTGCCGCCGATGGCCTGGTCGCGGTCCTCGACGAAGAACGGCCGCGGCGACTCGATGACGGCGCCCGGTGTCTCGGCCACCCCGGCGGCCACCCGCGGGATGTCCCGCACACACGGGAACAGGAAGCCCTGCGGCCAGCTGAGCAGCACCGGCGAGAGCCCGGCGAGGAAGTCGTTCAGCCCGACCGTCGAACGCAGCCTCGGCCCGGTGAACGCCAGCCAGCCGAATTCGTCGGTGCGGCCGTCGATCGCGGTCAGCCGGACCCGGTCGGCGCCGGCGGGGATCTGCTCGGCGTCCACGCCGATCGACCGCCACAGCGGGTGGTCCGGGTCCTCGCCGGTCGCGGGCCGGTCGACCGGGGTGTGGCTGGCGAGCACCGCACCCCGCGCGTCGGCGAACTCGAACCTCAGCGCGTTGCCGCCGCCGGTGCGGCCGGCCACCGACACCGCCAGCCCGTCTCGGGCCGTCGACCGCGCCAGGGTGAACCACCTGGTCACGACGGTACCGGTGGGCCGGGCGCCGTCGGAGCCGTCGTCGGTGCGGTAGGTGCCCCAGACGAACGACGCGGTCCCGGTCCCCGGCGGATCGGGCGGCGGTGCGCCGGCCGGGAAGCCGCCCGGGATGTGCGCCCGCCCACCGACCGGTCGCAGCGGTGGACCGTCGGGCAGCACCTCGATGTCGTCGGCCAGCCCGCAGACCCGCTCACCGGTCAGCCGGTGCAGATTGGACAGCGCCAGCGAGCCCTCCGGGCGGCGCAGCGGCGCCGCGGCGAACGAGCCGAGCAACACCACGACCGAGGTCAGCGCCGCGGTCAGCACCACGGTCGCCGGAGCGTCCCCGCGCCGGCCCAGTACCCAGGCCAGCGCGCCGGCGGCCAGCCAGGGCAGCGGGTTGTCCAGGGGCACCCCGGCGGGCCTGATCGGCTCGGCCGCCCAGGGCAGGTCGTACACCGTGGACTGCCACCAGGCGTTCGGTCCGGCGAAGGCCAGCGCGGCCGCAGCCGAGAGCACTCCCACCGCGGCGACCACGCCCCAGCCGGGGACGCGGCGTTGCCGGGCGAGCAACACGACGGCCACCGTCAGGAACGCCGCCGTCACCGCGGCCGCGGCGCCGAAGTGATACGACCACTTCGACGGCACCGCCGCGTAGGCCAGCGCGATCAGGGCCACCACCGAGGCCAGGCGCAGCGCCGAGCGGCGCACCGTGCCGCGCCCGCGCCAGGCCAACGCCGCCACCACCGGCAGCATCGCAACCGTCAGCAGCGGTGCCAGCCGCTTGGCCGCGCTGCCCTGCTGATCCCCGCTGAGCAGGTTGGCCCACCGGTCGGGTTCGCGGTACCAGGGCAGGTTCGGCCCGAACTCGCGATGCCAGTCGGTGGCCGTCACCAGCGCCGCCAGGGTCTGGTCGGCGAAGATCAGACTCACGCTCAGCGCGCCGACACAGCCGAGCAGCAGCACGGTGGCCAGCAGCTGCGTCCCCGAGGTGGCGGCGCGGCGCAACACCCGGGTCAGCCGCGGTGTGAAGACCGCCAGCGGCGCCGCCAGCAGGACGGCGGTCGGGCTGATGGGCACCGTCACCGCGGCCACCAGAACCGCACCGGCGACTCCGGCCGGGGTGCGGGCCCGCCACGCCAGCGCCAGCACCCCGGACAGCCCCAGCGCGACATAGCTTTCCGGTCGCACCCCCAGGTTGAACGGCAGCCAGGCCGCCAGGAACAGCAGCGCGGCACTGGCACGCACCCAGCCCAGCCGCGCTGCGCCCGGGATCGCCGCGCCGAGGATCCCGCGGCTGAGCACGAACCACGTCGCCACCCCGAGCAGCGTGCTCGGCACCCGCAGCCACAGCGGCGCGAGGCTGATCTCGGTCAGCGGCGCCAACAGCTGCTGGCTCAGCGCGAACGGTACCTCCGGCGCGTTCCACCACCGGTAGTAGTTGCCCGCCTCACCGGTGGCGGCGAGATTGCGGGCGATGGTGGCCGCCCAGCCGTCGTCGACGGCCAGCGGCCCGATCACCGCCCACCCGGCCAGGATCGCGACCACCGCCGCGTCGATCCACCACAGCCGGCTCGGCCGGGGAGACGGCGGGCGGCGCACCCGCCAGCCCAGCAGCCACAGCGCCGCGGCCACCGCGCACACCTGCACGGCCAGTAGCCCCAGCTTGAGCACGGTCGGGCTGGTGGCGAACGGGGTCTCGATCCGTACCGTCACCGTCAACGCGGCCGGATCCGGCAGATCGGTGCGGAAGCCGAACACCTTCGGCACCGGCCCCTCGGCCCGGCTGGTGATGCCGTCACCGCCGGTGATCGTCCACCCCGTCGCCCCGGCGTGCAGCACCGCCGCGCATCCGGAGCCCGACCCAGCGCCGACGGGCTCACGCAACCCGTCGGCGCGCAGGACGGCACCGTCGGGCCCGGCGGTGACGGTCAACCCCTCGCCGGGTGGTCCGGTGGCCAGCACCGTCGTGGTCTCCGCCGCCGTCAGCGCGGCACACGGTATCCGCGCGGTCAGCTCCGCGGGACGGTAGGGAACCACCAGCGCGGTGGTCGACTGGGCCGGCTGGCCGGCCGCCGGCCAGGTCAGCGTCACCGTGTCGGTGTGGACCGGCGCCAGGGGCAGCAGCAGCGCGGCGATCAGGCCGCACGCGCCGACGAGCAGCGCGATCCAGACAGGCGGACGGCGGCGCAGGACGGACCTTTCGGTAAACGGCGGGCGCGTGCAGCCTCTCAGCAATTCCCGGGTCGGCACACCGGGTAGCGAAAGTTGGTCACAACACCGTCATGCGCGGCCCGCCGCGGAACCGTCCTGCGCGGCCCGGCAGCGATGAACCACAATGGTCGGATGCTGGGAGTCATCGGTGGTAGCGGTTTCTACACGTTCTTCGGTTCCGACGCCCGCGCGGTCAGCCTCGACACCCCTTACGGGCCGCCGAGCGCACCGATCACGGTCGGTTCGGTCGGCGATCACGAGGTGGCCTTCCTGCCCCGGCACGGCACCAGCCACGAATTCTCCCCGCACACCGTGCCCTACCGGGCGAACATGTGGGCGCTGCGGGCGCTCGGGGTGCGGCGCATCTTCGGGCCCTGCGCGGTCGGCAGCCTCGACCCGGCGCTGGGCCCGGGGGCCCTGGTGGTGCCCGATCAGCTCATCGACCGCACCTCGGGGCGGTCGGACACCTACTTCGACTCCGGCGGCATCCACATCGGGTTCGCCGACCCGTACTGCCCGTCGCTGCGCGCCTCTGTCACCGGCCTGCCCGGCGTCGTCGACGGCGGCGCCATGGTGGTGATCCAGGGGCCGCGGTTCTCCACCCGGGCCGAGAGCCGCTGGTTCGCCGACCAGGGTTTCCGGCTGGTCAACATGACCGGATACCCGGAGGCGGTGCTCGCCCGTGAACTCGAGATGTGTTATGCGGCAATCGCGTTGGTGACCGATCTGGACGCGGGCATCGAGGCGGGGTCGGGGGTGCGCGCGGTGGACGTGTTCGCCGAGTTCGAACGTAACCTCGGACCGTTCAAGCAGTTGGTGCACGAGGCCATCGAAGGGGTCCCCACCGAGCGGGTCTGCGAGCACTGCCTCGCCCATCAGGGTGTCGAGCTGCCGTTCGATCTGCCATGAGGGTGCTGCTGACCGGCGCTGCCGGATTCATCGGAACCCGCATCGCCGCCCGGCTCACCGCCGCCGGGCACGACGTCGTGGGCGTCGACGCGATGCTGCCCGCCGCCCACGGTGCCCGGGCCGTCGCGCCGGCGGGCGTCCAGCGGCTCGACCTGCGTGACGCCGCCGCCGTGGCCGGGGTGCTCGACGGCGTCGACGTGGTCTGCCATCAGGCCGCGGTCGTGGGCGCCGGCGTCGATGCGGCCGACGCGCCGTCCTACGGTTCGCACAACGACTTCGCGACCACGGTGCTGCTGGCCGAGATGTTCGCCGCCGGTTGCCGCCGGCTGGTGCTGGCGTCGTCGATGGTGGTCTACGGGCAGGGCCGCTACACCTGTGCCGAACACGGCGACGTCGACCCCGTGCCGCGCGCCCGCGCCGACCTCGATGCCGGGGTGTTCGACCACCGTTGCCCGCGCGACGGGCAGCCCGTCGACTGGGCGCTGGTCGGCGAGGACGCGCCGCTGCGCCCGCGCAGCCTCTACGCGGCCAGCAAGGTCGCCCAGGAGCACTACGCGCTGGCCTGGGCGGAGTCCAGCGCCGGTTCGGTGGTGGCGCTGCGCTATCACAACGTGTACGGGCCGGGGATGCCGCGCGACACCCCCTACTCCGGGGTCGCCGCCATCTTCCGCTCGTCCCTGGAGAAGGGCGAGGCCCCCAAGGTTTTCGAGGATGGCGGGCAGATGCGCGACTTCGTCCACGTCGACGACGTGGCCGCGGCCAACGTGGCCGCCGTCGAGGCCACCGCAGCCGGGCCGGCCGGGTTCGACGCGTTCAACGTCTGCTCGGGCAGTCCGGTCGCCATCCTGGACGTCGCGACGGCACTGTGCGACACCCGCGGCGACGTCACCCCGGCCGTCACCGGCCAGTACCGCAGCGGCGACGTCCGCCATATCGTCGCCGATCCGGCGAAAGCCGCGCAGCGGCTTGGTTTTCAGGCAGCCATCGATCCGCGTGACGGGTTGCGCGAGTTCGCCACCGCACCGTTGCGGGGCTGACCAGGGGGCCGGGCCTGAGTCGCCGACTCGTCGCCGTCGTCGCTATCGTCGTGCTGGTGGCGTCGGGTCTGCTCGGTCTGCTGTGGTCGCAGCAGCGCCGTTTGATCTACTTCCCGTCGAGCGGCCCGGTGCCGCCGGCGCCGGCGGTGCTGCCCGGCGGGCGCGACGTCACCTTCTCCACCGCCGACGGCCTCGAGCTCGGCGCCTGGTTCCTGCCCGGCCCCGGTGGTGGGCCGGCCGTGCTGGTGTTCGGCGGCAACGGCGGCGACCGCTCGGTGCGTGCGCCACTGGCCGAAGGGCTGCACCGGATGGGTCTGTCGGTGCTGGTGGTCGACTACCGCGGCTACGGCGGCAACCCGGGGCAGCCGAGCGAGGAGGGGCTGGCGATCGACGCCCGCGCCGCCCAGGACTGGCTGACCGGGCAGCCCGGGGTGGACGCCGAGCGCATCGTCTACTTCGGGGAGTCGCTGGGCGGTGCGGTCGCGGTCGAACTGGCCGTCGAACGCCCACCTGCCGCGCTGATCCTGCGCTCACCGTTCACGTCGCTGGCCGACGTCGTCGACACGTACTTCCCGTGGCTGCCGCTGGTGGATCCGTTGCTGATCGACCGCTACCCGTCCATCGACCGGATCGGTGCGCTCGGCGCGCCCCTGCTCGTCATCGCGGGGGAGTCCGACGGCATCGTGCCGCTGTCGCTGAGCCGTCGACTCTACGACGCGGCGCCCGAACCCAAACGGTTCCTGTCGATCCCGGGTGCCGGGCACAACGACCGCGTGTTGCTCGACGGGGCGCAGATGCTGACCGGTATCGAGGACTTCCTCCTCGCCCACGGGCTCAGTGCACCGGACCGGTGAACACCAGATCGTCGTAGTCGGCCGGAAGCTGGGCCAGCATGTTGTCGAACTCGCTGCGCTCCACGGCGGTACGCAGCCCGGCCATCACCGCGCGGGCATGGTGGCGGGCGTGGTCGGCGTCGGTGCCCTCGATCCGGGCGACGCGGCGGTAGAACTCGTCGAGGGTGAACCGCTCACCCTCGCCCACCACCGCCAGGTGATCGGCGAACGCACCGGGCAGCTGTGAACCGATGTTCAACGGTGTGCCACCGGCCAGGCGCTGACCGAGCACACTGAGTGTGGCGTGGGCGGCTGCCTCCACGTCTTCGGAGGTGGCCAGATCGGAGTTGGTGCGAATGGCTGAGATCAGTTCGTGGTCCTTCATGGTGGCGGCGATACCCGGCCCCGGGCCGGCTAATCGGACGCACGGGCACTGTTTTCGGGGCCCGCCCGCTCGTCTTGACACCCGTCAAGTAATACTGCTGCCATGACCTCCTCAGCGCTGTGTGAGCAGTTCGGCATCGATTTCCCGCTCTTCGCCTTCAGTCACTGCCGCGACGTGGTGGCGGCGGTGACCAACGCCGGCGGCTTCGGCGTCCTGGGCGCGACCGCCTACAGCCCCACCCAGCTCGACCAGGAACTGGCCTGGATCGACGACGCGGTGGGCGGCAAGCCCTACGGGGTGGACCTCATCGTGCCGGCCAAGTTCGAGGGCAAGGGCGAGAAGCTGTCCAGCAGCGACCTGGCCGGGCGGATCCCGCAGTCCTACCGCGACCTGATCGACGATCTGCTGCGCACCCACGACATCGAGCCCGAACCCGACCGCCGCCTGGGCGGGGCGTCGCTGTCCGGCAACACCGGCCGCGAACTGCTCGACGTGGCGCTGACCCACCCGGTCAAGCTGATCGCCAACGCCCTGGGCGTGCCCCCGGACTACATGATCGAGGCCGGGAAGGAACGCGGGATCCCGGTCGCCGCCCTGGTCGGCGCCAAGGAACACGCGGTCAAGCAGGTCGAGGCCGGGGTGGACCTGATCGTCGCGCAGGGCACCGAGGCCGGTGGGCACTGCGGCGAGGTCAGCACGCTGGTGGTGGTGCCCGAGGTCGTCGATGCCGTCGAGTCGATCGGTGCCTCGACTCCGGTCCTGGCCGCCGGCGGCATCGTCACCGGCCGGCAGATGGCCGGCATGGTCGCCGTCGGGGCGGCCGGAGCGTGGACCGGCTCGGTGTGGCTGACCACCGAGGAGGCCGAGACGGCCCCGCACACCGTGGCCAAGATGCTGGCTGCCCGGTCACGCGACACGGTGCGCTCGGCCGGCAGGACCGGCAAGCCGTCGCGCCAGCTGGTCTCCGACTGGACCGACGCCTGGCTGCCGCACGCCGGCGGGCACCAGCCGCTACCGCTGCCGCTGCAGTCGATGCTGTGCGAGCCGGTGATCCGCCGCATCGACGTGCTGGCCACCCAGGGCCATGAGGGCGCCCGGGCGCTGGCGACGTACTTCGTCGGTCAGGGCGTCGGGCTGATGAACAAGGTGCAGCCGGCCCGCGAGGTGGTGCGCGAGTTCATCGAGGACTACCTCGCCGCCGCGGAACGGCTGAACAACTCGCTGCCCGGCTGACGTGCCGCGAACGTGCATTCCATGTAGTGCCCAGACGACAATCGCGACAGGGAATGCAAGTTCGCGGCACCCGGGGGTCAGTCGCCGGCCAGCGGCAGCCGCACCTCGAACCGGGCGCCGGTGGGCAGGTTGTGCGCCGAGAGCGTGCCGCGGTGGGCCTGCACCAGGCCCGCCGCGATCGCCAGACCCAGCCCCGATCCGCTCGGCAACGACGAATCCGCGCGCGGCACCCTGCTGTTGGACCCGCGGTAGGCCACGTCGAACACCCGGGGCAGGT
>JAXHTL010000086.1:0-17564 GCA_034190095.1 Actinomycetota bacterium
GTGTGGCCGTATGACGCACTGATGTCCGCGTCGGCGATCTCGGAGATCTCGAGGCCGGCCTTTTCGGAGAAGCTCAGGTTGTTGGAGTGCGTCCGAGTGTCGCTGACGATGACGCTGAACGGCTGCTCCACGCTGGTGTGGTTGCGCACCGCCGAGCCGGCCGGCCGGCGAGAATGCCTCTTCGGCGCGGGTGGCGGTGCAGCTGCAGGCCGCCAGCGGGTTCCCCACCCACAGGTCGTTCAACACGTCGGCTTGCCGCCCCTCCCCCGGGCCCAGCTCCACGACGGTGTTCGCAGGGTCGGTAAGAAATACCGTCGAGTGCAGTGCCCGGTGTTGGGAAACGGGCGCGCCGCCTCGAAGCGGGGCTGAACCTTGATGCTCTTGAACGCCATGCCGGGGGCGGTGAAGGTGACGACGTCGCCTGGGGCGAAGGACGGTTCCGATGGCGTGCCGCGCGCCGCGCACTCAGCGGTAGTAGACCTCGTCACCGGACGGGTAGCCACCGCCGGTGGTGGTGATGTGCACGTGGTCGTAGTGGCCGTAGCCGCCGTAGCGCCCGCTGCCGGGGGTGTAGTACGCGCCGCGCCAGATGGCGTCCTGGATCCCGAAACGTTCGGCATTGGCCATGACGTAGGCCACGATCTGGTTGCCGAGCGCGATGCCGTTCTGCGAACCGGGGTTGGGAATCATCACATCGAGCGCCAGACCGTCCGGATGCCAGCGCAGCGCGTCCTGACGGACCCCGCCGATGTTGTTGATCTCGGGGAAGGCGGCGCTGATCGCGCGGGCGGTCAGGATGGTGCGCACCTGCAGGCCGCGTTCCGGGGCCACACCGGCGGGCAGGGTGCGGCTGACCACCCGCCACCGCGACGAGGACACCAGCGATGCCTGCGTGGGCTGCTGCGCGCCTGCCTCGACGACCGTGACGGGTGCCGGGGGTACGGCAGCCGGGGCGGCGACGATCTCGACGCAGCACGGCTGCTCGGTCTGCGGCGCCGCCGGAGTGTCCGTGGCGGCCGTGGCGGATTGCGCGACGGGCTGGACCTCGGCGACCTCGACGGTCGGGCCGGGATCCCCCTTGCCGACCAGCAGCACCGCGGCCGGAGCGCACACCGAGGCCACGTACACCGACGGGTTGCGTCGCTTTTTGGCTATCGAGTGACGACCCACGCATAGCAAGATAACTGGAAACGCGGCAATGTACAGCACCGGTACCGGAAATTGAATACGACGCGCGGATCGTTACCGGACCGCGACCGGTCGGTGAGCAATGCTCCACCCTATTCTGACACGGGCTCGGATTCGCGACGTTTCCGCAGGTCACGCCCGACGTTCGGTCAGAGCGCCACAATCAACACCGCAAGCACGAGAACCGCCAGGAAAGCCACCGTTCCCGCCGCCACCGCAGCGGCCCGTCGCGGCGGTTCGGACCGCGCGTCCAGGCTGGCGCGCATCTGCTGGGCGGTGCTGAACCGCCAGCGCGGGTCCCGGGCCATCGCCCGCTCGACGGTGGCCGCCAGCGCGGGGTCGATGTCGGGCCGCAGCACACTCAACGGAGGGAGCGCCGCGGCGTTGATCGCGTCGGCCAGCGCGGCGAGGTTGTCCTGCGGGTAGGCCCGCCGGGCCGTGAGCGCTTCGTAGGCCACCACCCCGAGGGCGTACAGGTCGTCCCCGGCGACCGCGGGCCGACCCGCGATCCGGTCGGCGGGCAGATAGGCCATCGTGCCGAAGACCCGGTTGGTCAGCGTCTGGGGTGTGTCGGGGCTCTTCGCGACGCCGAAATCGCCGATCTTGACCCCGCCGAACGGGGTGAACAGGATGTTGGCCGGCTTGATGTCGCGATGCAGGACACCGCTGGAGTGGGCGGCCTGCAACGCCGACAGCACGTCGCCGATGATCGCGCGGACATGCTCGGCCGGCAGCGGCCCGCCGCGGGCCAGCACGTCGGCCAGGCTCTGTCCGGGCAGCCGCTCCAGCACGATGTAGTGCCTGCCTTCATGCACGCCGGAGTCGTGCACCGCCACCACATGGGGATGGTTGACCGCTGCGGCGGCGTGCGCCTCGGTGGCGAAGCGGCGCCGGGTGTCCGGCAGGGTGCTCACACCCGGGTAGAGCAGCTTCACCGCGACCGGCCGGCCCAGGCGGCGGTCCCAGGCGTCGCGCACCTCGGCCATGCCCCCGCGGCCGAGGACACCCCGCAACTCGTAGCGTCCGCCCAGGATCTCCGGCGCTTGCATGACATCCAAATTAGCCGGTCAGCGGCGAGAACAAACCTCGGCGCGCGTGCCGTCGGGGCTGCGTTCACGGCGATGACGTGCGAGAAGGCCCCGCCGCCACCGCAGTCTCAACGGATGGGGGGCTCAGACCTTCGGGCTGTAGAAGTGCGGATCGTCGCGGTATTCGACGGGCGGCAGGTTGCGCGCGGGCGTCTCGACCAGAGGCGCATCGACGGGCAACCGGCCCTGCGCGCGATCCCACGCCGAGCGCTTGCGCGGGTGCATCAGCAGCCGCTTGGGCAGCACCCTGGTGATGCGATAGACGGTCTGCCCGAACAGCTTGTGCAATCGCTCCTGGCGCGGCGACCAGGTGTAGCCCATCAGGTCGCGCACCGCGGGGTCGAACAGTCCGACGGTCGCGAAGTTGAAGAACTGTTGCATCACCGCGACGTTGCACCGCCACAACCAGTCGGGCATCCACTCCAGCGACGGGTGCTTGGGCATCGTCGACAGGTCGAGCACCGCGCGGGCCGCCCAGTTGTTCTCCAGGACGTTGTGGCACATGTGATCCCAGTACGACTGGAACTCCTCCCACGTCTTGGGGACCGGGCGCATGCTCATCCCGTACATCCGGTACCACTGCACGTGTTCGTCGAACAGTTGGCGTTTCTGGTCCTCGGTGAGGCCTCCCCCGACCCATTCGGCGGCCAGCAGTGTGGACTTGAAGAAGGTGGCGTGCGCCCAGTAGAAGACGTCGGGATTCAGCGCGCTGTAGCGCCGGCCCTGGTCGTCGACGCCCTTGATGCCGATGTGATAGTCGCGCACCTGCGCTCCGGTGGCCGGCGCGCGGTCACCGTCGAACACCACCCCACCGATCGGGTAGACCGACCGGAACAGTCTGGGCATGCGCTCCAGGAAGAAGATGGAGTGCTGCTGGACCGCGGCGCCGAGTTGCGGGTGCATGTTCTGCATCGATCCGGCCCACGGCCCCTGCAGCATGCCGGTCCATTGGCCGAAGTAGCGCCATGTCAGCGAGTCCGGGCCCAGCGGGTGCGGCGGCGCGTCGTATCCGCCGCTGACCGGGCAGCCCGCTGCGACGGGCGCGTTCTCGGGATCCGATCCCGTGGTCGCGGGGCGCGTCGCGGACGTATCTTGAGTCACTGGTCGAATTTCCCTTCGATACGCGGGGGGCTCACAAGATTCTGACTACAGACGTTGTCACTAAGGGAGCTTAGGAGAGCTGTGCCGTCCGGTCAACGACGCGGCAGGTGGTCGGGCGTTCCGCTGCGCGATCGGCGGGCGCTGCGCCGCGACGAACTGCTCACCGCCGGGATCGGCTTGCTGGGCAGCCCGGACGGCCCGGGCCTGACGGTGCGCGCGGTGTGCCGGGCGGCCGGCCTGACCGAGCGCTACTTCTACGAGAGCTTCACCGACCGCGACGAATTCGTCGCCGCGGTCTACGACGAGGTGTGCACCACCGCGATGGCTGCGCTGATGGATGCGGGCAATCCCCGCGACGCGGTCGAACGCTTCGTCGCGATGATGGTCGACGATCCGGTCCGGGGCCGGGTGCTGCTGCTGGCGCCGGAGGCCGAGCCGGTCCTGGCCCAGTCCGGCGCCCGGTGGATGCCGAACTTCATCGAGTTGCTGCAGCGAAAGCTGACCCGCATCACCGACCACACCGAGCAGGCGATGGTTGCGACGGGGCTGATCGGGGCACTCACTGCATTGTTCACGGCCTACCTCAACGGCAGGTTGCCCGCCACCCGGGAGCAGTTCATCGACCACTGCGCTGAGCTACTGCTCAGCGGTGCCGGCCAGTGAAATGCCCACCGACCTGGGTGTGAGCTGCCGCGTGGCGGCTTGAATGTCACCGCCGTACACAGATATATTGAGTGCAACCATCAGGTACAGATAACTGGGAGGTGTCGTGTCGAAAGACCTGACCGACCTGCAGCTGTTGACCGAACTCGAGCCCGTGGTCGAGCCCCTGGTCAACCGGCACATGAAGATGACCAAGGACTGGAACCCGCACGACTACATCCCGTGGTCCGAGGGCAAGAACTTCTACGCGCTCGGCGGCCAGGACTGGGACCCCGAGCAGTCGCAGCTGTCCGAAGTGGCCCGGGTCGCGATGATGGTCAACCTGCTGACCGAGGACAACCTGCCCGCCTATCACCGCGAGATCGCGATGAACTTCACCATGGACGGCCCCTGGGGCTTCTGGGTGAACCGGTGGACGGCCGAGGAGAACCGGCACGGCATCGCGCTGCGCGACTACCTCGTCGTCACCCGCAACGTCGACCCGGTCGAACTGGAGATGCTGCGCATCGAGCAGATGACCCGCGGCTTCAGCCCCGGCCAGAATCAGCAGGTCGAGGCCGACCTCTTCGCCGAGAGCCTGTTCGACTCGGTGATCTATGTGACCTTCCAGGAACTCGCCACCCGCGTCTCGCACCGCAACACCGGCCGGGCCTGCGAGGAGCCGATCGCCGACCAGTTGTTGCAGCGTGTCTCGGCCGACGAGAACCTGCACATGATCTTCTACCGTGACGTCTCCGAAGCCGGCTTCGAGATCGCCCCGAACCAGGCGATGAAGTCGCTGCACAAGGTGCTGCGCAACTTCAAGATGCCCGGGTACACCATTCCCGACTTCCGCCGCCGGGCCGTGACGATCGCCTCCGGCGGGGTGTACGACCCGCGCATCCACCTCGACGACATCGTGATGCCGGTGCTCAAGAAGTGGCGCATCTTCGAGCGCGAGGACTTCACCGGCGAGGCCGCGGCCATGCGTGACGACCTCGGCGCACTGGTCGACGAGCTGCAGGAGGCCGTGGACAAGTTCGAGGTCGCCAAGCAGCGGCGCGAACAGCGACTGGCTCAGATGGCCGAGAAGAAGGCCGCAAAAGCACAACTGGTCGGATCCGCCCCGGGGCAGTGATCTCCGCGACCACTTCCACCCAGGCACCGCACTCGGCCCGATCTGCCGCCACCTTGCAGATCGGGTCGATCGCGCTGCGCAGCCCGGTGGTGCTGGCCCCGATGGCCGGCGTCACCAACGTCGCCTTCCGCACGCTGTGCCGGGAACTCGAGTTGAGCCGGGCCGGCACGGTCAGCGGCCTGTACGTGTGCGAGATGGTGACGGCCCGCGCGCTCGTCGAACGTCATCCGGTCACGATGCACATGACGACATTCGCGCCCGATGAGTCGCCGCGCTCGCTACAGCTCTACACCGTCGATCCGGACAACACCTACGCCGCGGCCAAGATGATCGCCGACGAGGGCATGGCCGACCACATCGACATGAACTTCGGCTGCCCGGTGCCCAAGGTGACCCGCCGCGGCGGCGGCGCCGCCCTGCCGTACAAGCGGCGTCTGTTCGGCCAGATCGTCGCCGCCGCGGTGCGGGCCACCGAAGGCACCGACATTCCCGTCACGGTGAAGTTCCGGATCGGGATCGACGACGAGCACCGCACGCATCTGGATGCCGGCCGCATCGCCGCCGAGGAAGGCGCGGCCGCGGTCGCCCTGCATGCCCGCACCGCCGCCCAGCGGTACTCCGGATCCGCCGACTGGGAACAGATCGCCGCTCTGAAAGCACACGTCACCGCTGTTCCGGTCCTCGGCAACGGTGATATCTTCGACGCCCGAGACGCGCTGGCCATGATGGCCGCGACGGGCTGCGACGGGGTCGTGATCGGCCGTGGCTGCCTGGGGCGGCCGTGGCTGTTCGCCGAGTTGTCCGCCGCCTTCACCGGTGCGGCACCGGTCGACCCGCCCACCCTGGGCGAGGTCACGACGATCATCCGCAGGCACGGCGAACTCCTGGCTGCCCATTTCGGAGAGGACAAAGGGATGCGGGACATCCGCAAACACGTCGCCTGGTACCTGCACGGATTCCCGGCTGGCGCCGACCTGCGCCGGTCATTGGCCCTGGTCAAGACCATTTCAGAGCTCGACGACCTGCTCGGTGAGCTCGACCCGGACGTTCCGTTCCCCGACGCCGCGACCGGGCCGCGGGGCCGGCAGGGCTCCCCCGCGGCGGTGAGCCTGCCCGAAGGCTGGCTCGACGATCCCGACGACTGCGCGGTGCCGGTGGGCGCCGACGTGATGAACTCCGGCGGCTGATCCTCCACCCGATCGAGACGGTTCTGACACCGGACTTCGGCTAGCTGTCTCTCAGGATGTCTCAGTACGATAGGGGTTCAATGTGCTCCGCCCACGCCGCGGGGCCTGTGACCAGTGCTTTAAGACAGTAAGCAGGCACCCCCGGGTGCCCGGTGCGCAACGGCGCGCACCCGTGAGAGTCAAGCAGTAGCTGGAAGGCCGGTAGGAACATGAGTGACGGTGATCACGCCACTCCCGGCCGTCCCGGATCCGGCGACGACACGACACCCGACGGTGACCTGCCTACCCGACCGCAACCGTCTGCACCGGACGGCGCGCCGTGGCAGGCGCCGAATTGGGGGCCGGATCGCACTCCGCTGACGGTCGCGGAGCTGATCGCCAAGATCAACGGCGAAACACCGACGACAACGCCGAAGCGCCATCGCGCCGTCGTCGAGCCGGAGGCCGCCCTCGAGCCGGAACCGGATCTCGAGCCGGACACCGACGCCGAGCCCTACCCCGCCCAGGACGACCTCGACACCACGGTGCTGCCCGTGGTGGCGGCCCCGCTCTACACCGACGTGCCGGATCTCACCGAACTGCGGGGCCACGGCGAGCCGGCGCACCCCCACGCGCCCGAGCAGCCACGCCCGCGACGGCCGCACCGCCGTGCGGCGCTGGTCGGCCGGGTCGCCGCCGCGCTGATCGCTGTCCTGGCGCTCGCGCTCACCGGTGGCGCCTGGCAGTGGCAGACCTCGAAGAACAACATGCTCAACCAGGTGTCGGCGCTGGATCCCGAGTCCCGCGACATCGTCGATCCGAACGCCCAGTACGGCGACGAGAACTTCCTGATCGTGGGTGTCGACAGCCGTTTCGGCGAGAACCTGGAGATGGGCGCCGGCGACACCGACGAGGTGGCGGGATCGCGCTCGGACACGGTGATGCTGGTCAACGTGCCGGCCAACCGGGAACGTGTGGTGGCGGTGTCCTTCCCCCGCGACCTCGAGATCGAGCCGATGAAGTGTGAGCCGTGGGATCCGCAGACCGCGGAGTACGGCCCCATCATGGACGAAGAGTCGCCCATGTACGGCCTGGAGGAGGTCTACACCGAGTACAAGCTGAACTCGGCCTTCGCGGTCGGCGGTCCGAAGTGCCTGGTGAAGGTCATTCAGAAGCTCTCCGGCCTGCACATCAACCGGTTCATGGCCGTCGACTTCGCCGGCTTCTCCAAGATGGTCGACGCACTGGGCGGGATCGAGGTGTGCACCACCGAACCGCTCGAGGACGGGGTTCTGGGCACCGTGCTGGCCACCCCCGGCCGGCAGGTCGTCGACGGCCACACCGCGCTCAACTACGTGCGAGCCCGGCACGTCACCACCGAGGTCAACGGTGACTACGGCCGGATCAAGCGCCAGCAGCTGTTCCTGTCGTCACTGTTGCGCTCACTGATCTCACGCGACACGTTCTTCTCGCTGTCCAAGCTCAACAACGTGGTCAACATGTTCATCAACGACAGCTACGTCGACAACATGAAGACCAAGGACCTCGTCGAACTCGGCCAGTCGATCCAGGGGGTGGCCGCCGGACGCATCACGTTCGTGACCGTCCCGACGGTCGGATACGCCGACGAGTGGGGCAACGAGGTCCCGCGTAAAGAGGACATGCGCGCGCTGTTCTCCGCGATCATCAACGACGATCCGCTGCCCGAGGAGCGCAACGCCGACAACACCCCCGTCGCGGGCACCCCGGACTACCTGGCCAATTCCGCCGATGGCGACGACCCGACCGGCAGCGAGCACGGCGAGACGGTCCCCGCGGTGACCACCGACCCGTCGGCGGTCACTGTCCAGGTGTCGAACTCGACGTCGCAGGACGGCCTGGCCGGCGACGCGGCCGACTCATTACAGGCCTACGGCTTCGACATCACCACTCCCGACGACTATCCGGGCCCGCTGTCGCAGACCACGGTGTTCTACTCGCCGGGCAACGAAGAGGCCGCCGCAACGGTCGCCTCGTCCTTTGCTGATCCGCTCATCGAGCGGGTGACCGGGATGGGCGACGTCGTCCAGGTCGTGCTCGGCACCGACTTCGACGCGGTCGCGGCGCCCTCGCCCAGCGGGTCGTCGGTCCAGTTGCGGGTGACACCCGGCGAGCACAGCACACCGGTGGACCTGCCCGAGGACCTGACCGTCACCAACGCCGCCGACACCAGCTGCGAGTGACGACGCCGGGGCAGCCCCCGAGAGCGCCGGCAGCATCGTTTGGGCAGGTGGCATTCACCGTTCGTTCACCGCGCTAGCGGTGACGCTGCACACGTCATCCCCGTAAGCTGGAGCTATGCGTACCGCCTACCATGAGCAGTTGGATGCCTTGACCAGCCGGCTTGCTGAAATGTGCGGTCTTGCGGGGGTCGCCATGGAGCGCTCCACGCAGGCACTGCTGCAAGCCGATCTGGCGCTGGCCGAGCAGGTCATCACCGACCACGACCAGATCTCGACGCTCAGCGCGCGCGCCGAGGAGGATGCCTTCGTCCTGCTGGCGCTGCAGGCCCCCGTCGCCGGGGATCTGCGGGCGGTGGTCAGCTCGATCCAGATCGTCGCCGACGTCGACCGGATGGGCGCGCTCGCCCTGCACGTTGCCAAGATCGCCCGGCGGCGTCATCCTCAGCACGCGCTGCCCGAGGAGGTCAACGGCTACTTCGCCGAGATGGGCCGGGTCGCCGTGGAGCTCGGGCACAGCGCCCAGGAGGTGTTGCTGACCAAGGATCCCGAGAAGGCGGCCCGGATCCGCGAGGAAGACGACGCCATGGACGATCTGCACCGGCACCTGTTCACGGTGCTGATGGACCGTGAATGGAAGCACGGTGTCGCCGCGGCGGTGGACGTGACGCTGCTCGGCCGTTTCTACGAGCGCTTCGCCGACCACGCCGTCGAGGTGGCCCGACGGGTGATCTTCCAGGTCACCGGAAACACCCCCGACGAGGCAGAGCTGCCGCTGCCGAAGTGAGCAGCCTGCAACACACAAACCCCCGGGGAGCACCCCGGGGGTTTGTCGTTGCGGTCCCGATTAACCGAAGCGACCCGAGATGTAGTCCTCGGTCGCCTTCTGCGTGGGGTTGGAGAAGATCTTCTCGGTGTCGTCGATCTCGACGAGCTTGCCGGGCTTGCCGGTGGCCTCGAGATTGAAGAACGCGGTCTGATCGCTGACCCGGGCCGCCTGCTGCATGTTGTGCGTCACGATCACGATCGTGTAGTCCTGCTTCAGTTCGGCGATCAGGTCCTCGATCGCCAGCGTCGAGATCGGGTCGAGCGCCGAGCACGGCTCGTCCATCAGCAGCACGTCGGGCTGCACCGCGATCGCGCGGGCGATGCACAACCGCTGCTGCTGACCACCGGAGAGGCCGCCGCCCGGCTTGTCGAGCCGGTCCTTGACCTCGTTCCACAGGTTGGCGCCCTTGAGTGAACGCTCGGCGGTCTCGTCGAGGGTCTTCTTGTTGCGCACCCCCTGCAGCTTCAGGCCGGCCACCACGTTGTCACGAATCGACATGGTGGGGAACGGGTTCGGCCGCTGGAACACCATGCCGATGGTCTTGCGCACACCGACCGGGTCGACGCCCGCGCCGTAGATGTCGTCACCGTCGAGCAGCACCGAGCCCTGCACGCTGGCACCGGGGATGACCTCGTGCATCCGGTTCAGCGTGCGCAGCACCGTCGACTTGCCACAGCCCGACGGGCCGATGAACGCCGTGACGCTGCGCGGCGACACCGACATCGAGACGTCGGCCACGGCGTGGAACGAGCCGTAGTAGATGTTGACGTCCTTGAGGTCCAGACGTTTGGCCATGTTCGTGAACTCCTAAACCTTCTCTAGACCTTCTTGGGGGCAAAGAACTTCGCGATGAACCGCGCGCCGACGTTGAGCAGTGCGATCAGCACGACCAGGGTGAGAGCGGCGCCCCACAGCCGGTCGGTGGGCACCGGGTTGGCGCCGGCGCCGGCCGAGACCTGGTCGTACATCATGCCGGGCAGTGAGCCCTGGAACCCACCGAACATGTCGAAGTTGATCGCCTGCGAGTAGCCCACCAGGATCAGCAGCGGTGCGGTCTCGCCCATCACCCGGGCCAGGGCCAGCAGGATGCCGGTGACGATGCCCGACAGTGCGGTCGGTATCACGATGGCCACGATGGTCTTCCACTTCGGCACACCGAGCGCGTAGCTCGCCTCGCGCAGATCCATCGGAACGATGCGCAGCATCTCCTCGGTGGAGCGCACGATGACCGGAATCATCAACAGCACCAACGCCAGTGACACGGCCAGCCCGGAACGCTCGAAGCCGAGGGTGGCCACCCACAGTGCGTAGATGAACAGTGCCGCCACGATCGAGGGGACACCGGTGAGGATGTCCACCATGAACGTGGTCACCTTGCCCATCCGGGTGCCACCGCCGTACTCGACCAGATAGATGCCGACGAACACCCCGATCGGGATCGAGATGACCGCGCACACCGCGGCCTGCAGCAGCGAGCCGACGATCGCGTGATAGGCGCCGCCACCGGCGGCGAACGCCGTCATGCCGGCCTGCGAGTTGAGCCACCAGGTGCTCGACAGCACGATGCCGATGCCCTTGGCGACCACCGTGTAGAGCACCCACACCAGCGGCACGATCGCGACCACCACCGACGCGGTGACCAGCACCGTGGCCAGGTTGTTGGTGAACTTGCGCCGGGGGCTGACACCCGCGAACGTGGGCGCCTTGACCGGCTTGTCCATAGTTGCCGACGTCATGAGGCCGACCTGTCCTTTCCGGAGACCGCGGCGCGGGCCAGCGAGTTCACCACGAACGTCAGGATGAACAGCACCAGGCCGGCCGCGATGTAGGCACCCGCCTTGTACTGATCGTTGAATTCGGATGCCGCCGAGGCGATCAGGCTGGCGAAGGTGTAACCGGCGTCGAACAGCGACCAGCCGAACGCCTCCTGCGTCCCGCGCAGGATGATCAGCAACGCGATCGTCTCACCGAGCGCACGGCCGAGGCCGAGCATCGCGCCGCTGATGTAGCCGGACATCCCGAACGGCAGCACCGTGGTGCGCACCACCTCCCACCGGGTGGCGCCCAGCGCCAGGGCGGCCTCGATCTGTCCGCGCGGGGTCTGAACGAAGACCTCGCGGGTGACCGCGGTGATGATCGGCAGGATCATCACCGCCAGCACGATGCCGGCGGTGAAGATCGTGCCGCCGCCGGCCACCGATGCGTTGCCGGTGGCGAACAGGAAGAACCAACTGCCCAGGTTCTCGTTGAGCCAGATCGCCACCGGCCGCAGCACCGGGGCCAGCACGTAGAGGCCCCACACGCCGTAGATGATCGACGGCACCGCGGCCAGCAGGTCGACCATGTAGGCCAGCGGCCCCTTGACCCGGTTGGGGGCGTAGTTGGTCAGGTAGATCGCGATGCCCAGCGCCACCGGCATCGCCAGAAGCAGTGCGAACACCGAGACGAACACCGTCACCTGGAGCAGATCCAGGATGCCGAACTGCATCGCGGAGGTGTCCGAGGTGTTCCAGGTGCCGCCGAAGAGGAAGAAGTTCTCCTCGTTGCGGGCCAGCGCCGGGACGGCCCGCCACAGCAGGAACAACCCGATCGCGGCGATGATCGCCACGATGAGGATGCCGGCACCCTCGGACAGCCCGCGGAAGATGCGGTCGCCGATGCGGACCTTGGCGTGTGCGCTCGGATTGGTGGGGGTGGGGTCCGGTTCGCCGAACGGCTCAGCCATCGCCGCCCCGGACCCCGCTCCCGTCGGATCTGGTGTTGTCACGGATGTCGTTCCATCGGAAACCTTGTCGGTCATTCATCAACCTTGTCGGTCATGTGCGTCAACACCATCCTCGCCGGTGCTCGGCAGCCGCGCTACCGGACTACGCGCTCGACTCGATGGAATCGATCGCGCCCTGCAGCCGCTCCTTGAACCGCTCGGGCAGCGGCACGTAGCCGGCCTCGGTCAGACCCGACTGGCCCTCGTGGGCGGCCACGGTCAGGAACGACTTCACCGCTTCGGCGGTCTCGGCGTCATAGCCGTTGGAGCACACCAGCGAGTAGGTGGCCAGCACCAGCGGGTAGGCGCCCTCCTCGGAGGTGCCGTACAGCGCCTGCAGGTCCAGGATCAGGTTGTTGCCCTCGCCGGCGAAGGTCGCCGCGTCGATGGCCACACCCGCCGACTCGTTGGTCAACTCGACCGGGCCGCTGCCGTTGTCGATCACGGCGGCGGGCAGTCCGGCCTGATCGGCGAAGCCCTTCTCGACGTAGCCGATCGAGCCCGGGGTGGCCTGCACGGCCTGCACCACGCCCGAGGACTTCTGCGCGCCCTCACCGGCACCGCCCTGGAACTCGCTGCCGTCGCCCTGGGTCCAGGTCTCCGGCGCAGCGGCGCTGAGGTACTTCTGGAAGTTGTCGGTGGTGCCCGAGGAGTCGGAGCGGTAGATCGGGGTGATGCCCTGATCCGGCAGCGACGCGCCCTCGTTCATGGCGGCGATCGCCGGGTCGTTCCAGTTGGTGATCTGACCCTGGAAGATCTGCGCGATCACGTCGGCGTTGAGCACCAGGCCCTCGACGCCCTCGACGTTGTAGGCCATCGCGACCGGGCCGAACACCAGCGGCAGGTTCCAGACCTCGTTGCCGCCGCAGCGCTGGGCACCCTGCTCGGCCTGCTCCTCGACGATCGCCGAGTCCGAGCCGCCCATGTCGACGTTGCCGGCGACGAACTGCTCGCGGCCCGCGCCGGAACCGGTCGGGTTGTAGGAGAGGTTCTTACCGGGGCACACCTGGCCCCAGGACTGGTTGAACACCGCCATGGCGTTCTGCTGGGCCGACGAGCCCTCAGCGGTCAGGTTGTCCTTGCCGCCGCACTCGGCCGAGCCGGCCGCCGCCGTCCCGGTGTCACCGCCGGTGGTCCCGGACGTGCCGGCGTTGTTGTCGCTGCCGCACCCCGCAAGGGCCAACGCGGCGATCGCGGCCGCCGAGGCAGTGGTACCGAACGTCTTGCCGATGCTGTTGAGCTTCACTTATCCCACTTTCCCTAGGCTCGGAACTCCTGGGGCAACGTATGCGGCCGTGGTGGACGGCTCGGGGATGATGAGTGAACGCGAGGTGAACAGGTTCAGCTGCTTCACAGGTCGGCAGAGCCGCGCACGGCGTAGGCCGCATCGGTGTTGGACACCTCGAAACCCAGGCGTCGATACGTCTTCACCGCGGCGGTGTTGTCGGCTTCGACATAGAGCATCACCGCGGGGACGCCGGCTCCCCCGGCGAGCCGGTCGGCCAGGTGGTGCAGACCGGTCAGGGTGAGCAGGTTGCCCAGGCCGCGGCCCTGCGCCGCTGGGTCCACCCCCACCACGTACACCTCGCCCAGGGATTCCGAATGCACCTTCGTCCAATGGAACCCGAGCAGTTCACCGGTGCGGTCGTCGTGGGCGAGGAACAGCCCGGCGGGGTCGAACCACGGCTCGCCGCGGCGCTCGGCCAGGTCGGCCTCGGTCCAGCCGCCCTGTTCGGGATGCCAGACGAACGCGGCGTTGTTCACCCGCAGCAGGCCGGGGTCGTCATCGGCCCCAGAATATGTAGTAACGGTCACCCCGTCCGGAGCCGGGACCGGCGGCAGATCGGTCAACGGGCGCCGCATCTGCAGCAGCTCGCGGACCACGCCGAGCCCGAGCGCCGCGGCGGTCGCGCGGGCCGGGACCAGGTTGCCGTGTGCCCAGATCCGGGTACCGGTGCCGCCCTCGGGGAGGGCGCTGCGGATCATCGTTGCGCCGATGCCGCGGCGACGGGCGCGCGGATGCACCACCAGTTCGGCCATCGCCGGCGCGTCGGCGTCGGCGGGTGCGAGATTCGAGTAGGCCAGCACCTCGTCACCGTCGAGAGCGAGCAGGTGCCTGGTCCGGTCATGGGGAAGTTCGCGCAGCACCTGATCGCCGACCGGCGCCACACCGTCCACGGCCGTCGCAGCGGCGATCAGGTCGCGAATCTGCTGCTGGTCGGCGGCCGACAGGGTGGCACGCCACTGCACCCGGGGAGCCGCGATGGTCACTGACTGCGCAACGCGTCACCCAGCGCCGGTGACACACCGTCGTGGTTGAGCGACGCCACCCCGTCTCCGAAGCCGTCGACCCCGGCGTCCGGGACCTCGGCGTCGGCGTCGGCGTCGTCGTCGAGGTCGTCACCCAGATCGGTGCCGGCGGCCGGCGGCCGGCCCCGGGCCGGCCGGACGGCCTTGTACCCCACGTTTCGCACCGTGCCGATGAGCGACTCGTACTCGGGACCCAGCTTGGCGCGCAGACGCCGTACGTGCACGTCCACGGTGCGGGTGCCGCCGAAGAAGTCGTAACCCCAGACCTCCTGCAGCAGCTGGGCGCGGGTGAACACCCGGCCCGCGTGCTGGGCCAGGTACTTCAGCAGCTCGAATTCCTTGTAGGTCAGATCCAGCGGCCGTCCGCGCAGCCGGGCGGTGTAGGTGCCTTCGTCGATCACCAGCTCGCCGAGACTGATCTTGCCGACGTTCTCCTGGCTGGCCATGCCGCCACGGCGGCCGACGAGCAGCCGCAGCCGTGCGTCGATCTCGGCCGGGCCGGTACTGGGCAACAGGATCTCGTCGAGCCCCCACTCGACGTTGACGGCGACCAGGCCGCCTTCGTTGACCACCGCCACCACCGGAACCGAGGTCCCGGTGGTGCCCAGCAGACGACAGAGACCGCGCGCGGCGGCCAGATCGGTGCGTGCGTCGACGATCGCCACATCCGCGGTTCCAGCCTCCAGCAGCGACGACACTTCGGTCGGCGCGGTGCGTACGTTGTGAGCCAGAAGCGACAACGAAGGCAGGACTGATTCCGGATGCGGGTCAACCGTCAGTAGGAGTAGGTCCAATTGGCCCTCCAACAGCCGTGGAGATCACTCGCCGGGACCTCGCCGGGACATCTATGTCGCGTGGTGACTTCCCAGATTCATGCCTGACACATGGCCGTTACCCGGCCGATGATTTACCCACGATAGCGCGCCACCTGCCGGTAAGCGTTGCCGAACCTGACTTCCGGTTCGCGTGAGCAACAATGTCGGGGTGCGAAAGCTCGTGATCGGCGCCGCGGCGACCCTGCTCGCGCTCGTCGTCGGCGCCGTCGGCACCGACTTCGGGGCAGCGATCTACGCGGAGTATCACCTGGCCAGAAGCGTGCGCAGCGCCGCGAACCTGGACTGGGACCCGTCGGTGGCGATCCTGGGCTTCCCCTTCATCCCCCAGGCGATGGCCCATCACTACGACGAGGTGGAAATCAAGGCCAGTGGTGTTGATCACGCCGTGGTGGGTAAAGCCTCCCTGGAGGCCACCATGCATTCGATCGACATCGGCGACTCCTGGCTCGTTGCGCCGGACTCGACCCTGTCGATGGACAAGCTAGAGAGCCGCATCATCATCGACTCCACCCACCTGGGCCGGTTCCTGGGCGTCACCGATCTGCTGGTCGAGGCGCCCACCGATGAGGACGACGAGACCACCGAGTCCGGCATCTCGAGCAACGAGGGGCTGGTGTTCACCGGGACTCCCGAGCAGGCGGGCGTCGACGAGCGGGTCAGCGTGTCGGTCGACCTGTCCCTCACCGGGCCCGACCGGACCACGCTGGTCTTCACCGCGACCGGGGTGTTGACCGGCCCGGGGACCGCCGACCAGGAGGTTCCCGAGCAGCGGGTGCCTGCGGTGCTGGCCGCGTTCTCCGGCGGCCTGCCCGGTCAGCGGCTCCCGTTCGGTGTCGAACCGAACACTGCCGGCGCCCGCGGATCCGACGTCATCATCGAGGGCATCACCGACGCGGTGACGGTCGACCTCGAGGAGTTCAGATCCTGATGGACTCCTGGTTGATCCTCGTCATCGCGGGTGCGATCGCGGCCTTCGGCCTGCTGTTCGTGGTCAGCCAGGTGTTGAGGATGCGCGCCGGCCTGGCGCGGGGCAGCACCGAGGTCGCCGAGGTGGACACCAGCGGCCTCGGGCTGTCGACGACCGGGCCGACGATCGTGCACTTCAGCGCGGTGTGGTGCGGTCCGTGCGTCGCTCTGAGACGAGCGGTCGACGAGGTGTGTGCGCAGCTGCCCGCTGTCGCGCATGTGGAGATCGACATGGACGCCGACCCGGAGACTGCCCAGCGCCTCTCGGTGCTGTCCCTGCCCACCACGTTCATCTTCGACGCCGACGGCCGGCAGCGGTATCGCGCCGCGGGCGTCGCCACCGTCGATGAACTGCGGGATGCGCTGGAACCACTGTTGGCCTGATCACCCCGTCATTGGGTAAGCTGTCGGCCGTGTCAGCCCGCCTCGAGCTTGTGCTCACCAAGCGCCGCGCAGTGGATCTGTGCCGCGTTGCGGGTTGTTTCTGTTGTTGTTGCAGCTGAGTAGCTGCGCGCCTGTCTGCGTAGCGCTCTGCGAGCGGCCGTTGCGGTCTGCCGCGCCAGCCATCTGACGACCAACAGGAGCACAACCATGTCGAGCATCATGACCTCCGGGACATCCGGGGCCGCACGTGCTGCGGTCCTGCCGTTCCCCCGGTTGCTCGTTGTGCTGGCCGCCACGGGCCTGGGGCTCGCGACGGCGCTCTGTGAACGCAGCTTCCGGTATCCGCCCGGGCTGTCAGCTCCACCTCGTGCTCTGCCACCTGAGCACCGCCTGTTGAACCACCCGTAAGCAATCGAAAGGATCCACTCCATGGCACGCTCCGACGTCCTGGTCACAGCTGACTGGGCCGAGAGCAATCTCGATGCGCCGAACACCGTCTTCGTCGAGGTCGACGAGGACACCAGCGCCTACGACACCGGGCACATCCCCGGTGCGGTCAAGCTGGACTGGAAGACCGACCTGCAGGATGCGGTCAAGCGCGATTTCGTCGACACCCAGCAGTTCTCCAAGCTGCTCTCCGAACGCGGCATCGGCAATGACGACACCGTGATCCTGTACGGCGGCAACAACAACTGGTTCGCCGCCTACGCCTACTGGTACTTCAAGCTCTACGGGCATCAGGACGTCAAGCTGCTCGACGGCGGCCGCAAGAAATGGGAGCTCGACGCGCGCCCGCTGTCCACCGAGGCCGTCAGCCGTCCGCAGACCAGCTACTCGGCCAAGGAACCGGACAGCAGCATCCGCGCGTTCCGCGACGACGTGATCGCCGCGATCGGCGCCAAGAACCTGGTCGACGTGCGCTCCCCCGACGAG
>JAXHTL010000087.1:0-17561 GCA_034190095.1 Actinomycetota bacterium
TGGCGGGCCAGGTTGTCCTTGACGAACTGCTTGATCTCCGCGGCGTCCGGTCCGGCGCCGGGCTCGGGTACCACGAAGGCGCGCAACCGCTTCCCGAACTCCACGTCGTCGACACCCACCACCGCGACCTCAGCGATGTCGTCGCGCTCCTCGAGCAGGTTCTCGACCTCCTGCGGGAAGACGTTCTCGCCACCGGAGACGATCATGTCGTCGTCACGGCCGTCGACGAACAGCAGCCCGTCCTCGTCGAAGTGACCCATGTCGCCGCTGGACATGTAGCCGTCGATGATCTGTTTGTTGCGGCCGTCGGTGTACCCCTGGAACGGCGCGCCGTTGCGCACGAAGATCCGGCCGCGGCGGTTGGCGCCCTTGACCCGCTGGTCGTTCTCGTCGTACAGCACGACCTCGCAGGTCACCGGGGCACGTCCCGCCGAGCCCGGTGCGCGCCGCAGCTCGGCGGGGTTGGCGACCGAGGCGATGGCGCATTCGGTCGAGCCGTACATGTTGTAGAGGACGTCGCCGAAGGTGTCCTGCACCCGGGTGGACAGATCGGGGCTCAGCGCCGACCCGGCGACGACGATCGCCGACAGCGAGGAGGTGTCGTATTTGGCGAGAACCTCGGGGCCGAGTTCGACCATCCGGTGCAGCATCGTCGGGACCGCGACCAGCATGTCTGCCCTGTGGTCGGCGATCAACTTCAGGGTGGCTTCGGGCTTGAACCGCCGGGCGGTCACCACCTTGTTGCCCAACGCAGCGCCCACCGTGTAGGTGGCCCAGCCGGTGCTGTGGAAGATCGGCGAAACGATGACCATTGTGCCCTTGCGGGGAAACGGAATCCGGTCCACGATCTGCGCCGTGGACAGCGGTGACACCGTGTCCCGCGGAGCGCCTTTCGGCAGCCCGGTGGTACCGCTGGTCAGGATGACCGAGCCGCCGGGCTTGCTCGGCGGGGGCAACGGATCGGTGCGGTTCGCCGCGATGATCTCGTCGAGGGTCTGCGCACCCTCGGGCAGTTCCGCGCCGTCGTCCACCCAGGTCAGGATGCGCGGAAGGCCGGGCGGCAGGGCGTCGAGCAGGCCGACGAACTCGCTGTCGTGCATCACCACGGTGACCTTCTCGCGCTCACAGACCTGGGCGAACTGCGGTTTGGCGAACCCGGTGTTCATCAGTACCAACCGGGCGCCCATCTTTCCGCAGGCGGCCATCGCGATCAGCAGACCGCGGTGGTCTCGGCACAACAGCCCCACCACGGAGCCCTCGGTGACGCCGAGCCCGCGCAGCCCGTGGGCCAATGCCCAGGACTGGTCGTCGACCTGCTTGTAGGTCAGCGTTCCGCGCTCATCGACCACCGCCGGCTGGTCGGGAAACCGGCGACCGCCCTGAATGGCCATCGTCGCCTGAGGTCCGTAGAAGCGGACGAGCTTGGCACCCTGCACCGTGCCGCTCAGATCCTTGAGGTCCAGCACCCCGGTCTCGACGAGACGCTTCACCGCGCGCCCCGACTCACCGAGGTGCTTGAGCTGCTGTTGGATGAGTGTCAGTGAACTCGCCATGGCGCCCTCTCCCGCGTTGGATCCGCTGACCACGCTAGCAGCCACCGCCGGCTGCCGACCCGATCCGGCGGCGAAGCCGAACGTCGCGACTCGGGGCATATTTCACGGCACGCCCCGCAGCCAACACGAACTGAACGCGGGGACCGCCGGTGCGCCTGACACCGAAGGTCGCTGTGGTGAAACACTTTTCGGATCAGCCCGGCGAAGCCAGGAACTCCGCGTCCGTCGGTTGCACCTCGATCACGCAGCGGCGGCCCTTGTCTCCGGCGGCCAGGTAGTGCCGCATGACGGGCAGCAGCCGGGCATGCCGGACCATGTCGACGAGCCCAGGCAGGGTGAGGATGTATTTGCGGGTGTCCCGTCTTGCGTACCACCGGAACAGGTCTGGCTCCACCCGCAACCTCGCGTTGCCCCGCACGCGCAGCAGGGACTGCCCGGGCTCGGCGCCGTCGGCGGTGAACAGGAGGCTCACCCGGGGATTGGCGGCGACGTTGCGGGCGGCCAGGGTCCGGTCTGTCGTGCCCAGATAGATCGTCCCGGAGTGGTAGACGAAGTAGAGCGGGTTGACGTGCGGTCGCCCGGTACGCGACAGCGTGGCGATCCGCGCGACCATCGCATGCCCGATGGCGCTCACCGCCGCCGGGTCGTCAGGTCTCATCGTCGACGTACCTCATTCGCCCGTAGTCCCAGGCCGCCGTCCGGGTGGGTTCGATCGAGAACCACCGCAAGCCATCCGGCGGACATGGTGGAGCCTCGGCCGGCCGTGCGTGCCCGCGCAGGTAGACGGCTCGCAGCTCGAAGAACTGGGCGCCCTCGTCGACCAGCAGCACCACCTCCGCGTCGGCCTCGGGCGCCGCGGCCCCCACCGGTATCCCGACCAGGCAGCGATCCTCGGTGAGCACGACGGTGACCGGCTCGACTCGCGGTTCACCGTCGCCGGCGAACGCCGCGCACGCCCGCGGCACCCGGGCCAGCAGATCACCTGCCTCGGCGGGGTCGACATCTCGCGTCACACGCTTCATCGGGCCATCCTCGACTCGAAGTCCCGCTGGTCGACTCCGATCTTCACCCACCGGGCCGCCGGATTGCCCGATAATCACTCCATGACGAGCAACACCGTCGCCTGCCCACAGTGTGGTCAGCGCAACCGCGTTCCGTCCGGCGGACGGGGCAAACCGCGCTGTGGCCGGTGCCAGAGCTGGCTGCCCTGGATCGTCACGGCCGTCGATTCCGACTTCGCCGATGTCGCGGAGGGCTCGTCGGTGCCGGTACTGGTCGATCTGTGGGCGACGTGGTGCGGGCCCTGCCGGACGCTGAGCCCGGCACTGGAGCAGCTGGCCACCGAGCGTGCGGGCTCGCTGAAGCTCGTCAAGGTCGACGTGGACAACGCCCCCCAGCTGTCGCAGCGGTTCCACGTGCAGGCTGTCCCCACGTTGCTGCTGCTCGACGGGGGCCGCGTGCTGGCCCGACAGTCCGGGGCGGCGCCGCTGGCCGCGCTGCGGAGCTGGCTCGACGGCGCCCTCTGAGCCGGCTCCCGGCGAGGGACGAAAGACCCTGGCGCAGTGTCGAGAGCAGTTCCTAGGCTGCCGTGCATGACAGCTCCGCAACGGGGCGACGCAGGTCGGCAGACGCCGCCCGGGAACGGTTTGAGCATCCCGGGCGCCGGGTCTCTTGCGCAGGTCGTGGGTCCGTTCGCACGGGCGGGCAGGTTCTACGCCCAGACCTGGACGCGCTACCTCGGCGGCGAGTCGGTCGATCACCTGCCCGTGGTGCGCCCGTCGCCGGTGCTGGCCGCACACGCCCTGCTCGACGAAGTGGTCGTCACAGCCTTCCGGGCGTTCCGCGGTTTCCCCGAACTGGAGGTGTTCCAGCGCGTCGAGCGTGAGGTCGCCGCCGCGGTGGAGTTCTACGGCGACCGTGGCTGGCTCGACCATCCTGAAGCGTTCCTGGTGGCGCCGCCACCGCTGACCGAGGTCAGCATCAAGAAGGCCGGTGAGGGGAACCGCGCCCACGAGCGCCTGTCCTTCGACAGCGGATACGCCCCGGCCCCGGACGAGCCGGGCGCCGAGCGGTGGCAGAGCTACACCGCGAACCAACGGGAATACGCGCTGGTCCTGCGGCACGACCGGCCACGCCCCTGGGTGGTGTGTCTGCACGGCAGCGAAATGGGCCGTGCCGAGATCGATCTGAGACTGTTTCGCGCCTGGCACCTGCACGAGAACCTCGGGCTGAACGTGGCGCTGCCGGTGCTGCCCCTGCACGGACCGCGCAAGCGGGGACTTCCCAAGGGGGTGGCATTCCCCAGCGAAAACCTGCTCGACAACGTCCACGCCACGGCCCAGGCGGTGTGGGACGTGCGGCGCCTGCTGTCCTGGATCCGCTCCCAGGACCCGGGCTCGCCGATCGGGCTCAACAGCATGTCGCTGGGTGCCTACATCACCTCGTTGGTGGCCAGTCTCGACGACGGCATCACCTGCGCGATCCTCGGTGTGCCGGTGATCGACCTGGTGAAGGTGTTCGAGTACCACGCGGGTTTCTCCGACGACGACCCGCGCCAGCAGATGCTGGTCCGGGCCGAGCCCCTGGGCCGGATGCTGTCCCCGCTGTCGATGCAGCCCCGCGTCCCGGTGCAGGGCCGATTCGTCTACGCCGGGATCGCCGACCACATCGTGCATCCGCGCTCACACGCGGTTCGCATCTGGGAACACTGGGGCAGACCCGAGATCGTCTGGTATCACGGCGGGCACGCCGCCTTCTTCCGCTCCAAGGCGGTGCAGCAGTTCGTCGACGAGGCGCTGGTGCAGTCGGGTCTGGTCGATCTGGCCGATCTGGAGACCTGACCCCGCGGCGGCGCCGTCACACTCCGACGAGCCGGGCCTTGAGGTCTGCGCGCACGATCTTGCCCACGGCGTTGCGGGGCAGCTCGTCGAGCACGACCACATCCCGGGGAACCTTGTAGTTGGCCAGCTGCTCGCGCACATGCGCTTTGAGCGCCTCCCGGCTGACCGAAGCGCCGGGTTCGAGCACCACGAAGGCGGCCAGCCGCTGGCCGAACCGCTCGTCGTCGACGCCGAGGACCGCGCTCTCGGCGACGGCGGGATGGCTGGCGAGCACCTGCTCCACCTCCAGTGGGTACACGTTCTCGCCGCCGGAGACGATCATCTCGTCGTCACGGCCCACGACGAACAGCCGGCCGGCCGCGTCGAGGTACCCGATGTCACCGGTGGCCATGAAACCGTCCTCGACGTCTTTGACCTGCCCCGTGGTGTATTCCTCGAATTGCGTTGTGGTGCGGGCGAAGATGGCGCCGACCTGACCGTGCGGCAGCGACCGCCGGGCCTGGTCGAGGATGCGGATCTCGGTGCCCGGCATCGGCGTTCCGGCGGTGTCGGGGGCGGCGCGCAGATCCTGCGGCCCGGCCAGGGCGATGACGCCGACCTCGGTGGCGTTGTAGTTGTTGTAGACGACGTCGCCGAACCGGTCCATGAACGCGGTCACGACGTCGGGGCGCATCCGCGAACCGGCGGCGGTGACGAAACGCAGCGATCGCCCGCTGAACCGGTTTCGCACCTCCTCCGGCAGCTCCATGATCCGGTCCAGCATGACCGGTACCACACTCAGGCCGGTGGCCTGGTAGCGATCGACGAGTTCCATTGTGGCCGCCGGGTCGAAGGTGCGCCGGACCACCAGAGTGCAGGACAGCATGGTGCCCATGATGAGTTGCCCGAAACCCCAGGCGTGGAACAGCGGAGCGGCGACGACGGTCGTCTCCTCGGCTCGCCAGGGCAACCGTCCCAGGATCGCCGGCCCTTCGGTCCCGCCGCCCCCGGCCGCGCGCCGTGCCCCTTTGGGCGTTCCGGTGGTGCCCGACGTCAGCAGGACCACCCGGCTACGGCGGCCGCCACGATGCGGCCGCTGTCCGGCATGGCGCGCGATGAGTGTCTCGAGCGTGTGTGGATGGCCGGCGGGGTCATCGGTCCAGGCGACGATCCGGACGAGTTCGGGTCGGAGTTCGGCTGCGAACTCGACTGCGGCACCGAACTCTTCGTCGTAGATCAGCACGTCGGGTCGCTCCCGGGCCACGACGTCGGCCAACGCGGGCCCGGCGAAGGAGGTGTTCAGCAGCAGGACGTCGGCGCCCACCCGCTCGGCACCGGCCAGGGCGTCGACGAAGCCGCGGTGGTTGCGGCACATGATGCCGACCGTGCGCGGCACGCCGGTGGCAAGCCGCTGCAGAGCCGCCGCGACAGCGTTGGCCCGGGTGTCCAGTTCGCGGTAGCTCAGCACACCGAGCTCGTCGATCAGCGCGGGCTGGTCGGGGCAGCGGCGCGCCGACACCGCGATGCCGACCGTGTTCGAGAATCCGGCGCGGCGAACGGCCGCGGCCATCCGCACATACTTGTCCGGCCGCAGGCCCACCACCAGCCGCGCGCCCACCAGCGCGCGCACCGCGTCACGGATGTCGTTGGCGCGGAGGGCGACAGAGCGCGGCGCGGCGGTCATGGCGATCACCCCAGTATCGGGAAGCGCCGCTGGGCGGCCAGCTCGTCCAGGGCCGCCTGCATCGACGTGCGGACACGCTCGTCGACCGCCGCGACGTCGGGCTGGTCGCCGAATTCGGCCGCGATGTCGATCGGCTCCAGCACCTGGGTGACGATCTTTGCCGGCAGCGGGAGGTTCACCGCTCCCACGCTCAGCCCGAACGGCACCCCCACCGACACCGCCACCTCCTCGGCCCGGGTCAGGCGCTTGAGGCGGAGCCGGCGGGCCAGCCACCGGCCGCGGGTCAGGAACAACTGCGTCTCCTGGCCCCCGATCGACACCATGGGAACGATCGGCACTCCGGCCTCCAGCGCGGTGGTCACGTAGCCCGTTCTGCCGTCGAAGTCGATGACGTGCTGCTGCGCGGTGGGACGCAGTGCGTCGTAGTCACCGCCGGGGAACACGATGACCACGGCACCCGAGCGCAACGCCCTGACGGCATTGTCGCGGTTGGCGCGCAGCATGCCCATCCGGGTGAAGACCGGCACCACGGGCCCCTGCAGCAGCAGATCGTGCATCAACGTGTACACGGGGCGCTCGAACCCGAACTCCTTGAAGAAGCCCAGCCAGAAGACCGGAACGTCCTGGGCGAGAATGCCGCCGGAGTGGTTCGACACAACCAGCACCCCACCCGGCGGAACCCTCTCGACATCACGCACTTCGGAGCGGAAGTACAGGTTGTAGAGGGGGCCTGCCGCCGTCAGCATCCGCCTCAGCAGATCGGGGCGCCACCGACCGGTGAAGTCACCCGGGCGAAGGGCGGTCCGGTCGTCGTCGGTCACAGCGAAACCCCTGTGGATGGCACCTCGTGCATGCGAATGGCTGCGCAGTCCCCGGTCCGGGCGCTGCGACGCCAGCGTAATGTGGCCCACGTCACATCCGCCATGGTTTTGCGGGAGAAGTGACTTTGGTCCCTGCCCGCTTCGGGCCAACTCCCCGCCGCGGACCAGCCGGAATCGCTACCCTTATTGTGACGCAGATCACCCTGGATGGTCCGCAGGCGGGCGCCCGATGCCGGCCCACGCGGAGGAGGCGACCCATGAGATCGAAGCGACCGGCCCGCAAGAACATCGACGGCATCAGGCTCTCGGGAAGCGACACCACCTTCATTCTCGACGAACCGATCGAGCCGCAGCACACCCTGAAGATCGCGGTGTTCGACGAGGCGTCGAGTCGAGGTTTCCGGTTCGAACGGATGGCCCGGGTGCTGACCGACGCCGTGGCCGTACTCCCCCAGATGCGGTGGCGGGTGTGCTCGGTCCCCTTCGGCCTGGGCCGCCCGGTGTGGATCACCGATCGGCAGTTCGACGTACGTAACCACCTGCGGCACAAGGTCTTACCGGATCCAGGGAGCAAGTCTCAGCTGTGCGAGCTGATCAGCCAGACCGCTGGTGAACCGATCCCGCCGGGCCGGCCGCCCTGGGAGGTGCTGTTCGTCGAGGGCTACCAGGGCACCAAGGTCGTCGCAGTGCTGAAGATGAACCACGCCCTCGCCGACGGCGCGCGGTTCGTGGAACTGCTGGGCCTGCTGTCACGGCCCGAACCGGAGGGCAGCCCGGTCACGCCGGCGATTCCGCGCCCGCCCGAGCAGCTCAGCGACACCGAAGCCCTGCGCGGGGCCGGTCGTGCGCTCTGGGATGAGGTGCGCCATCAGGTGCCGCGACGGCTCGGTGCCATGCGGCGGGGACACCGCGAACGCGAGCGTGTCGCGCTGCCGCATCCACCCTCGATGCTGCGCGACCAACCCGTGCTGCCCTGGCGCGGCGCGTTGACGCCGGGCCGGTCGTTCTGCTGGGCGACGGTCCCGCTCGATGACGTCAAGGCGATGTCGAAGGCGACGTCGGGCACGGTGAACGCGGTGGTGTTCGCCGTCGTGGCCGGGGCGATCCGCCGGTATCTGGCCGAGGACGGCCGGCCCTTCGACCGTCCCATCGTGGCCAACTCGGCGGCCAAGGTCACGCGGGAGGGCGACACCCGGCTGTGGGGGACGACAGCGACCAACCGGACATTCACCCTCCCGACCGATGTCGCCGACCCGCTCGCGCGGCTGCGCGCGGCGACCGTGCAGACCAGGGTGGTGAAGGCCAGCGTGGATGCCCGCCCGGTACAGCGGGAGGAATGGTTCGACCTGGCTCCGCCGGTCCTGCTGCGCCCGATGCTCAGGTTGGCCCGCCTGATGGGCCCACGGCTCAACGGTGCGGTGATCGTGTCCGACGTGAAGGGGCCGCGGGAGAAGCGCTACTTCGGCGGGATGGGCGTCGAGAACTTCATCTCCTGCGGCCACATCAAGTACGCGGCGGGCATCAACATCACCGTGTGGAGTTACGCCGACAAGCTGAACTTCGCGGTGTTCGGCTGCGCGCGGACCCTGCCCGACCCCGAGTCGTTCACCGAGCAGATCGAGGCGGCGTTCGACGAGCTGCGTCAGGCGACGGGCCTGCCGGCGGCGCCGGGGCCGCTGCTATGGCCGTCGTCACCTTGCTAGCTACCTAACTATTAGGGCACTATCTAATGTATGGCCGCGCCGACGAGTGCCGATCCGCTCTCTTTGGAGCAACAGGTCTGTTTCGCGCTCGCCGTGACCAACCGGGCGGTGCTTGCCGTCTACCGGCCGTTGCTGGAGCCGCTGGGGCTGACCCATCCGCAGTACCTGGTGATGCTGGCGATGTGGGACCACCACAGATCGCGGGAGAGCCGGGAGCCGCTGTCGGTCAAACGGATCGCCGCGACACTGCAGATGGATTCGGCCACCCTCTCGCCGATGCTCAAGCGCCTCGAGACGCTCGGGCTGATCACCCGCACCCGCAATGCCACCGACGAGCGGGCCACCGATGTGGCCCTCACCGAGGCGGGAACCGCGCTGCGCGCGCGGGCCACCGGCATCCCGGCCGCCGTGGTGGCGCGTCTGGGCGTCGATCTCGCAGAATTGGAGCGCCTGCGCGACGCGCTGACCCGAATCAACACCGCCGCCCTGGCCGCCGGCGCACTGCAGAGCTGAACCGCCCACCGAAGGAGCATCCATGACCGCCTCCACGCCGAACCTGTGGCAGCGCCTGACCTACATCTACGGACGGCGGCTGCCGAAGTCGATGCAGCGCTGGGTGGCCGAGGACCTCGCCGGGCACGGCGCGGTGCGCAGGCACATGATCCGGTACGCGATCCCACCGCTGTTCGTCCTCGCGCCGTTCTGGCTGATCCCGGTCAACCTCTATATGCATCTGGAGATGACGGTGCCGATCTATGTCTGGGCACTGCTGATGGCACTCGCGCTCAACAAGCCCTGGCGGCGGCACCGCCTGGCCCAGCACGGCCTGGACCCCAACCTCGTCGACGTGATCAAGCGCAAGCAGCAGGCCCGGATGCACGAGGACTACGAGCGCCGGTTCGGGCCACGCCCCGAAGAGGCCAAGTGGCAGTCCAACAGCAGCCCGTTCTAGCGGGCGCCGGGCGACCCAGCCCGTGACCGCGCCGACCGATCCGGTGCGCGCCGCCGTGGGACGCACGACGGCCGGCCGAGGATGAGAACCGTCGCCGCCGTTCTGATCACCGTTGCAGCGGCCGTGTGTGCAGCGGCTCCGGGGCGTGCGATCCCGGACACCGGGTGCGCGCTGACCACGCACGTGCAGGAGGTGGCCGGGCTGACGGAGCTGCCGCCGGCACTGCGTTCGGCACTGCCCCCGATGGCCGAGCGTGGGGCGTCGTTCAACGCCGGAGACGCGGTGACGGACGCGGACCTGCCGTCCCGTCGGCTCATCCGCGCCGGTCACCTGGGCGATCGGTGGTTCGTCTGGTACGAGCACGGCGGCGAGGGCTACTTCTGGCACGTGGTCGTGGCCAGGGTCGGGGACGACACCGGCGACGACGAACCCACCGTGACGATGCTGGCCGATGCCGGAACGATCTCGGACACGTTGTGCACGGTCACCGACGGCGCACTGGCCGACCGGGTGCCGCCGTATCCACCGGGCGCGTGGGCGGCCAGCGGATACTGACCGGCCCGCGCACTTCGGCGAGGAACATCCCGACGAGGCCGCATCGCCTCCACAGAATCACCGGTCACTCAGGCAACAATGGCCTCATGGGCCAACCCTCCGAAACGCAGCCGACCGCCGACGACGAGCGCCCCGGGCCGGCTGCCGCGGGCGATGCGCCACCGCCGCCCGCGGCGGACGCACCGCCGGCGCCTGGAACCGACGCTCCCCCGCCGGCAACCCCCCGGCCCAAACCGCAATGGGGCCGCGCTGCGGCCCGGCAGGCCGCAGCCGTCTCCGCCAAGCTGGCCCCGCTGGCACGCGCGGCCGGGGACCGGGTGGCCGCCGCGTCACCCACCACAGTGTTGCTGGGCCTGCTGGGACTGCTGGTGGCGTTGAGCATCGCCGCCGCGCTGACCTTCGACAGCTCACTGGGGGTGGCCGCGACGGTGCTGTTCGTCCCGGTGCTCTCGGCCGCCTTCGGCGCGATCTCGCTGCGCTGTCTCGACGATCGGCGAAAGGCCCAGGTGCAGCGGGAGGACGCCCGCGAGGACACCCGCGCGCTGCATCAGGCCGAGCACACCCTGGACTACATCGACACCAAGCTCAACGCGGCGCTGACCCGGTTCGGCACGGAGCGACACAACGAAGCGGTGATCGGCATGTTCCAGGCGAAGGCCGCCACCGAGCTGTACCTGGGCACCGATCGTCAGCCCGCACCGAAGCGCACGACGGAGCCCGAGTCCGAGGACGTCGACCTGGTCAGCCGATACGGCCTGGCCGAACTGCTGACCCCGCGCAGCGTCGGCGGTCAGGACCGCACCTCCGCGTCGTCCGACCGCGACTGCGCCTGAGAACAGCGTCGCGCCTGCACCGCCCGAGCGTCACGGCCCGAGGTCGGGCGCCCAGGCGACGCCGTTGATGTGGCTGCCGCCGTCGACGAAGACCGTGTTGCCGGTCATGTAGCGGGAACCCTCGCCGGCCAGAAACACCGCCACCGGTGCGATGTCGTCGTACGGATCGCCCATCCGGCCCATCGGATTGGCCGCGTCGGCCAGCTCCTCCATCCCGGGATAGTCGGCCATCGCCCGCAGGAAGGCCTGGCTCTTGGCGGCGGGGCAGATCGCGTTGACGGTCACCCCGGTCGGCGCCCACTCCCGTGCGGCGGTGCGCGTCAGGGCGCGCAGCGCCTCCTTGGCGGCGTTGTATTCCAGCGAACCCATGTGCGCGTTGACGCCGTTGAGGCTGCACAAGTTGACCACCCGGCCCCAGCCGCGTCGCTTCATGTGGTCGAAAGCTGCGCGCATCGCCCAGAACGGGCCGTAGTACCCCACCGCCATGCCGTGTGCCAACTGCTCGCCGGTCTTGGCCTCCACCCGGCTGATGGTCCCGCCACCCCATGCGTTGTTCACCAGGATGTCCAGTGCGCCGAATTCGTCGACCGCCACCGCGACCGCGTTCTCCACCTGATCCCGCTCGGCCACGTCGGTCTCGACGAACAGTGCCCCGATGTCGTCGGCCACCGCCGCCCCGGCGACGGCGTCGAACTCCGCGACCACGACCCGGGCCCCCTCGTCGGCGAAGCGCCGGGCGATCCCTGCACCGATTCCCGCCCCCGCGCCGGTGACCAGTGCGACCCTGCCCTGCAGCGACCCGCTCACCGCAGCGGCCCCGCCAGCCCGGCTTCGACCAGATCGCCGGCCCGCCCGCTGCCGTCGAGCTGCCGGGCGATCCGATCGCTGATCTCCCAGCCGGTCTCACCCCGGCGCAGCCGCAGCAGATGCACACCGGCACGTGCGATCTCGTAGCCGCGGGTTCGGTTGCGCACCACGAGGATCGATTCGCATACCGCCACCGCCGAATCCCCGGTGACGGTGACGACCGGTGGACCGAAGAAGTGGCAGCATCCCCGACTGATCAGTCCCTGGTGGGCCTGCGACTCGACCATGGCGGCGATCTCGTGACGCCCGGACATCACCCAGTCGCCGACGTCGTAGCCACCGTCGGTCGACCACAGCGCGGACACCCGCCCGGAGTCGCCGACGTCGACCAGGGGCCCGTAGGAGGCGATCAGACGGGCGATGGCACGCTCGTCCTCCAGCGCCTGTATCCGGCGTTCCAGCGCGTCGACACGTTCGTCGCTCACTGACCCTCCTCGGTGATCGCGTCGGCCAATTCCTTGACAACACAGAGCTGTTCGCAATAGTGCGTGACCGACTGGGCGGTGACCGTGCAGGTGATCGCCGTCGCTCCGGCGGCGTGTAGTTCCAAGAGCCGGGCCCGGGTGCCGACGGGGTCGGCCAGCGGGTCGACGGCCCGGCCGGTCGGCAACACCACATCGAAGCCGGCCGGCGCGGTCACCTTCGACAGCATCGCGCTCAACTGAGTGGCCCCGAGGCCGAACGGCATCCACCCGTCGCCGAGCTCGACCGCCCGGCGCAGGGAGCGCTGGGTGCGCCCGCCGACCCAGATCGGAACCCGGGGCTGGACAGCGCAGGGCTGCAGCGCGAACCCGTCGAACCGGTAGAAGTCGCCGTGGAACCGGGGCTCGGTGTTCGACAGCGATTCCCGAAGCGCCACGATGGCTTCGTCGGCGCGCTCACCGCGCCCGTCGAACACCGCGCCGAGGAGGTCGAACTCGGCGGCCAACGAACCCACCCCGACGCCGAGCACCAGACGCCCGCCGCTGAGCCGGTCGAGGGTGCCGTAGCGTTTGGCGATCTCGAGCGGGTGGTGATAGCCCAGCACGACCACGGCGGTGGTCAGCCGGATCCGGCTGGTGTGGGCCGCCAGAAAACTCAAGGTGGACAGCGGATCCCAGTAGGTCGATCCGCGGCGGCCGGCGTCGGCGGCGGGTACGGCGACGTGTTCGGCGCAGGTGAGATGGTCGAACCCCTGCTCGTCGGCGGTGCGCGCGATCCGCGCGAGATCGTCGGGGCCGGCCCGTTGCTCCCAGGCGGAGGACACCCCGGGCAGCTGCATCACCACCGGGGTGGACAGTCCGATCCGCACCGTGTCGTTGTAACGGTTCGGGCGCCCGGTCGGTGCTTGCGTCCCGGTGATCGGGACCGCTAGCCTCACCGTTAGTAGAATCAATTCTCGTTATCGACGGGCGAGGTGGTGGATGACTGCGACACTGTCCGGCATCCCGCCGTCGTCGATGCTGGACCGCTTCACCGTCATCATCGACTGCTTCGGCGGCGGCACCGAGCTGCTGACACTCGACGAGATCGCCGCCCGCACCGGCCTGCCCCGATCCTCGGCACACCGCATCCTCGACCAGCTGGTCCGGCTGGACTGGTTGACCCATTGCGCACGGGGCTACGGGCTCGGGCTGCGGGCGCTGCCGTGGCCCGTCGACCCGGCCGGCGATATCCGGATCCGCGCGGCGGCGGCTCCGGCGCTGCACGAACTGCTGATGCGCACCGGAGCCGTCGTGCACCTGGGGGTGCTCGACCGTGGCGACATCGTGCATCTGGACAAGCTCGGCGGGTCGATGTCGGCCCGGGTGCCCACCGCGGTCGGCATGCGCAGGCCCGCACACGACCTGGCGCTGGGCATCGCCGCACTGGCCGGCCTCGCACCCGAGGAGGCCGCCACCGAGCTCGACCAGGGCCGGTCTGGCTTTGCGCCCGGGCCGCGGTGGTGGCGTGAGCTGCACCGGGCCCGCGCCGCTGCGGTGGTCTGCGACGGCGACTACGCCGCCGGGTTGGTTGCGGTGGCCGCCACCGTCGGGGGCCGGGCATCGGTCGGGATCGTCACCACCGCAGATCGTGTGACGCACCGGGAGCGCTCCCTGGTGGGGGCGGCCGCCGCCCGGATCAGGCGGGCGCTCACCGCGTCCTCAGTCGGCGCCGAGTAACCGCTGCATCATCCGGTGGGTGCCGGCCACCACCTTGGCGCGGTCGGCATCGTTGCGCCGCTCGACGTCGTCTGCGTTGCCCCCGGCGACGTGCACCGGCCCGTGGGGCAGCCGGTCCAGCCCTTCCCTGGCCACCTCCGCCGGTTCGGCCACCCGCAGACCCGGGACGTCGAAGTTGAGGCCGACCCGCTGCATCGCCGGTGTGCGGGTGACCCCGAGCACGAGTTCCAGCACGTCGACCTGGTGGTCGCGCAGCTCCAGCCACAGCCCCTCGGCGAAGATCCTCCCGAACGCTTTCACCCCGCCGTAGACGGTGTGCCGCACCGATCCCAGATAGCCGGCCATCGACCCCACCAACAGGATGCCGCCGCGGCGGCGTTCCCGCATGGACCGCCCGTAGTGCTGCACCAACCCCATCATCGTCACCACGTTGAGGTCGAGCACCCGGCCGAAGTCGGCGAGGTCGCCGTCGAGGAACTCCGCGCTGCAGGTGTTGGCCCCGGCGTTGTAGATCAACAGGCCCACCTCGAGCCCGTCGGTCTCGGCCAGCACGCTCGCCACGGCGTCGGGGGCCGTCAGATCGAGCTCCAGCGTCCGGACCTCGGCACCGAGTTGGCGGCATGTCAGCGCGGTGGCGTGCAGTGGATCGGGTTTTCGCGCGATGAGCACCAGGTTGACGCCGGCGCCGGCCAGCAGCCGGGCGAACTCGGCGCCCACCCCCTCCGACCCGCCGGCGATCACCGCCCATGGGCCGTATTTCGCGTAGGACATCGGTTCATCGTCGCCCGTGGGCGCGGTCCCGGTCGGGCCCGGTCCCACTGATCGGTACCGGGCGGACACCGGCCGGGGCGCGCCCGATACTGGTCGGGTGGCGCGGATCGGCGAGCGCCGGGCACCCGCGCGTCCGGCCAGCGATGAGCAGGAAAGCCGGCGGGCCACCATTCTGGCCGCCGCAGCGCGGCTGGGCGCGGTTCGCGAGCTCGACCACATCCACGCCCGCGAGATCGCCACCGAGGCCGGCGTGGCGCTGCGCACGCTCTACCGCTACTACCCGTCCAAACACCACATCTTCGCCGCGGTGCTCACCGATCAGGTGGCGCGGTTCCGGCCGCCGGAGCCCACCGGCAACGCCGTCGACGACATCACCGCACTGATGGTGACCGCATGCCGTAATCTGTTGCGGTACAAACACCTTGCGCACGCGATGATCACCTCGACCCAGATCGTGCGGGCGCAGTCCGGCGCCGCGGAGGACGACCCGACGCTGCGTGACCTCATCGTGCGGACCGCCGGCGTGGGGGTGGCCGATCCCGAGCAGGTGCGTCGCGCCCGGCTCATCCAACAGGCCGCGTTCGGCGTGATGACCTGGACCGTGGGCGGCGCGTTGAGCGCCCAGGAGGCGCTGGCCGACCTGGAGACGGCCTGCCGATTACTGGCCGCGGGCGCCTTCTGAGCCTCGACATGGGAATAGCGTGACATGTCACGTAGTTCTGCCGGGTGGACACCTTCACAGACAAAGGAGCACACCATGGGACAACTGGACGGCAAGACCGCACTGGTGACCGGGGGAACGTCAGGCATCGGACTGGCCACGGCACAGCGCCTCGCCGCGGAGGGCGCGCACGTCTTTCTGACCGGCAGGCAGCAGGCCGGAGTGGACGAGGCCGCCGCATCGATCGGCGCGGCGGCGACCGGGGTGCGCAGCGACATCACCAGCGCCGCAGATCTGAAAAACCTTGTCGGGACCATCGAATCGTCCGGGCGGGGCCTCGACGTCGTGTTTGCCAACGCCGGCGGAGGCGAATTCGCCACCCTCGAGGAGGAGACCGCCGAACACCTCGCCGACACCCTGAACAGGAACATCGGCGGCACCGTGTTCACCATCCAGAGCGTGCTGCCGCTGTTGAACGAAGGGGCCTCCGTCGTGCTCGCCGGCTCGACCGCAGCGTCGCGTGGTACGCCCTCGTTCGGTGCCTATGCGGCATCGAAAGCCGCGATTCGGTCGCTGGGCCGAACGTGGGCGGCTGAACTGGCCGACCGCAAGATCCGGGTGAACACTGTGGTACCCGGCCCGATCGAGACTCGCGGGCTCAAAGAACTGGCTCCAGCGGGACAGCAGGCTGCGCTACTGGAACAACAGCGGGCGACGGTGCCGATGGGGCGGATAGGCCAGCCTTCCGAGATCGCCTCCGTCGTGCTGTTTCTGGCCTCCGACGAAAGTAGTTTCGTGACCGGCGCGGAACTGTTCGCCGACGGCGGCGCGGAGCAGGTCTAGAGGTCCGGACGCGGCAGCGTGCCGGCCCGCAGGATGGTCTCGTAGACGGTGGACAGGATGTCGGCGAGGTCGGCTTCCTGTTCACCGCTGAGATCGGCGAAGAACAGGCTGCGAACCCGCGCCACGTGCAGGGGCGCCGCCCGGCGCAGGGTTTCCCAACCGCCGGCGGTCAGGGCGGCGTCGGTGACGCGGCCGTCGGTTTCGGAGCGCACACGGTCGACCAGCCCGCGCTTGGTCATCCGCTGCAGGTGATGCGACAGGCGGCTGCGCTCCCAACCGATGGCGGTCGCCAGCGCCGTCAACGGCGCCCGCCGCCCCGGGTACTGGGACAGCGCGTTCATGACGGTGTAGTCGCCGAGCGACAAGCCGCACTCCGACTGCAGGTGGCTGTTCATCTCGTACTCGAGCCGATGGTAGACCCGCATGTAGTTCAGCCACGTTCGCTGCTCGGACTCGTTGAGCCACAGATCTTTCGACACCATGGGCCAGTCTACGTCGGCGGACTCCTATCCGGAGGCGACGTAGGAGCCGCCCGCCCACGGGGCCGGCAGCGCGCCGCCGTCGCGGCGGAACTCCTCGGGAACGTCGTCGACGACGTGCCACGTCGCGGCCAGCCTCCCCAGCCCGACGCACAACGCGCAGTGCAGGCCGAGGGCGACCAGCGCGTCCTCGCTGAAGTGGCCGCGCAGCTCGTCGTAGACCGCGTCGTCGATGGCGAGGTGATCGGTGGCGAACAGGTCGGCGAACCGCAGCGCGGCACGTTCGGCATCAGTCAGATCCGCTGCATCGGAAGGCGATTCGAGTGCGCAAACCGCGTCCTCGGTGAGTCCGTCGTCGATCGCGCTCTGGTACCGGATCGACATGCAGCTACGGCACTGGTTGTGAAACGCGATGCGCAGCCGCACGAGTTCCATCAGGCGACGGGGCAGCACACCGGCCGAATTCAGCGCACCGGTGACCCCGCCGACCGCGGCAGCCACATCGGGCAGCCGGGACATGATCCCGGCCACACCGAGATTGACGCGATCGCCCTCCCCCAGCTCGGCAGTGGGGATGTCGGCGAAGCCCGCCGCCTGTTCGATGCGCGCCATGGGTCTCCTCGGCTTGTCGGGACGGGCCGGACGAACCTGAGCCGTCAGGCCGCGTCGGCGTCGGATCCGCTCTCGGAGTCGTCCGAGTCGGTGGATGTCGGGCTCCCGGACGTCTTGCCGACCGTGCCACTCTCGGTCGTGGTGGTGGAGGCCGAATCGGCCGGGCCGTCGTCGTCCTGTCCACCGGCGGGCGCGTCGTCCTCGGTCACCTCGGAGGCGTCGTCGTCGACCACCTCGAGATCGGCCTCCTCGCTGCCGATCTCCTCG
>JAXHTL010000088.1:0-13876 GCA_034190095.1 Actinomycetota bacterium
GCTGGTGCGACCGCTGCGGGGGCGGGCGCGGCCTCGGGTGCCGGTGCCGCCTGCGCCAGCGCCTCGGGGGCCGGGCCCACCGCGTGCGCGGGGTCGATCCCGGCGGGCAGATGTGCCTGGGTGCCCGGCACCGCGCCTTCGGCGGGCACATGGGCTACCGGCATCACGAATTGGTTGACCGCCGACGCGACGTCACGGGAGGGCCGCGGCGCCGCGGCGTCACCGGCGAACGCCGCGGCGGCGGCCATCAGCATCGAGGCTGCATTGGTGGGATCGGCGGCGGCCTGCTGGATCACCGGGCCGAGGCTCTGCACCGCCGGCAGACCGGGGGCCTGCAGACCGTCGATCGGCAACGGTGCGGCGGCCGGGTCGGCGTGCGCGACTCCGGTCACTCCGAGCAGCGCGGCCGATGAGCCCACCGCGATGAGGGTGGTGAGCGTCATCCTGGTCGTGGACATGGTCCCCCAATGCTTTCGTTGATGTGGCTGGTGACGTGGAGTCGGGTCAGGGCAGCCCGGCCAGCGCGCTCATCGGCGGGGTCAACGGTGCAGTGGCCGGTGCCGGCGCGGGAGCGGCCGGTGCGACCGGTGCGACCGGGGCGGCGACCGGGGCGGCGGGAGCCAGCGGAGCGGCGGGGGCGGTGGCGACCGGGGCGGTGGGGGTTGCGCCACCGGGGAGCAGTCCGCCCAGTCCGAGGTCGGAGGGCATCAGCGACACCAGGCTGCCGGGCACGCCCAGCGAATCGGTCAGACCGTTCAGCGCCGTCATGGGGGCCGCGGCAGGGGCCGCGGGAGTGGCCGCCGCGGGAAGCGCGGTGGCCGGCTGGGGCAGGCTGACCGAGGCGGTGGCCGTGGGTGCGGCGCCGGTGGCCGGGGTCGTCGGGGTCGCGGGGCTCATTGCGTTGGCGAACGTCTGGAGGAGGTTCGAGGCCGCTGTCGGGTTGGCCAGCTGCTGGAGCATGTCCAGGCCGGGAACCCCGGGAGCGGGCGCGGGAGCCGGGGCCGGCGCCGGCTGCGCGGCCGCCGAGGCGCTGAGCGCGACGGCAGCCGAAACCGCCCCTGCCGCAGCGATGATCGTTGTTGCAAACACTTTCCGGGTGCGGTGCATGGAAGTCTCCCAAGTTTCGAGGCCGGTAACGGCGTGGATGGCACGGAATGACCCGCCTGCACCGAAGCTAGTGCGTTAATGGAGTTACTCAAGTGACACGTGTGGCATTTATTCAACCGTTACGGACGTGAAGGCGGACGGTGACCGCTCGCTAGAGTCAGGCCCATAAACGCTTCCCAATCCGCCCCGGCAACGTCAGGTTCCCGACTGGTGACCCGGCTGACCGCCGCGGCCCCAGTTCTGCTGATCGCCAGCATCGCGGCCCGGCTGGCGTGGACCTATCTCGTGCCCACCGGGGCGAACTTCGTCGACCTGCACGTCTATGTGGGCGGTGCCGCAGCGCTGGATCAGCCCGGCACCCTCTACCACTACGTCTACGCCGAGCAGACCCCGGACTTCCCGCTGCCGTTCACCTATCCGCCGTTCGCGGCCATGGTGTTCTACCCGCTGACGCTGCTGCCGTTCGGGCTGGTGGCGGCCTGCTGGCAGATGGGGGTCATCGCCGCGCTCTACGGCGTGGTGCGGCTCAGCCAGCGGCTGCTCGACAACGACCCAGCCCGCGTGGGCGGCCACCGTGTCGCGATGCTGTGGACCGCGGTCGGAATCTGGACCGAACCGCTGCGCAGCACCTTCGACTACGGACAGATCAACGTGCTGCTGGTGCTGGCCGTGCTGGCCGCGGTGTACAGCAGCAGGTGGTGGCTGTCGGGCCTGCTGGTGGGGCTGGCCGCCGGTATCAAGCTCACCCCGGCGGTGTCGGGGCTCTACTTCCTCGGAGCCGGGCGCTGGCGCGCGGTGGCGTTCTCGGCGGTGGTGTTCTTCGCGACGGTCGCGGTGTCGCTGGTGGTCGTCGGCGAACAAGCCCGCTACTACTTCACCGAGTTGCTCGGCGACGCCGAGCGGATCGGGCCGGTCGCCACATCGTTCAACCAGTCCTGGCGCGGCGCGATCTCCCGGATCCTCGGCCACGACGCGGGCTTCGGGGTGCCGGTGCTGGCCGCGATCCTGGTCACCGTGGTGCTGACGTGGCTGGCGTGGCGCGCGATCGGCGGGGCCTCCGACCGCCTCGGGGCTATCGTGATCGTCCAGCTGTTCGGGCTGCTGGTGTCGCCGATCTCGTGGACACACCACTGGGTGTGGTTGATCCCGCTGATGATCTGGTTGCTGCACGGTCCAGTGGCCGGCTGCCTCGGCGCGCGGATCCTCGGCTGGGGCTGGCTGGCGCTGACCCTGCTCGGGGTGCCGTGGCTGCTCAGCTTCGCCCAGCCGAACATCTGGGAGATCTCGCGGCCCTGGTACCTGGCCTGGGCCGGGCTGATCTACATCGTCGCCACGTTGGCGACGATGGTCTGGATCGCCGCTAGCCCAGCAGTCCGTCGATCTCGCGGGCCATCTGCACATCCTTGTCGGTGATCCCGCCCTCGGAATGCGTGACCAATGCGAAAGTCACAGTCCGCCAACGGATGTCGATGTCCGGGTGATGATCTTTGGCCTCCGCGTGCTCGGCCACCCGGCGCACCGCGTCGATACCGTCGAGGAAGGCCGGGAACTTGATCGAGCGGCGCAGCGCGCCATCGGCGCGCTCCCAGCCGTCGAGGTCGGGCAGTGCGGCGTCTACTTGGTCATCGGTTAACACAGCCATGTTCTCGACGGTACCGTCGGCGTCGATGCCCGCACAGATCGTCGTTGCCGGGGCGCTGATCTCGGGCGCCGCCCTGCTCGTCGCGCAGCGTGCCCGGCCCCCGGAACTGGCCGGGCTGTGGGAGCTTCCGGGCGGCAAGGTCGCCGACGGGGAGAGCGACGCCCAAGCCCTGACCCGGGAACTGCGCGAGGAGCTGGGCATCGGCGTCACCGTGGGGGCGCGCCTGGGCGCCGACGTCGCGCTCAGTGCGGCGACGACGTTGCGTGCCTACCTCGTCACCCGCACCGACGGCACCCCGCGACCCGACGACCACCGCGCGCTGCGCTGGGTCGGGGCGGACGAACTCGACGGGCTGCCTTGGGTTCCCGCCGATCGCGCGTGGCTGCCCGACCTGGCGCGCGCCCTGCGCGCAGCGGCGGGCCACGACCCGGCCGGCACGCCCGCTCAGTAGTGCAGCCGGTCGCCGACCACGCGCACATCGGACCTGCTGCCCGGATGGGTCAGCGCGTGGATCGGATGGGTCAGCACCGGATGACGACACTGCGGGCACGACGCCTGGGGGCGGTTGCGCGAGTTGAACGTCAGGTGGTGGCAGGCCTCGCACCGCACCACGTAGAACGCCCCGATCCAGTTGGCCAGACCGAGATAAAAGGCCACCGTGGTCGTCACGGCGAGCACCGCGACGAGGACGATGGTCGGTACCAGATAAGCCGTCATGATCGGCACCTCCAAGACGCCAGAGCAACACGCCGGACCGATGCTGTCGACGGTACGCCGGTTGCCCGGCGCGGATCAGGACTTTCGGGCGCGTTTGTAGACCTTGGTCAGCTCCTGGCCCCTGATCCCGTTCAACTCGGCCTTGTGCACCTTGTTCACCACCACCGGGCAGCGCTTGCACCGGGGCTTGCTCCGGCAGCACTTCTTCTTCGGTTTCAGGTCGGCCAGCTTGCTCGGCTTCACGTGAGCTGTCTCTCTCGTTTTCGCGATCGGTGCAGTGCACTGCGACAATCACCGGCGTGAACGCACGCCCCGACTTCCGCAACGTCGCCATTGTGGCCCACGTCGACCACGGCAAGACGACCCTGGTCGACGCGATGCTGCGCCAGTCGGGGGCGCTGACCCACCGCGGCGACGACGCGGTCGAGCGCCTGATGGACTCCGGTGACCTGGAGAAAGAAAAAGGGATCACCATCCTGGCCAAGAACACCGCCGTGCACCGCGCCCACCCGGACGGCACGGTCACCGTGATCAACGTCATCGACACCCCCGGCCACGCCGACTTCGGCGGTGAGGTGGAACGCGGGCTGTCGATGGTCGACGGTGTGCTGCTGCTCGTCGACGCCTCCGAAGGCCCGCTGCCGCAGACCCGCTTCGTGCTGCGCAAAGCGCTCGCGGCGCACCTGCCGGTCATCCTGGTGGTCAACAAGACCGACCGGCCCGACGCGCGCATCGCCGAGGTCGTCGACGAGAGCCACGACCTGCTGCTCGACGTCGCCTCCGACCTCGACGACGAGGCCCAGGCCGCCGCCGAGAAGGCGCTCGACCTGCCGACGCTGTTCGCCTCCGGGCGTGCCGGCATCGCCAGCACCACCCAACCCGCCGACGGCGAGGTGCCCGACGGGGACAACCTCGACCCGCTGTTCGACGTGCTGATGGAGCACATCCCGCCGCCGTCGGGGGATCCGGAGGCCCCGCTGCAGGCACTGGTGACCAACCTCGACGCGTCGGCCTTCCTGGGCCGGCTGGCGCTGATCCGGATCTACAACGGCCGGCTCAAGAAGGGCCAGCAGGTCGCCTGGATGCGCGAGGTCGACGGCGCGCCCGTCATCACCAGCGCCAAGATCACCGAGCTGCTGAGCACCGTGGGCGTCGAACGCACCCCCACCGAGTCCGCGACCGCCGGTGACATCGTCGCGGTCGCCGGTATCCCCGACATCATGATCGGCGACACGCTCGCCGACCCGGACCATGCGCACGCGCTGCCGCGCATCACCGTCGACGAACCCGCCATCTCGGTGACCATCGGCACCAACACCTCACCGCTGGCCGGTCGCGTCTCCGGACACAAGCTGACCGCCCGGATGGTCAAGAACCGCCTCGACGCCGAGCTGGTCGGCAACGTGTCGGTCAAGGTCGTCGACATCGGCCGCCCGGACGCCTGGGAGGTCCAGGGCCGCGGTGAGCTGGCGCTGGCCGTGCTGGTCGAGACCATGCGCCGGGAAGGGTTCGAGCTGACCGTCGGCAAGCCCCAGGTGGTCACCCGCACCATCGACGGCAAGCTGCACGAACCGTTCGAGGCGCTGACCATCGACTGCCCCGAGGAATACGTCGGCGCCATCACCCAGCTGATGGCCGCACGCAAGGGCCGCATGGAGGAGATGACCAACCACGCCGCCGGGTGGGTGCGGATGGATTTCATCGTGCCCAGCCGCGGCCTGATCGGCTTCCGCACCGACTTCCTGACCGAGACCCGCGGCACCGGCATCGCCAACGCCGTCTTCGACGGCTACCGGCCCTGGGCCGGCGAGATCCGGGCCCGCCACACCGGCTCGCTGGTCTCCGACCGCTCCGGCAGCATCACCCCGTTCGCGATGATCCAGTTGGCCGACCGCGGTCAGTTCTTCGTCGAGCCCGGCCAGGACACCTACGAGGGGCAGGTGGTGGGCATCAACCCGCGCGCCGAGGACCTCGACATCAACATCACCCGTGAGAAGAAGCTGACGAACATGCGCAGCTCCACGGCCGACGTCATCGAGACGCTGGCGCGGCCGCTGGAACTCGACCTCGAGAAGGCGATGGAGTTCTGCGCCTCGGACGAATGCGTCGAGGTCACACCCGAGATCGTCCGGGTACGCAAGGTCGAGTTGACGGCATCGTTGCGGGCCCGGGCCAAAGCGCGGGCCAAGGCGCGCGGCTGACCCGCGGTCACACGGAACGCACCGGCCCGATGGCTACCCTGTAGAGCGTGCCGACGACTCAACGACGCGTCAGCGCCGTCCCCAGGTCGGCATTGGCGGCGGTTTCCGCGGTGCTGGTGCTGGTCGCCGGCTGCACCGTCAGCCCGCCGCCGGCACCACAGAGCACCGACACCACCCAGCCGGCGCCGCCACCGCCGGTGAAGGTCACCCAGATCATCATGGCGATCGACTCGATCGGCCCGGGCTTCAACGACCACCTGCTCTCCGACCAGTCCCCGGTCACCGCAGCGATCAGCGCGCTGGTGCTGCCGAGCACCTTCCGCCCCATCCCCGACCCGCGGACGCCGACCGGTTCGCGCTGGGAGATGGACCCGACGCTGCTGGAGTCCGCGGAGGTCACCAGCGAGGACCCCTTCACGGTGACCTACAAGATCCGGCCGGAAGCCCAGTGGACCGACAACGCGCCGATCGGAGCCGACGACTTCTGGTACCTGTGGCGCCAGATGGTCAGCCAGCCCGGCGCCGTCGACCCCGCCGGATACGACCTGATCACCGGGGTTCAGTCGGTGGAGGGCGGAAAGACCGCCGTGGTCACGTTCGCCCAGCCCTATCCGGCGTGGCGGGAGCTGTTCAACGACATCCTGCCCGCCCACATCGTCAAGGACGTCCCCGGCGGGTTCGCCGCCGGCCTGGCCCGCGCGCTGCCCGTCACCGGAGGGCAGTTCCGGGTGGAGACCATCGACCCGCAGCGCGACGAGATCCTGCTGGCCCGCAACGACCGCTACTGGGGTGAGCCGGCCAAGCCGGACCTGTTGCTGTTCCGCCGCGGTGGCGCGCCCGCCGCGCTGGCCGACTCGATCCGCAACGGGGACACCCAGGTCGCGCAGGTGCACGGCGGCGCCGCGGCGTTCGCGCAGCTGTCGGCCATCCCCGACGTGCGCACCGCGCGCATCGTCACCCCGCGGGTCATGCAGCTGAGCCTGCGGGCCGACCAGCCCGCACTCGCCGACGTCGAGGTGCGCGAAGCCATCCTCGGGCTGCTCGACGTCGATCTGCTGGCCGCCGTCGGCGCCGGTGACGAGAACACGGTCACGCTGGCGCAGTCGCTGGTCCGTTCACCGTCGGATCCCGGCTACGTTCCCACCTCCCCGCCGGCGATGACCCAGGAGGAGGCGTTGTCGCTGCTGGCCGACGCGGGTTACCAGATCGAGCTCGCCGACACCTCGACTCCGCCGGTGCCCAGCCCGGGCCCGCCGGAGAGCCGGGGCCGGCTGCTCAAGGACGGTGAGCCGTTGACGCTGGTGATCGGCGTCGCCGACAACGACCCGACAGCGGCCGCCGTCGCCAACACCGCCGCCGACCAGCTGCGCAGCGTGGGGATCGCTGCCTCGGTGTCGGCGCTGGATCCGGTGGCGCTCTACGGTGACGCGCTGCTCAACAACAAGGTCGACGCCGTCGTCGGCTGGCGTCAGGCCGGCGGCGACCTCGCCACCGCGCTGGCATCGCGGTTCGGCTGTCCGGCGCTGGAAGCCACCGCCGTGCCGACCACCCCCGCCCCGCCGCCGGAGGTGACCTCGGCGGGCGCCACCCCGACCCCGGGCCCGACCACGTCGCCGGCGGCCACCACGCGCGCGGAGCCGCCGGGCACCACCACCTCCGCGACGCCGGCCCCGCCACCGGAGTCCGGTGAGCTCGTGCAGGCGCCCAGCAACATCACCGGCCTGTGCGACCCGAGCATCCAGCCGCTGATCGACGCCGCGCTGCGGGGCGCCGCCGACATCGACGAGGTCATCGACGAGGTCGAACCGGTGCTGTGGGACATGGCCACCGTGCTGCCCATCCTGCAGGACACCACGATCGTCGCGGCGGGCCCCAGCGTGCGCAACGTCAGCCTGACCGGTGCCGTGCCGGTCGGCATCGTCGGCGACGCCGGCAACTGGGTCAAACTGCCTCGCTAGACGTCGCGGCCTGGTCCCGATGGCGACGCCGCCGCTCGGCGATGACATGGGCCGCCCACGCGCTCAGCGCGAACACGGCGAGCAGCCACAACGGCGGGCGCGCCAGTTCCCAGACGAACAGGGCCGCGAACAGCGGTGAACGCTGCGTGATCGCCAGGACCCCGGCCGCACAGGTCAGGGATACCGCGGCGACGTTCAAGCCGGTGCCCGCGAAGCCGTTGAGTGCCAGCGCGACCACCGACCCGGCGGCGGCGCCGGTGGCCAGGGCGGGAGTGATCAGCCCACCGACCGCGCCGGCCCGCAGGAACAGCGCCGTCAGCAGCGGTTTGAGCAGCAGGACGGCCGCGGCGGCGGCCAGCGTCAGCCCGCTGTTGACGCTGACCTGCAGGATGCTGCGCCCGTTGCCGGGCAGCTCGGGCAGCCACAGCGAGCAGACGCCGGTCAGCAGACCGGCCCCCGCGATCGCCGGGATGATCGTCCACGACGTCGGCTGCACCGCCGGCCTGGCCGCGGTCATCACCCTGTCGAAAGACAACCCGACCGCGGCGGCCAGCGGCGCCAGAGCCAGCGCCAGGAAGACGAACAGGTAGGACAGGTCCGGCTGCGGCCACTGGATCGAGTGCTCCAGATGGGTGACCGGGGCGGCCACGGCGACCGCCAGGCTGGAGGTGATCAGCGCGGTCCCGAAGGCCCGCGGATGCCAGGTGCCCAGCAGGATGCGGGCAGCGAACAACGCGCCACCCAGTGGCACCGCATACACCGCGGCCAGGCCGGCGCCCGCGGCGCACGCCAGCAGGATGTCGCGGTCCCGGGCGGTGAGCGCCAACCGCGAGGTCCCCAGGTCACCCCAGGCGGCGGCCAGCTGCCGGGGCGCGCCCTCCCGGCCCAGCGAGGCCCCCGACCCGACGAGCAGCACCTGCAGACCGGCGTCGATCGACAGCACCCGGCGCGGCAGCCGGCCGCCGTGTGCCACGGCCTCGGGGATCGCGGCCGTCAGCGACGGCACCCGGTGGCGCCGGCGCAGCAGCCACCAGCCCAGCCCGGCCAGCGCACCGCCCAGCGTGGGTCCGACGGCGCGGCGGATGCTCCCGCTGCCCTCCACCCCGGTCAGCAGGGTCCCCAGGCTGTAGTGGTAGGTCACATGCTCGACCGCGTGCAGCGTCAGCGTGGTGGCCGCACCGGCGACGCCGGCCAGCAGCCCGATGATGACGACCGCGCACCCGAACTCCACGGTGCGTCGCGTCACCGGGCGAATGTATGTCAGGGTCGGCGTCCGCGCGCCTCCCCCGACAGGCAAGCTGGACAGGTGAACACCCCGCGGCTGCTGTTCGTCCACGCCCATCCCGACGACGAGACCCTCACCACCGGTGCCACCATCGCGCACTACGCGGCGCTCGGCGCCCAGGTCCAGGTCGTCACCTGCACGCTGGGGGAGGAGGGCGAGGTCATCGGCGAGCAGTGGGCCCAGCTCGCCGTCGACCACGCCGACCAGCTCGGCGGCTACCGGATCGGCGAACTGACCGCCGCGCTGCGTGCGCTCGGCGTGGACCGCCCGCGCTTTCTCGGCGGCGCCGGACGATGGCGCGACTCCGGCATGGCCGACACCCCGTCCCGGCACCACCAGCGCTTCGTCGACGGTGATGTCGGCGAGCAGACCGCCGCGCTGGTCGCCGTCATCGACGACCTCCGGCCGCACGTCGTGGTCACCTACGACCCCGACGGTGGCTACGGCCATCCCGACCACATCCACACCCACCGGATCACGACGGCCGCCGTCGACGCCGCGAGCTGGCGGGTCCCCAAGCTGTACTGGACGGTGCTGTCGCACACGGCGCTGGCCGCCGGACTGGCCGAACTGACCGATCTGCCGCCCGGGTGGATCCGGCTGACCGCCGACGACCTCGGATTCGGATATCCCGACGACGCCATCGATGCCGCGCTGGATCTCACCGACCACATCCCGGCCAAGGTGGCGGCGCTGCGGGCGCACGAAACCCAGGTGCAGGTGGCGCCGAACGGCCGGGCCGGCGCACTGTCCAACGGGATCGCGCTGCCCGTCGGCACCGAAGAGTTCTACGTGCTCGCCGGCGGGACCGCCGGAGACCGCGACGCGCGCGGCTGGGAAACCGATCTGCTGGCCGGGCTGGCCCTGGGGTAACTTCGCACCCGGGCGGTAAGCTGCCCGCAACCGACCGCGCACGGAAGGGAAACACATGGACCCTGACCTGGATCCCAACCTGCAGCACTGGCAGGACCGGCTGGACAACTTCCAGTGGGTGGTCGGTTCGCTGGTCTCGCTGCTCGACAGCATCCCGACCTGACGGCCGCACCTCCGCCGGCGCAGCACCGGCGCCGGCAGTTGGTGCTGGGCCTGCTCGCCGTCGACGGTGTGCTCTCGGCCCTGCTGGCGGTCTTCCTGTTGCCGGCGCACCTCGGGTCGGTGCCGTTCCCGGTCAGCGCGCTGTTGAGTGGACTCCTCAACGCGGCGTTGGTGTGGGCCGCCAGGCGGACGACGGACTCCCCGGTGCTGGCCGCGCTGCCGCTGTGGACGTGGCTGGCCACCGTCGGGGTGTTCACCTTCGGCGGTCCGGGCGACGACATCGTCTTCGGCGGCACCGGCATCATGCAATACGGTGTGTTGCTGCTTCTGGCCCTCGGTGCGTTGCCCAGCGCCTGGGTGCTCACCCGCCCCGCGGATCCGGCCGCCTGACGGGGCCCGCACCGGCGTGAACGTCTCCTACTACTGTGGCCGGTATGCCAGGCGCACCGGTTTTTTGTGAGAAGCGCGGATGATCCACGACGACGGTGGGGTTACACAGGAGTGGCTCTGAACTCCCAGCACGGCGCCGATCTGCCCAACCCGGTCGTACCTCCCAAAGCCGACGCGGCCACCCCCGCGGCCATGCGGCGGGTGTTGCGGCGCGCGCGCGACGGTGTCGCGCTGAATGTGGACGAGGCTGCGGTCGCGATGGGGGCGCGTGGGGCGGACCTGATTGATCTGTGTGCCAGTGCGGCGCGGGTGCGGGACGCGGGCTTGTCGGCGGCGGGACGGCGTGGTGATGCGGGCCGGTTGCCGGTGACGTATTCGCCGAAGGTGTTCATCCCGGTGACGCATCTGTGTCGCGACACGTGTCATTACTGCACGTTCGTCACGGTGCCGGGGCGGTTGCGCGCGGCGGGGCGGGGCATGTTCATGGAGCCAGACGAGATCGTCGAGGTGGCCCGCCGGGGTGCCGAACTGGGCTGCAAGGAAGCGTTGTTCACCCTGGGGGACCGGCCGGAGGCCCGCTGGGATGAGGCGCGGCAGTGGCTCGACGAGCGCGGTTATGACTCGACGCTCGACTATGTGCGGGCGATGGCGATCCGGGTGCTCGAGGAGACGGGTCTGCTGCCGCATCTGAATCCGGGGGTGATGAGCTGGTCGGAGCTCTCACGGCTCAAGCCGGTGGCGCCGTCGATGGGGATGATGCTCGAGACGACCTCGCGGCGGTTGTTCGAGACCAAGGGCCAGGCCCACTACGGCAGCCCGGACAAGGATCCGGAGGTTCGGTTGCGCACGCTGGCCGATGCGGGCCGGTTGTCCGTTCCGTTCACCACGGGACTGTTGGTGGGGATCGGGGAGACCCGCGCCGAGCGGGCGGAGACGATTCATGCGATCCGGCGGGTGCACAAGGAGTTCGGCCACATCCAGGAAGTGATCGTGCAGAACTTCCGGGCCAAGGACCACACCGCGATGGCGGGGGCCCCGGATGCCGACATCGACGAGTTCGTGGCCACGGTGGCGGTGACCCGGCTGGTGCTGGGGCCCAAGATGCGGGTGCAGGCCCCGCCCAACCTGGTGTCGCGCACCGAATGTCTGGCGCTGCTGGGTGCCGGGGTCGACGACTGGGGTGGGGTCTCGCCGGTGACACCCGATCACGTCAACCCCGAGCGGCCCTGGCCCGCGCTCGACGAATTGGCAGCCGTCACCACCGAGGCCGGGTTCGATCTGGTGGCACGGCTGACCGCCCAGCCCGATTATGTGACCGCGCCGGCGGGCTGGATCGATCCGCGGGTGGCCGGGCATGTCGCAGCGCTGGCCGACCCGGACACCGGGTTCGCCCGCGACGTCACCCCGGTGGGGTTGGCGTGGCAGGAACCCGACGAGGCCGCCGAGTCGCTGGGGCGGGTGGATCTGCACGCCGCGATCGACACCCAGGGCCGCAACACCGCGGCGCGCAGCGATGTGGGCAGCGCGTTCGGGGACTGGGAGTCGATCCGGGAGAAGGTCAGCGAGCTGGCCGCGCGCGCCCCGGAGCGCATCGACACCGATGTCGCCGCTGCGCTGCGCTCGGCCGAACGCAACCCGGGCGGCTGCAGCGACGACGAATACCTGGCGTTGGCCACCGCCGACGGCGCAGCCCTGGACGCTGTTGCCGCGCTGGCGGATTCGCTGCGCCGCGACGTCGTCGGCGATGATGTGACCTACGTGGTCAACCGCAACATCAACTTCACCAACATCTGTTACACCGGTTGCCGGTTCTGTGCGTTCGCCCAACGCAAGGGTGACGCCGACGCCTATTCGCTGTCGACGGCCGAGGTGGCCGAGCGGGCCTGGCAGGCCCACGTGGCCGGGGCGACCGAGGTGTGCATGCAGGGCGGAATCGATCCCGAACTGCCCGTCAGCGGCTACGCCGACCTGGTGCGCGCGGTCAAGGCCAAGGTGCCCTCGATGCATGTGCACGCGTTCTCCCCGATGGAGATCAGCAACGGGGTCACCCGCAGCGGCTCCAGCATCGCCGAGTGGCTGACCGCACTGCGCGAAGCCGGGCTGGGCTCCATCCCGGGTACGGCCGCCGAGATCCTCGACGACGAGGTGCGCTGGGTGCTGACCAAGGGCAAGCTGCCCGCCTCCGAATGGATCGAGGTGATCACCACCGCCCACCAGGTCGGGCTGCGGTCGTCCTCGACGATGATGTACGGCCATGTCGACACCCCCCGGCACTGGGTGGGTCATCTCAACGTGCTGCGCGACATCCAGGACCGCACCGGCGGGTTCACCGAGTTCGTGCCGCTGCCGTTCGTGCACCAGTCCGCGCCGCTGTACCTGGCCGGTGGCGCACGCCCCGGCCCCACCCACCGCGACAACCGCGCCGTGCACGCCCTGGCCCGGATCATGCTGCACGGCCGCATCGACAACATCCAGACCAGCTGGGTCAAACTCGGCACCGAACGCACCCAGATCATGCTCACCAGCGGCGCCAACGACCTCGGCGGCACTCTGATGGAAGAAACCATCTCCCGCATGGCCGGCTCCGAACACGGCTCAGCCAAAACCATCGAAGAACTCACCGCCATCGCCGCCGGCATCGGGCGACCCGCCCGCCAACGCACCACCACCTACACACCGTTGGCCGCCTGAGAACCACCGAAAAAGGTTCGGTTAGGTTTGCCTTCGGCGCGCAGATCCGTTTGCGCCCTTGACTGTCGGGACGCGCGCAGTTCTGGTAGGACGGCTGTGTGAAGCTGCGACGGGTGCTCACCGAAGGCCGGCTCGAGGTGCAGTCGGCCGGGCCGGACGGCTCGTGGACTCCCGGCGCGGATGCCGGTGCGCTGGGCGGGACGGTTTTCGACCGGGACTGGGAACTGGCTCTGGCGCAACACCACCACGAGCTCTCAGGGCAGCTGTTGCCGTTCCAGCCTGTCTCGTTTCGTGACTTCATGCTCTACGAGCGCCACGCGATCGATGCCGCACGCGGTCTGGTCCGGCGGTTCCATCCTGGCCAGTCGCGGGTCGCCGAGCGCATCGAAAAGTTGACCGGGCGGCCGTTTCCACTGTTCAAACCCAAGTCGCTGTTCTACCGCCAGCCGATCTACTACATGTCCAACCATCTCAGTTTCGTGCCCAGCGGCACACCGGTGGCCGTCCCGTCGTACTCCTCGGCACTGGACTACGAACTCGAGGTCGGATTCGTCTTGCGGTCACCGCTTCTCGATGCCGACCCGACGGAGGCGCTGGAGGCGATCGGTGCGTTCGTCGTCGTCAACGACTTCAGTGCGCGCGACGTGCAGCGCGCCGAGATGGCGACCGGTCTGGGACCGCAGAAGTCCAAGCACTTCGCGTCGTCGATGTCGGTGCACGCCGTCAGCGCCGACGAGATCCTGCCTCACATCGACGATCTCACCGGATTCGTCGCCGTCAACGGGGATGCCGTCAGCACGGTGTCCAGCCGCGGCATGCGGTGGTCGATCGGTGAGGTTCTCGCGCACGC
>JAXHTL010000088.1:13976-17533 GCA_034190095.1 Actinomycetota bacterium
GTCTCCAGCGGCATGTCGATGTCGATACCGAAGTCCTTGCGGTTGAGCACGACCGATGCCTCGAAGCCGGCGACCTCGCCGTGGCCCATGCCCGGGCTGACACCGTTGAACTCCAGGTCCAGCGAGATCGGGCGGGTGATGCCCTTGAGGGTGAACTCGCCGTCGAGGACGTAGTTCTCGCCGGCCTGGCGTACCGCGGTCGAGGTGAACGTCGCCACCGGGTAGTTCTCCACGTCGAAGAAGTCGGCCGACTTCAGGTGCGCGTCGCGCTGTTCGTTGCGGGTGTTCACCGAGTCGACTGCTATCTCGGCGCGCACCGACGGGGTGCCGTCCTCGGCGACGGTGACCGCGCCGCTGACGGAGTCGAACTCGCCGCGGACCTTGCTGACCATCAGGTGGCGGACCGAGAAGCCGACGGACGAGTGGACCGGGTCGATGGCCCAGGTTCCGGTGGACAGGGCGGCGGTGGCGGTGGTCATGGGTATCTCTTTCTCCGAAGTGGGCGCCGGACGATCCGGCAGGTACCACCATCCAAACGGACCATGGTCCGATTTCATTCCCGGTGCGGGCGCCCCGATGTCGCGGACCGTGTGCCGCAGCTGTCAGGCGATCAGGGTGCGCGCGACGTCGTTGCCGGTGCGCGAACCGGACACGGCCGGCCACAGCTCGGCCATCAGGCGCACCGCGCTGGTCAGCTGCTGGTCCGGTTTGGCGAACGGCACCCGCAGCCAGGAATCCGAGCCGCCCTCGACGGCGAACACCGGGCCGGGCGCGACCTTGACGCCGTGCCGCTCCAGCTCCACGGCCAGCCGCGTCGCACTGCCACCGGCGAGCTTGACCCACATGCTCAACCCGCCGGCGGGAACGCGGAAGCGCCAGTCCGGCAGGTCGCGGTGCAGCGCCTCGGCGAGGACGTCGCGGCGCTGCCGCAGTTCCGCGCACCGGTCCTCGACCACGCCCTCGGCGCCCATCAGCTCGGTGACGACCAACTGGTCGAGCAATGATGTTCCCAGGTCGGCGCGCAGCCGGGCGGCGATGATGCGGTCGACCATCGAGCGTGGCGCCCGGATCCAGCCGACCCGCAGGCCACCCCAGAACACTTTCGACGCACTGCCGATGGTGATCGCCGACGGCTCGAAGGAGGCGAACGGTGCGGGCATCGCGAGTCCCTCGAGTCCGAGCGGCTGTAGCGTCTCGTCGACGATCGCCGTGGTGCGCGAGCGGCGCAGCGCCTGCGCGTAGCGGTCCCGGTCGGCCTCGTCCATCAGGAACCCGGTCGGGTTCTGGAAGTCGGGGATCAGGTAGGCCAGCCGGGGTGAGCTCTGGCGCAACGTCGCGTCCACGCCGTCGAGGTCCCAGCCCGCCTCGCCGAGCGGATCGGCCAGCGGTGAGCTCACCAGCCGGCCCCCGCCGAGGCGCAGCGCATCCACGGAGTTGGCATACACCGGGGATTCGATCATCACCCGGTCCCCGGGGCGGGTCAGCGCACGGGCGACGGTCGCGATCGCCGCCAATGCGCCCGAGGTGATCACGATCTGGTCTGGGTCGGTGGGAAGGCCGCGGGCGGTGAAGGATTCGGCGACCCGGGACTGCAGGTCGGGCAGGCCCGACGGCAGATACCCGTCTTCGGAGAGGTAGGCCGGCAGCGCGGCCAGGGCGCGTTCGTAGGCGGCGGTGGTTCCCGGTGTCGCACTGCCGGCGGCGATGCTGAGGTCCACCGACTCACCGGACCCGGCGGGCATACCCAGCGGGCGGCGCACCCGGTCGTGCACCCGGCGCCGGTCCACCGGCACCGCGGCGTAGGTGCCCGAACCCTGCCTGGCCACGGCGAACCCGGCTTCGGCGAGATCGGCGTAGGCGCGGGTGACGGTGGTGCGCGACACCCCGAGTGCGGCTGTCACGGTGCGCTCGCTGGGCAGCCTGGTGCCGATCGGGATGCGGCCGTCGCCGATGAGTTCCTGCAGCGCCTCACACAGCCCGCGGTAGGCGGGTGTGCGGTCGAAGTCGCCGATCAGCCGGGCCAGCCGCGCGGGGCTGATCGTCAGGGCCATTGCACCGGTCATGTGGCCATTGTTGTCCGAATGGCTATTTTTTCCAAGTCCAATTGTCGAGAAACTTGGCGCATGGCAACGACCAGTAACCATCAACAGCTGGCCAATCTCGGTCCGCTGGCGCAACTGACCGCGGGCCGGCTACCCCAGCGCCTGGTCCGGCTGACCCTCGGATTGTGGATCTACGGGTTGTCGATCGCGTTGATGATCGAAGGCGCCGTCGGTGCGGCGCCCTGGGACGTCTTCCACGTCGGCGTCGCACGGCACCTACCGCTGAGCCTCGGCGTGATCATCATCCTGGCCGCCGGCGCCGTCCTCGCCGCGTGGATACCGCTGCGCCAGATGCCGGGCCTGGGCACCGTGTTGAACGCGGTGCTGCTGGGCCCGTTCGCCGACCTCAACCTGGCGCTGCTGCCCACCCCGGACGCCCTCGCCGTGCGGTACGGCTACGCCCTGGCCGGAGTGCTGGCCTGCGCGTTCGCCACCGCCCTGTACGTCGGAGCGCAGCTCGGCCCCGGCCCTCGCGACGGACTGATGACCGGCCTGGCGCGACGTACCGGCTGGCCGCTTCGCCGCGTGCGCACCGGCATCGAGGTCTCGGTGTTGGGGGCCGGGTTCCTGCTGGGCGGCACCGTGGGCCTGGGCACCGTCATCTTCGCGTTCGCGGTCGGTCCGCTCACCCAGTTCTTCCTGCGCTATCTCGTCGTTCCCCTCACCTCGTCCGACCCGCTTCCAGCAAGGAGTGATTCATGAACCAGCCCCGTATCGCCGATCCGTTTCCCGCATCGCCGGGCATCGACGTCATCCCCACCTATTGGCCCGTTCCGGGGCTCGGCTCCATCGCGATGAACGCCTTCGTGCTGCACGGGCCCGAACCCGTGCTGGTCGACACCGGTGTGGCGGTGCTCGCCGACGAGTTCGTCGAGGCGCTCGCCGACCGGGTGGACCTCCCGGAGCTGCGCTGGATCTGGCTGACCCACGAGGACCGCGACCACACCGGAGCGTTGTCCAGGCTCCTCGAGATCGCGCCCAGAGCCACGGTTCTGGGCACCTTCATGACCTTCGGGCGGTGCGCACCCGACGGCGCCGTGCCCTTCGACCGATACCGGATCGTCAACCCCGGCGACGTGGTCCGGATCGGGGACCGGGTGCTGCGGGCCGTGCGGCCGCCGCTCTACGACAGTCCGGGAACCCTGGGCCTGCACGACCTGTCCAGCGGGGCGTACCTCAGCTCGGACTGCTTCGGGGCGCCGCTGCCCCCCGACGTGGCCGCCGGTCGCGACACCGGGCAGGTCGATCCGGAGATACTGCGCAGCGCGCAGATCGGCTGGGCGCTCGCCGATAGCCCCTGGGTCGCCCACGCCGACCGCGACGCACTGCGCACGCAGGTCGAGGCGGTGCGCGGACTCGATCCGTCGGCGCTGTTGTCGACACACCTGCCACCGGTTCACCGTGACATCGACCGTGTCCTCGACTCGGTGCTGCTGGCGTGCGACACCGATCCGG
>JAXHTL010000089.1:0-17451 GCA_034190095.1 Actinomycetota bacterium
ATCCCGTTGTCGTGGAACATCGGCAGGTGCGGCGCCGGGTTGGAGCCGGCCGTCTCGACGATCTTGATGCCGGCGTCGACGATGACCTGGCGGTACTCGTCGTACGGCGGCGGGTTGATCGTCGGCAGGATGGTCAGGTTGACCCCGAACGGCTTGTCGGTCAGGTCCCGGGCCCGGGCGATCTCGTTGGCCAGGTCCGCCGGGGTGGGCTGGGTCAGCGCGGTGATGAGGCCGAGTCCGCCGGCCTGCGACACCGCGGCGGCGAGCTCGGCGCGGCCGACCCACTGCATCCCGCCCTGCACGACGGGATGCTCGATGCCGAATGTCTCGGTGAACTTCGTGGTGATCGTCACGGGTCTCCTCGTGATCAGGGGCGGGCCAGGTGCCGGCTGATGACCAGCCGCTGAATCTGGTTGGTGCCTTCGAAGATCTGCATGATCTTGGCTTCGCGCATGTACCTTTCCACACGGTAGTCGCGGGTGTAGCCGGCACCTCCGAGCACCTGCACAGCATCGGTGGTCACCTTCATCGCCGCGTCGGTCGCGGTGAGCTTGGCGACCGAGGCCTGCCGCGAATAGGCCAATCCGGCGTCCCGGCGCCGGGCCGCGTCCAGGTAGGTGGCCCGGGCGGCGTCGACGGCGGCGGCCATGTCGGCGAGCAGGAACGCCAGCCCCTGGTGGTCGATGATCTTGCGGCCGAACGTCGTCCGCTCCTGGCTGTAGGCCACTGCTTCGTCGAGGGCGGCCTGGGCCAGCCCGACGGCGACGGCGGCGATTCCGAGGCGGCCGGCGTCCAGCGCGCTGAAGGCGATCTGCAGGCCCTGGCCTTCGGTGCCGATCCGGCGGTCGGAGTCGAGGAAGGCGTCGTCGTAGTGCGCTGCGGTGGTGGGCACCGCGTGCAGGCCCATCTTCTCCTCGGGTTTGCCGAACGTGAGCCCGGCGGTGCCCTTGGGGACCAGGAAGCACGAGATGCCCTGGGAGCCCTCTCCGGTGCGGGCGAACAGGTTGTAGAAGTCGGCGATTCCGCCGTGGGTGATCCAGGCTTTGGCTCCGCTGATCCGGTATCCGCCCTCGGTCGGGGTGGCGCGGCAGCTCAGCGCGGCGGCGTCGGAACCGGCTTGCGGCTCGGACAGGCTGTAGGCGCCGATCGTGGTGCCGCCGAGCATGTCGGGCAGCCAGCGTTGCCGTTGCTCGTCGGAGCCGAAGGACATCAGCGGATGGCAGGACAGGCTGTGCACGCTGACCGCGACGGCGACGGCCGCCCAGCGGGACGCAAGTTCTTCGAGAACCTGCAGATAGACCTCGTAGGGCTGTGCTCCGCCGCCCCACTGCTCGGGGTAGGGCAGGCTCAGCAGCCCGGCCTCGCCCAGGGTGGCGAACACGCCGTCGGGGTAGGTCTCCCGCTTCTCGTGGTCGTCGACGATCGGGTCGAGCACCTTGTCGGCGATCTGGCGGGCGAGGTCCACCAGTTCGTGGGCCTCGTCGGTGGGCAGCAGGCGATCAACGGCCATACTCGGGACAGTACTACAGGACCATCTCCAGTACTGTCGGTGGTATGACCAGGCCCGCGTTCGCTACCCGGCGACGCACCGAACTGTTCGACGCGTTGGTGACGCTGCTGCTGGCCGAGGGGTTCGCGCACCTCACCCTGGAGGACATCGCGGCCCGTCTGCACTGCTCGAAGTCCACCCTCTACACCCTCGCCGCCAGCAAGGAGCAGTTGGTGCGGGCGGCCACGGTGCACTTCTTCCGGTCGGCGGCCGATCAGGTGGAGGCCCGGGTGGCCGCGGAGGTCGGGGCGCGCGAGCGCGTCGCGGCGTATCTCATGGCGGTCGGGGCTGCGCTGGATCCGGCGTCGGATCAGTTCATGGCCGACCTCGACGCGTTCGCACCCGCGCGGGCGGTCTACGAGCAGAACACCCGGATCGCGGCACGCCGGGTGCAGGAGTTGATCTCCGACGGCGTGGCCGCCGGAGACTTCCGCGACGTGCACGCCGCCTTCGCCGCCGATCTGGTGGCCACGGTCATGGTCCGCATCCAGCAGCGCACGGTGCGCCAGAACACCGGGCTCGACGACGCCGAGGCCTACCGCGAACTCGCGGCGATCCTCACCGCGGGGATCAGTCGGCGAGGTTGAACGCTGTGATCACCTTCGTCGGAGTCACCCGCACCACCAGCTCGCCCGGCACGCCGTTGCGGCGCCCGTACTCCTCGGCGCGGTCGGCGCCCATGTAGCGCCCACCGAGGCGGGTCGCGGTCTCCAGCAGTTCCGCGGGATCCTCGCCCAGGGTGGCCTCGCCCTGGATCTGCACGAACGAGAACGGTGGCCGTTCGTCGTCGACGCACACCACCACGCGCGGATCACGCTGCAGCGCACGCCCCTTGGCGGTGTCCCTGCCGGTGTTGAACACCAGCTGGTTGCCGTCGACGTAGAACCAGACCGGGGCGACCAGGGGCCGTCCGTCGCGCGCGACATAGCCCAGTTTCGCGGTGCGGGTTCCCTCGGAGAGGAACGCGACCACGTCGTCGCCCAGCTCGGTCACAACACCGACTGTAGTTCCTCGACGAACCGGACGGTCTCACGCCGATCGGTGGACAGCGGATGAACCAGCAGCGTCGTCACCCCGGCCTCGGCGAAGGCGGCCACCCGCTCCTTGACGAAGCCGGCCGGGCCGACCAGCGACACCTGGCGCACCAGCTCGTCGGGGACCGCCTCGATGGCCTCGACCTTCTTGCCGGCCAGGTAGAGATCCTGAATGTGGTCGGCCACCTCGCCGAAGCCGTACCGGGTGGCCAGGTTGTGGTAGAAGTTACGGCCGCGCGCACCCATGCCGCCGATGTAGAGCGCCAACTGTGGCTTGGCCCAGGCCAGCCGGTCGTCGACATCGTCGCCGATCGCCAGGGTGGCGCTGACCATCACATCGAGCGGGCCCAGTGCCGGGTCCCGCTTGGCGGCCCCGGCCCGCAATGCGTCCCCCCACACCTCGCCGGCCTTCTCCGGATAGAAGAACACCGGCTGCCATCCCTCGGCGATCTCGGCGGTCAGCTCGACGTTCTTGGGGCCCAGCGCGGCGATCGTGATCGGGATCTGTTCGCGCACCGGATGGTTGATCAGCTTCAGTGGTTTGCCGAGCCCGGTGCCCTGCTCGGCAGGCAGGGGCAGCTGGTAGTACTTGCCGTCGTAGCTGACCCGCTCGCGGCGCCACACCTGGCGGCAGATCTCGACCAGCTCGCGGGTCCGTCCGAGTGGGGCGTCGAACGGAACGCCGTGGAATCCCTCGACCACCTGCGGTCCCGAGGTACCCAGGCCGAGCCGGAACCGGCCGTTGGAGACGTAGTCCAGCCCGGCGGCCGTCATCGCCATCAACGCGGGGGTACGGGTGTAGATCGGGACCACCCCGGTGCCCAGCTCGATCCGGGAGGTCCGGGCTGCCAGGAAACCCAGCTGGCTGATCGCGTCGTAGGAATAGGCCTCTGCCACCAGGGCGAGGTCGACACCGATCTTCTCCAGTTCGACGACCTCGTCGACCGCCTCGAGGAAGCCGCCGGCGTAGTTCAGGAAGATGCCTGTCCGCATCAGTCAGGTATATACCCGACCGGTTGGTAGGGCAGCGCTGGGGCGGCGACCCGCTACGGCTTCAGCAGCGCGACGACCTTGTTCTCCAGGTCCACCGGGTCGTCGGCGAACGGGTCCAGCACCGGAGCCTTGGGCAGTTCGACCTCGGGGTCGGCGAAATCCCGGTACGTCTTGTCCCCGGTGAGCATGTGCAGCAGATAGCCCGTCATCAACGCGCGCACGGTCTTCTGCGAGCCCCGGTCGGCGCCCGGCAACCCGACGGCGCGCCCGAGCCGGCGGCCCTCGACCAGGCCGCCGGACTTGGCCTTCGGTGTGGATCGCAACGTGGCCGCCTTCCATGCCCGCGCCAACTCCACCGCGTTGGACCGAAGCGACATCGGATCGCCGGGAGCCGTCAGGATGAGTCCCGGGACCGTCAGCGAGGCGGCGGGCTGTTCGGCGGCGGGGCTGGTGATCGTCGGATAGGCCGCGAACACCGCCTTGGGCTTGGCCGGCATGCCGGCCGCGGTGAACACCGCCGCCGAGGCCCCGAAACCGTGCCCGGCCACCGCGAGCTTGTCGGGATGGACACTGATGTCGCCGGTGCCCAACCGCACGCCGGCGATGATGTCCAGCGCCGTGCCCAGGTCATAGGACAGATTCAGCGCCGACGGGGCCAGACCGGTCTCGGTGTCGACCGCCGCGGCGACGATGCCCCACGACGCCAGGTGCTCGAGTGTCGCGTGATAGCGCTGTGCCGATGTGATCCAATCGTGAGCGAAGGCGACGCCGGGCAGGCTCCTGCCCGCCGCCGGGGTGTAGACCACCCCGGGCAGGCCGGCAAAGCCCAGGTCACCCCGCATGACGCGGTGGGGTCCACGCCTGGTCAACGCGGCATAGAGCTTTTTGATACTCGCCACTGCACGACCGTAGCCCACCAGGGTTCCGGGTGCCGCTGCCGTACCCTGAATGGCTATGTGCGGAATTGTCGGCTACGTCGGGCAGCGTCCTGCCTGCGACATCGTCGTCGACGCGCTGCGCCGCATGGAGTACCGGGGTTACGACTCGGCAGGCGTCGCGCTTCTCGACGGTCGCGGTGGGCTCACCGTCAGTCGCAAGGCAGGTCGCCTTGCCAATCTGGAGACCGAGCTGGTCGAGGCCGGCATCAACGGCGCCCACGGCGCCACCGGGCTCGGACACACCCGGTGGGCCACCCACGGCCGGCCGACCGACCGCAACGCCCACCCGCACTGCGACGCCACCGGCAAGGTCGCCGTCGTGCACAACGGCATCATCGAGAACTACGCGTCGCTGCGCACCGAACTGGAACGCGCCGGCGTCGAGTTCGCCAGTGACACCGACACCGAGGTGTCGGTGCACCTGGTCGCGCGGGAGTACGCGCACGGACCGCACGCCGGGGATTTCGGCGCCGCGGTGCTGGCGGTGCTGCGCCGCCTCGAGGGGCATTTCACCCTGGTGTTCGCCCACGCCGACGAGCCGGGGACGATCGTCGCCGCGCGCCGGTCCACCCCGCTGGTGCTCGGCATCGGAGACGGCGAGATGTTCGTCGGGTCCGACGTCGCGGCGTTCATCGAGCACACCCGTGAGGCCGTCGAGCTGGGGCAGGACCAGGCGGTCGTGGTCACCGCCGACGGCTACCGGATCACCGATTTCGAGGGCGTTCCGGCCGACCCGTCCCGCGACTACCGCACCTTCCACATCGACTGGGACACCTCGGCCGCCGAAAAGGGCGGCTACGAGTACTTCATGCTCAAGGAGATCGCCGAGCAGCCCGATGCGGTGTCGGACACGCTGCTGGGGCACTTCGTGGACAACCGGATCGTGCTGGACGAACAGCGACTGTCCGATCAGGAGCTGCGCGAGATCGACAAGGTCTTCGTGGTGGCCTGCGGAACCGCGTATCACTCCGGGATGCTGGCCAAGTACGCGATCGAGCACTGGACCCGGCTGCCCGTCGAGGTCGAACTGGCCAGCGAGTTCCGCTACCGGGACCCGGTCCTGGACAGCCACACCCTGGTCGTGGCGATCTCCCAGTCCGGCGAGACCGCCGACACGCTCGAAGCCGTCCGGCACGCCAAGGAGCAGAAGGCCAAGGTGCTGGCGATCTGCAACACCAACGGCAGCCAGATCCCCCGGGAGTGCGACGCGGTGCTCTACACCCGCGCCGGACCCGAGATCGGGGTGGCCTCGACGAAGACGTTCCTGGCCCAGATCGCCGCCAATTACCTTGTCGGACTGGCGCTGGCGCAGGCGCGCGGCACGAAGTACCCCGACGAGGTGGCCCGCGAATACTACGACCTGGAAGCCATGCCGGAGATGATCTCGCGGGTGCTGGCCACCGCGGACCCGGTCATGCAGCTCGCGCATCAGTTCGCGCTGTCGCCGACCGTGCTGTTCCTGGGCCGCCACGTGGGTTTCCCGGTGGCGCTCGAAGGTGCGCTCAAGCTCAAGGAGCTGGCCTACATGCACGCCGAGGGCTTCGCGGCCGGCGAGCTCAAGCACGGCCCCATCGCGCTGATCGAGGACGACCTGCCGGTCATCGTGGTCATGCCGTCGCCGAAGAACGCCGCGATGCTGCACGCCAAGCTGCTGTCGAACATCCGCGAGATCCAGGCGCGCGGCGCCATCACCATCGTGATCGCCGAGGAGGGCGACGACACGGTGCGGCCCTACGCCGACCATCTGATCGAGATCCCCCAGGTGCCAACGCTTTTCCAGCCGCTGCTGTCGACCATTCCGATGCAGATGTTCGCCGCCGGAGTGGCCCGGGCGCGCGGCTACGACGTGGACAAGCCGCGCAACCTGGCCAAGTCGGTCACCGTCGAATAGTGGCGCGCCGCGGCGTCGGACACTTCGCCGAAGGCCGCTATCCGCACTTCCTGCAGGCCTACCTGGCGGGTATGGCAGAGCTGCCCGCGGTCACCGCCCAGACCGACGTCGGCACCGGATTCGGCGACGTCCGGGTGTACCGGTTCGACGGTCCCGGGCCGGCCACCCCGGTGGTCTTGCTGCCCGGGCGCAACGCGTCGACCCCGATGTGGCGGGCCAACCTGCCCGGACTCGTTGCGCGACGGACGGTCTACGCAGTCGACCTGCTCGGTGAGGCCGGGATGAGTGTGCAGACCCGCCCCATCGACGACGCCCGGGACCAGGCGCAGTGGCTGGAGGATGCCCTGGCCGGTCTGGACCTGCGGCGCGTCCATCTGCTCGGGGCGTCGATCGGTGGCTGGGCGGCGGCCAATTTCGCCGCCCGGTTCCCGGGCCGGGTGGCATCGCTGACCCTGCTGGACCCGGTGATGACGTTCGGCACCATCCCGGCCCGGACCCTGGTGGCGTCGGCCTTGATGGCGCTGCCCACGCCGAAGTCGTTCCGCCGGTGGTTCCTGTCCTGGGTGTCGGGCGGGGTGATGGCCGACGACGCGGTGCCCGAGATCGCCCTGATCGATGCGGCCACCACCGATTTCGTGCTTCGCCTGCCGCCGCCCACCCCGATCACCGATGACCAGCTGCGTGGGCTGACCATGCCGGTGCTGGCGTTCCTCGGTGGCCGCAGCGTGATGCTCGATGCGGACTCGGCTGCCCGGCGGGCCCGCACGCTGTTGCCGCACTGCGTGATCGAGGTCGTAGCGGACGCGTCGCACGCGATCAGCGGCGAATGCGCCGAGCGGATCGAGCAGGTGGCGACGGAGTTCTGGGACGAGGTGGACCGGACCTGATTCAGGTCTTGGCCGACTGCTGGTAGAGCGCCAGCCTCCAGCCGGTGGCGGTGCGGTGGTACACCGATGACATGGCGCCGACGAACGGTTCGTCCTCGCCGCCGCGGTATCCGGTTCCGGTGTAGACCAGCGCCGCGGTGTCCGGCGCGATCGGCACCAGCCGCACATCCTCGATGGTGTACCTCGCCCACGGGGGTGACTGGCCCAATGCCGAGGCCACCGTGTCACGGTCCATCACCATGCCGTTGGCCAGCACCATCACCGCGTCGTCGGTCATCAGCGCGCCGTAGAAGACGTCCCCGGTGCCCTCGCACAGAGACGTCCAGCCGGCGTGTTCGAGTTCGAGTAGTTCGTCGGTGGTCATGGATGTCGTCATACCCGGTACGTCGCCGCGTAGCGTGAAACTCATGCGGTCCTATTTCACCGCCCAGCAGATCCGCGACGCCGAAGCGCCGCTGCTGGCATCGCTGCCCGATGGTGTGCTGATGCGCCGTGCCGCGTTCGGACTGGCCACCGCGATCGCGCGGGAACTGGGGACGGTCAGTGGCCGCACGGTGTGCGCGGTGGTCGGCTCCGGCGACAACGGCGGCGACGCGCTGTGGGCGGCGACCTTGCTGCGCCGCCGCGGTGCGGGGGCTGCCGCGATCCTGCTCAACCCGGCCAAGGCTCACCGGGCGGCCCTGGCCGCATTCCTGCGGGCGGGCGGCCGGATCGTCGAGACAGTGCCGCAGGCAACGGATCTGGTGATCGACGGGGTGGTCGGCATCTCCGGTTCGGGCCCGCTACGGCCCGACGCCGCCGAGGTGTTCGCCACCGTCGAGCAGGCCGGGGTGCCGGTCGTCGCGGTGGATCTGCCCAGCGGGGTCGACGTCGGCACCGGCGCCGCCGAGGGCGCACACGTCACCCCGGCGTTGACCGTCACCTTCGGCGGGCTCAAACCGGTGCACGCACTGGGCGCGTGCGGGCGCGTCGAGTTGGTCGACATCGGGCTGGACCTGCCCACCTCCGACATCGTCGGGTTCGACGCGGACGACGTGGCCGCCCGCTGGCCGGTGCCCGGGCGCACCGACGACAAGTACACCCAGGGCGTCACCGGTGTGATGGCCGGATCCTCGACCTACCCGGGTGCGGCGATCCTGTGCACCGGCGCCGCGGTCGCCGCCCACTCGGGCATGGTGCGCTATGCGGGCAGCGCGGCCGCCGAGGTGGTGACGCACTGGCCCGAGGTGATCGCGACACCCAGCCACGTGACGGCCGGGCGGGTGCAGTCCTGGGCGGTCGGCCCGGGTCTGGGCACCGACGACGCAGCGGCCGCCGCACTGTGTTTCGCGCTCGAGACCGACCTGCCGGTGATCGTCGACGCCGACGGGCTGACGATCCTGGCCGCCCACCCCGAGCTGGTCGCCGACCGCCGGGCGCCCACGGTGCTGACCCCGCACGCCGGTGAGTTCGCCCGGCTCGCCGGGGCGCCGCCCGGTGACGACCGCATCGCCGACACCCGCAGGCTGGCCGACCAACTGGGCGTGACCGTGCTGTTGAAGGGCAACGTGACCGTCATCGCCGAACCGGACGGCGGGCGGGTGTACCTCAACGTTGCCGGTGGTGCGTGGGCGGCTACCGCCGGCTCCGGCGACGTGCTGACCGGAGTCATCGGCGCCCTGCTCGCAGCCGGTCTGGCGCCCGGGGAAGCGGCAGCCGCCGCCGCGTTCGTCCACGCCCGGGCTGCCGAGGCGGCCGCGCTCGACCCCGGCCCGGCCGCGGTCCCCACCTCGTCGTCGCGGATCCTGGGCCATCTGCGCGCGGCGCTGGGTTCGATCCTCTAGAAAAGAGGCATGCCCAACGTCTCGCACCACTCCTCGCTGACCCCCGCCTACACCGGCCGGATGTCCACCTCGCCACTGCCGGCCCTGCGGCTGCCCGACGAGGCGCTCGAACCCGAGACCGCCTACCGGTTCATCCACGACGAGCTGATGCTCGACGGCAGCTCCCGGCTGAACCTGGCCACCTTCGTCACGACGTGGATGGATCCCGAAGCGGGACAGCTGATGTCGGAGACGTTCGACAAGAACATGATCGACAAGGACGAGTACCCGGTCACCGCGGCGATCGAGCAACGCTGCGTGTGCATGGTCGCCGACCTGTTCCACGCCGAGGATCTGCGCGACGACGACCCCTCCAGTGCGACCGGGGTGTCCACGGTGGGCTCCAGCGAGGCCGTGATGCTGGCGGGTCTGGCGATGAAGTGGCGGTGGCGGCAGAAGCAGGGGGACGGCTGGAAGAACCGCACCCCCAACCTGGTGATGGGCTCCAACGTGCAGGTGGTGTGGGAGAAGTTCTGCCGGTACTTCGACGTCGAGGCGCGTTACCTGCCGATGGAGGAGGGCCGCTACGTCATCACCCCCGAGCAGGTGGTCGATGCGGTCGACGAGGACACCATCGGGGTGGTGGCGATCCTGGGCACCACCTTCACCGGCGAGCTGGAGCCGGTCGGTGAGATCTGTGAGGCGCTCGACAAGCTTGCCCGGGACAAGGGTCTGGACGTCCCGGTGCACGTCGACGCGGCCAGCGGCGGGTTCGTGGTGCCGTTCCTGCACCCCGACGTGGTGTGGGACTTCCGGCTGCCCCGGGTGGTGTCGATCAACGTCAGCGGCCACAAGTACGGTCTGACCTATCCGGGCATCGGCTTCGTGGTGTGGCGCAACGCCGAGCACCTACCCGAGGAACTGGTGTTCCGGGTCAACTACCTCGGCGGCGACATGCCCACCTTCACGTTGAACTTCTCCCGGCCCGGCAACCAGGTGGTCGGGCAGTACTACAACTTCCTGCGTCTGGGACGGGACGGATACGTCCAGGTGATGAGGTGTCTGTCGGAGAACGCGCAGTGGCTGGCCCGCGAGCTGGCCGTCCTCCCCGGACCCGACAAGAACCCGGTGTTCGAGGTGATCTCGGATGGTTCGGCGATCCCGGTGGTGGCGTTCAAGCTGGTGGAGGGCCTGAAGTTCACCGTGTTCGACGTCTCGGCGCTGCTGCGCAGCTTCGGCTGGCAGGTGCCGGCCTACACGATGCCGGACAACGCGACCGACGTGGCGGTGCTGCGCATCGTGGTCCGCGAGGGCTTCTCGGCCAACCTGGCCCGCGCGCTGCGCGACGACCTGGTCAAGGTGCTCGACAAGCTGGACAACGTGGGCATCGGCGGTTTCGCCGACGAGGCGCACTTCGCCCACTGAGGTGCCGGTGCTCACCCCGACGGCGGGTTGCGGTCCTGGCTGCCCATCATCACCGGACCCCAAAATCGGGGTGTCTCCGTCGCGGGGTCGGCACCTGCCGACCTGGCGGCGGGTTCTGGGACAATGGAGCCTGGTGAGCCATGACCATTAACCCGACCGCGAGCGCCCCGCCGCTTCCGCCCAGCCCTGATCGGCTGTCCGAGCCGCGGGCCGTGGTGGACCTCGACGCCATCGCCGACAACGTCACTGTGCTGCGCGAAAACGCCGGTTCAGCCGCGGTGATGGCGGTGGTCAAGGCCGACGGCTACGGGCACGGCGCCACCGAGGTGGCCCGCGCCGCGCTGGCCGCGGGCGCTGCCGAACTCGGGGTGGCGACCGTCGCCGAGGCGGTTGCGCTGCGTGCCGCCGGCATCACCGCCCCGGTGCTGGCCTGGCTGCACCCGCCGGGCACCGATTTCGGGCCGGCGCTGCAGGCCGGCGTCGAGGTGGCGGTGTCCTCGCCGCGCCAGGTCGCCGAGGTCCTCGACGCGGTGGCCCGTACCGGGGCCTCGGCCACGGTCACGGTGAAGACCGACACCGGGCTCAACCGCAACGGGGTGGGTGCGGCCGACTACCCCGCCGTCCTCGACGCGCTGCGCCGGGGGGTCGCCGAGGACGCCGTGCGGGTGCGCGGGCTGATGTCGCATCTGGCACATGCGGACGAGCCCGACCACCCCTTCAACGACGAACAGGCCCGCCGGCTGGCCGCCAGGGCGGCACTGGCCCGCGAGCACGGCCTGGCCTTCGACGTGGTGCACCTGAGCAACTCGCCCGCCGCGATGACCCGGCCCGACCTGGCCTTCGACATGGTGCGGCCGGGCCTGGCGGTGTACGGGCTCAGTCCGGTGCCGGAGCGCGGCGCCATGGGGCTGCGCCCGGCGATGACGGTGACGTGCCCGGTGGCGATGGTGCGACCGGTGGCCGCGGGCGACAGCGTGTCCTACGGGCACACCTGGACCGCGGATCGGGACACCACGCTGGCGCTGATCCCGGCGGGTTACGCCGACGGCGTGTTCCGGTCCCTGAGCAATCGCATGCAGGTGGCCATCAACGGCCGGCGCTACCCGAATGTCGGACGCGTGTGCATGGACCAGTTCGTCGTCGACCTGGGGCCGGGCCCCACCGACGTCCGGGAGGGCGACGAGGCGATCCTGTTCGGGCCCGGCAGCCGCGGCGAGCCCACCGCGCAGGACTGGGCGGAGTTGTTGGGCACCATCAACTACGAGGTGGTCACCAGCCCCCGTCGGCGCATCGTGCGTGGCTACGTGCGCGGGGGCCGGTCCCGGTGAGCGGGCGGGCGGGCTGGTTGGCCGGTGCGGCCGGCGTGACGGCCGTGGGGACCGCCGCGGGACTGTCGGTGGCCCGGTCCCTGCGCCGCCGGTTCAGCGATGACGACCCCTACCGCGACGAGGATTTCGACCTGCTCGACGCCGACCGCGGCTCGGTGGTCACCACCCCCGACGGCGTGCCGCTGGCGGTGCGCGAGGTCGGGCCGGAAGACGCAGGGTTGACGGTGGTGTTCGCCCACGGGTTCTGCTTGCAGATGGGCTCCTTTCATTTTCAGCGGGCGCGGCTCTGTGAGCAGTGGGGCGACCAGGTCCGGATGGTCTTCTACGACCAGCGCGGCCACGGCCAGTCCGGGGAGGCCCCGCCGGAGACCTACACCGTCGAGCAACTCGGCCAGGACCTCGAGAGCGTGTTGGCCGTGGTTGCGCCGCGGGGGCCGGTGGTGCTGGTCGGTCACTCCATGGGCGGTATGACGGTGCTCTCGCACGCCCGTCAGTATCCCCAGCGCTACCCGACGCGCATCATCGGTGCGGCCCTGATCGCGTCTGCTGCGGAAGGGGTTTCGCGATCCCCGCTGGGCGAGATCCTGAACAACCCGGCTCTGGAGGCGGTCCGGTTCACCGCGAGGTATGCGCCGAAAGCCGTGCATGCGGGCCGGGGCGCGGCCCGTTCGGTGATCGGTCCGATCCTGCGTGCGGCCTCCTACGGTGACCACGGGATCAGCCGCAGCGTCGGAGCCTTCTCCGAGAAGATGATGCACGACACGCCCATCGCGACGCTGGTGGAGTTTCTGCACGCGCTCGAGACGCACGACGAGACCGAGGGGCTGGACGTTCTCGGAAAGGTGCCGACGCTGGTGGCATGCGGGGATCGCGATCTGCTGACCCCGATGGAGTACTCGCAGGAGATGGCCGACAGTTTGGCGAAGTCTCATCTGGTGATCGTCGGTGGGGCAGGGCATCTGGTGCAGCTGGAGCGTCCGGACGTGATCGACGACGCGTTGGTGCGGCTCGTCGAGCGCGCCACACCGTCGAAGTTGGTGGCGTTGACCCGCCGGATGCGGGAGCGGCTGTATGGATGATCGCGGGGGCACCGCCGAACTGCGCACCGCCGACGACACGATCGCGCTGGGCGCCGCGCTCGGCCGCGGGTTGCGGGCCGGCGACGTGGTTGTGCTGTCCGGCCCGTTGGGCGCAGGAAAGACAGTGCTGGCCAAGGGAATCGCGCAGGCGATGGATGTCGAGGGGCCGGTGATCTCGCCGACGTTCGTGCTGGCGCGGGTGCACCGGGCCCGGCAGCCCGGCGCCCCGGCCATGGTCCACGTCGACCTCTACCGGCTGTTGGACCAGGCATCGGTGGACCTGCTCGACGAGCTGGACTCGCTGGATCTCGACACCGACCTCGACGACGCGGTGGTCGTCGTCGAGTGGGGTGAGGGGGTCGCCGAGCGGCTCTCCGACCACCACCTCGACATCCGGCTGGAACGCGCCGCCGACACCGACACCCGTACCGCGATCTGGCAGTGGAGCACACCGTGAGCAGGCTGGTTCTTGCGATCGACACCGCCACCCCTGCGGTCACCGCGGGAGTGGTGCGCACCGGCGCCACCGGCATCGAGGTACTCGCCGAGCGGGTGACCGTCGACGCCCGTGCTCACGCCGAGCAGCTGACCCCCAACATCGTCGGTGCACTCGAGGACGCCGAGCTCGCGGCTGACCGGCTCGACGCCGTCGTCGTCGGCTGTGGGCCGGGGCCGTTCACCGGGCTGCGCGTCGGGATGGCGACGGCGGCGGCGTTCGGGCACGCCATCGGTGTCCCGGTGCGGGGGGTCTGCAGCCTCGACGCGATCGCGGCGGGAACCGCCGGCGATGTCCTGGTGGTGACCGATGCACGCCGCCGCGAGGTGTACTGGGCCCGCTACCGAGACGGTGTCCGGGTCGACGGGCCCGCGGTCAACGCCCCAGCCGACGTGCCGGCTGGCGCCTCGGCGGTGGCGGGTTCACCCGAGCATGCCGCGTTGTTCGACCTGCCCCGGCTGCCGCCGGTGTACCCGAGCGCCACCGGACTGGTTGCGGTCGTGACGGATTGGGATGGTGAGCCCGAGCCGCTGGTGCCGCTGTATCTGCGTAGGCCCGACGCCAAGCCGCCGGCGGTGTCACGATGAGCACCGCCCAGTACGGCCCGCTGACACCGCGTGACGCGGCCCGCTGCGCCGAACTGGAGGCCCAGCTCTTCGACGGCGACGACCCATGGCCCGAGCGCGCGTTTCTGGCCGAACTCGGTGCCAAGCACAACCACTACGTGGCGGCCCGGGTTGACGACAAGCTGGTCGGGTACGCGGGTATCGCCCGGCTGGGCCGCAGCAAGCCCTACGAGTACGAGGTGCACACCATCGGCGTCGACCCCGCCTACCAGGGCCAGGGCATCGGGCGGCAGCTGCTGCGCCGTTTGTTCGAATTCGCCGACGGGGCCGCCGTTTTCCTCGAGGTCCGCACCGACAACGCGCCGGCGATCGCGCTGTACGAGAGCGAGGGATTCGAGCAGGTGGGCCTGCGCAAGCGCTACTACCGGGTCAGCGGCGCCGACGCCTACACGATGAAACGGGAGGCCCGATGATCATCCTGGCTGTCGAGAGCTCCTGCGACGAGACCGGTGTCGGCATCGCCGAGCTGACCGACGAGGGAACCGTGACCCTGCTGGCCGACGAGGTGGCCTCCAGCGTCGATGAACATGCCCGGTTCGGCGGCGTGGTGCCCGAGATCGCGTCGCGGGCGCACCTGGAGGCGTTGGGTCCGACGATGCGTCGTGCGCTGGCCGCCGCGGGGATCTCGCGCCCCGATGTCGTGGCGGCCACGATCGGCCCCGGCCTGGCCGGGGCACTGCTGGTCGGTGTGGCGGCGGCGAAGGCCTACGCGGCCGCCTGGGGCGTGCCGTTCTATGCCGTCAATCATCTCGGCGGGCATCTCGCCGCCGATGTCTACGATCATGGCCCGCTGCCGGAGAGTATCGGGCTGCTGGTGTCCGGCGGGCACACGAACCTGCTGCACGTGCGGTCACTGGGCGAGCCGATCGTCGAACTCGGTTCGACCGTGGACGATGCCGCAGGGGAGGCCTACGACAAGGTGGCCCGGCTGCTGGGGCTGGGTTACCCGGGTGGGCGGGTGCTCGACGAGCTGGCCCGTGACGGTGACCGCGATGCGATCGTGTTCCCGCGCGGGATGACCGGGCCGCGCGACGATCCGCACGCATTCAGCTTCTCCGGGCTCAAGACCGCGGTGGCTCGGTACGTCGAGCGTCATCCCGACGCGCTTCAGGCCGACATCGCGGCCGGCTTCCAGGAGGCTGTCGCCGATGTGCTGACCGCCAAGGCGGTGCGCGCCGCTCAGGAGCTGGGGGTGTCGACGCTGCTGATCGCCGGTGGGGTGGCGGCGAACTCACGGCTGCGGGAACTGGCGGCGGAGCGCTGCGAGTCGGCCGGGATGACACTCCGGATTCCCCGCCCGCGGCTGTGCACCGACAACGGCGCGATGATCGCGTCCTTTGCGGCGCACCTGATCGCGGCCGGGGCCGCCCCGTCGCCGCTGGACGCCGCCAGCGATCCGGGCCTGCCGGTGGTGCAGGGCCAGGTCGCCTGAGCGCGCTGCCCGGCTCAGAACGGTGGCGGGTCGTCGCCGTAGTCCGTTGTGCGATTCGCGGTTTGGCCGAGCCAGTCGACGGCCTCCCGGCTGGCGGCCCGCTGCGTGATGCTCGAGGCGGCGGCGCGGTCGAGTTCGCGTTGGGTCGCGTTGAGTCGGCGTTGGCGGGTGATGTAGGCGGTCTTGGTCTGCGCACGGGTGTGGCGTCGTAGCGGCATCTTGAGTTCCCGCCCGGGGGTGCGGGGCGGTGTGGGGCTCGGTGTTGGTCGGGGTGGTGGGTCGCCGCGGGTGGTCCAGGAGGGGAACAGCAGCGCCGAGAAGGGTGTGGTGGTGTAGGTGTGCCCGGTGGGGGTGGTGATGGCGACCGTGCCGTCGGGGGACTGGGTGTCGTGCCAGTCGTCCCAGAAGGTCTTGAGTAGGTGGTGCAGCCGGCAGTAGGCCTTGACGTTGGCCGGGTGGGTGGGCCCGGCGGGCCAGGCGATGGTGTGGTCGAGGTCGGCGTGCACGGCGGGGCGGTCGCAGCCGGGGTGCCGGCAGGTCAGGTCCCGGGCGCGGATGAACTCGTCGAGGGCGGTGCCGGGCCGGTAGCCGGGGTTGGCCGGCAGGTTCTCGGGGCCACCGAGGTGACGGATTTTCGCGCCGTGGGCGATCAGCTCGGCCAGCAGCGGGGCGGGCAGCACCGTGCCGGGCAGGGCGGGCAGCAGCGCCGGGCGCGGCGCCGGGGCGGGCGATACCACCGGCGGCGCAGCGGGGCCCTGCGATGGCTGGCCCGGCGTCTCGGTTTCGGTCCGGGGCTCGGCGCTGGGCATGCACCGCGGCGTCGGGGTCGGGGCGGGGTGTTCGCCGTGCAGGGCCGGATCGGGTTGGGCAGCCAGGGCGCTGTGATCGGCCACCACATGCACGACCACGCTGGCCGCCCGGGCGTCCGGGTTCTGCGCGGCAGCACAGTCAGGTTGTGCGCACAGACAGGTCAGGGTGTGCGCGCCGGCGAACACCGCACCGAAGGCATCGGCACGTTTCTGGGCCAGGGTGCGCGGATCATCGGCGCACACCCCGGCGACCAGCGCGGCGATCCGGGCGGCGGCGATCGCGGCGTCCACCGAGCCCACCCGCCCGTACACACTGGTGGTGCCGGTCTGGTCATCACGTTTGCCGATCTGGAAATCCCGGGCCCGCGACCCGGCGCGCACCCGGCGCACCGCATCGGGGTCCAGGGTGTGGATCCACACCTCGATCGCGGTGTCGAGCTTGTCGCCGGACAATGTCCCCCACCCGGTGGCCGCGGCGGCGAACTGCTCATCAAGACCCGCCCACACCCCCTCGTCGACCACCAGCGCGCACTGCCACACGATTCGCGACACCACCCGCTCGCTGACCTGCCCGGCCAGAAACCGGCGGTTCAGTCGGGGGAGTTTGTCGCGCAGGGCGACGGCGGTCTCCATCCATCCCAGCGCGCGGCCGTGCGAGATCGTCAGCGCACACGCCACCTGGGCGGCAGCCTCATCGAGGTCGTCACAGGCCCAGCGTCCGCGCTGTGGATCGGCGCTCGCGCGGCGGTGCCACTCGGCCAGTGCGGCGAATTTCCGGGCCTCGGCTGCGGCGGCAGCGGCTGCGCAGCCGGTGATCGCGTCGATCAGCTCGCCATCGGAGGCCGCGGCCAACCCGACCGGACCCGGAAGCGAACCATCGAACATGTGTGCGATTCTAGCGAGCTCCACCGACACGTCCCGCTGCGATTCCGGATGGACGACGACTGATTCCTGCCAGCGGCCGGTCAATTTCTGCCACCCGGAATCACCGTGCTGACCTGCAGGTTCTAGCCATCAGACCACCAAGATCACCCACGAAATTCACCGAGAAGAGGAACCGAAATGAACAAGATCGCTCTCGCCGGCACCGCCGCTGCCGCCCTGTCGGCCGCCGTCCTCGGCCTGGCCGCCCCGGCCGCAGCCGCCCCCACCTCGGGAGGCA
>JAXHTL010000009.1:0-51454 GCA_034190095.1 Actinomycetota bacterium
TCTTCCCGGTGCCGGTCTGAATGATGGCTGGACGGTCTGCGCCGCACCGCGATGACGGTTGTCGCGCTCGTCGAAGTCTTCATTCGGGCGATCGACCCGGGGTTGTCGGACCGGTCACCCGCCGCCAGTATCCCACATCCCCGGGAGCACACCGACAAGGCGGCGGTCACCGGGGCGGCGCGACGCTACTGGCCGGGGAACCAGAGGTCGATTTCGCGGACCGCCGAATCCGGCGAATCCGAGCCGTGCACCAGGTTGAACTGGGTTTCCAGGCCCAGATCGCCGCGGATCGTGCCGGGGGCGGCCTTCTCCACGGGGTCGGTGCCGCCGGCGAGTTGCCGGAACGCCGCGACGGCGCGCGGGCCCTCCAGGATCGCGGCCACCACCGGACCCGAGGTGATGAACTCCAGCAGCGAGGGGAAGAACGGCTTGCCCTCGTGCTCGGCATAGTGGGCCCGGGCCAGTTCGTCGCTGACGTTCTTCAGCTCGAGGGCGGCGATGGTGAGGCCTTTGCCTTCGATTCTGCTGAGGATCTCTCCGACGAGGCGGCGCTGCACGCCATCGGGCTTGATCAGAACAAGGGTGCGCTCAGTCACGGCCGCCAGCCTAATCGTCCCCGGGCTGCTGGCCGGGAAGCAGCCCGCGCTTCTGCCGGCGCAACACCTCGGCCCGCAGGTAGGCGATCAGCAGCCACACCACGGTGAACAGCAGCCCGATGAAGCCGACGCCGGGATAGAGCAGCCAGCCGGCGATCAGCGGGACCTGTGCGGCGACGTTGGCCCAGATCGCCCACGGCCGCTTCTGCACGCCCGCCAGCGCCACCAACAGCACCGCGAACCCGACGAGATAGGCGGTCGAGCCGGCGGTCAGCCCACCACCGACCGCGCCGACCACCGGGAGGGCGAGCAGCACGACGATGGCTTCCAGGATCAGGGTGCCCGCCATCACCCCGCGGAAGCTCTTCCACGGGTCGGGCGGCTGCGTCGGCCCGCTCATGCCGGATCCCTGCCGAACAGTGAGCGCGCCGCACCCGCGGTGACCACCGATCCGGTGATGACGATGCCCGCGCCGCTCATGCCGCCGGCGCTGTCGACGTCGGTCGCCGACTCCTCGACCAATGCGGTGGCGGTTTCGATGGCATCGGGCAGCGACGGCGAGGCGACCACCCGCTCCGGGCCGAACCGCTCCTCGGCCTTGAGGGCCAGACCCTCCACGTCGAGGGCGCGCGGCGACCCGTTGTGGGTGACCACGACGCGGTCGAGCACCGGTTCGAGGGCGGCCAGGATGCCGTCGACGTCCTTGTCGGCCATCACCGAGACGACCCCGACCAGGAAGCGGAAATCGAACTCTTCGGTCAGGGCGCCGGCCAACGCCGCCGCGCCGGCCGGATTGTGCGCCGCGTCGATGAACACCGTTGGCGCGCTGCGCATCCGCTCCAGCCGTCCGGGTGCGGTCACCGCGGCGAACCCGGCCCGCACCGCGTCGACGTCGAGTTGACGCTCGGCACCCGCCCCGAAGAACGCCTCCACAGCGGCCAGGGCCAGAACCGCGTTGTGCGCCTGATGCTCGCCGTGCAACGGTAGGAAAACCTCCGAGTACACCCCGCCGAGGCCCTGCAGCTCGAGCAGCTGCCCGCCGATCGCGGTCTGGCGGTCCAGGACGGCGAACTCGGAGTCCTCGCGTGCCACCGCGGCCTCGACCCGGACCGCCTGCGCCAGCAGGGCCTCCATGGCCTCGGGCTGTTGCCTGCCGATGATCGTCACCGTGTCGGTGGGGACCAGGTCCTCGGGTTGGCGGGTGATGATGCCGGCCTTCTCCGCGGCGATCTCACCGATGGTGTCGCCCAGGTATTCGGCGTGATCGATACCGATCGGGGTGATGACGGCCACCGGCGCCTTCACCACGCTGGTGGCATCCCACCGGCCCCCCAGCCCGACCTCGACCACGGCGACGTCGACAGGCGCGTCGGCGAATGCGGCGAACGCCATCGCGGTGACCACCTCGAACTTGCTCATCGCCGGCCCGCCTGCCGCCTCGGACTGGCGGTCGACCATCTCGACGAACGGCTCGATCTCACGGTAGGTGTCGACGTAGGCCGCCGGGCTGACCGGCTTGCCGTCGATGGAGATCCGTTCCACCGCCGACTGCAGGTGCGGGCTCGTGGTGCGACCCGTGCGCCGGTGCAGCGCCGTGAGCAGCGCGTCGACCATCCTGGCCACCGAGGTCTTGCCGTTGGTCCCGGCGATGTGGATGGAGGGGTATCCCAGCTGGGGTGAGCCCAGCATCTCCATCAGCGCCGAGATCCGCGCGGTGCTGGGCTCGATCTTGGTTTCCGGCCAGCGCTGATCGAGCAGGTGCTCGACCTGCAGCAGGGCCGCGATCTCGTCCGGGGTGGGTTCGGGGGTGGTCATGGTGTCGGCAGCGCGTCCAGCCTCGCGGCGATGCGCTCCACCTCCTCGGTGGCCACCTGTTGCCGGACCCGGATCTTGTCGACCACCTCGGCGGGGGCCTTGGCCAGGAAGCCGGCGTTGGACAGCTTGCCGGTGGTGCCGGCGAGTTCCTTGCGTGCGGCGGCGAGGTCCTTCTCCAGCCGGCGTCGTTCGGCGGCGACGTCGACGGTCCCCGAGGTGTCGACCTCGACCAGCACGGTGGCGCCGGACAGCCGGACCTCGACCGAGGCGGACGGCGCGAAGTCCTCGCCCGGCGGGGTCAGCCAGGCCAGTGCCGTGACGGCCGGGACGTGGGCATCCAGCCCGGCGGCGGTGACGTCGGACAGCCGGGCAGGCACCTTCTGCCGGTCCCCGAGGCCCTGGTCGCTGCGGAAGCGGCGCACCTCGGTGATCAGTTTCTGCATGTCGGTGATGCGTTGCGCGGCGCCGTGATCGACCGCGAAGCCGCTGGGCTCGGGCCAGTCGGCGACGACGACGGACTCGCCACCGGTCAAGGTCTTCCACAGCACCTCGGTCACGAACGGCATCACCGGGTGCAGCAGTTTGAGCAGCGTGTCGAGCACACTGGCCAGCACCGCAGTCGTGTGTGCAATGCCCTCGCCGAGTTGAACTTTGGCCAGCTCGACGTACCAGTCGCAGAATTCGTCCCAGGCGAAGTGGTACAGCGCCTCACACGCCCGGCTGAACTCGTAGCCGTCCAACGCCGAGTCGACCTCGGCGCGGACCTCCTCCATCCGGCCCAGGATCCAGCGGTCGGCGTCGGTGAGGTCCTCGGCGGCCGGCAGGGGTGCCGGGGCGGCGCCGTTCATCAGCGCGAACCTGGTGGCGTTGAACAGCTTGGTCGCGAAGTTGCGCGAGGCGCGGGCGTGGTCCTCGCCGATGGCCAGGTCGCCACCCGGGCTGGCCCCGCGCGCCAGGGTGAAACGCAGCGCGTCGGCGCCGAACATCTCCACCCAGTCCAGCGGGTCGATGCCGTTCCCGCGCGACTTGCTCATCTTGCGGCCGTGCTCGTCGCGGATCAGCCCGTGCAGGAACACGTTCTCGAACGGCACCTGCGTGCCTGCCTTCTGCCGGCCGTCGCCGGCTGCGGTGATGGCCGGGTCGTCGGCGACGAACATGCCGAACATCATCATCCGCGCCACCCAGAAGAACAGGATGTCGTAGCCGGTGACCAGCACCGACGTCGGATAGAACTTCTCGAGTTCGGGCGTGTGGTCGGGCCAGCCCATGGTGGAGAACGGCCACAGCGCCGACGAGAACCAGGTGTCGAGCACGTCGGGATCCTGTTCCCAGCCCTCCGGCGGGGTCTCGTCCGGTCCGACGCAGACGGTCTCGCCGTCGGGCCCGTGCCAGATCGGGATGCGGTGGCCCCACCACAGTTGCCGGGAGATGCACCAGTCGTGCATGTTGTCCACCCAGGCGAACCAGCGGGGCTCCAGGCTGGGCGGGTGGATCACGGTGTCGCCGTTGCGGACCGCGTCACCAGCGGCCTTGGCCAGCGACTCGACCCTGACCCACCACTGCAGCGACAGCCGCGGCTCGATCGGTTCGCCGCTGCGCTCGGAGTGGCCCACGCTGTGCAGGTAGGGCCGCTTCTCGGCGACGATTCGGCCCTGCTCGGCCAACGCCTCCCGGACCGCGACGCGGGCCTCGAACCGGTCCATGCCGTCGAATTGCGTTGCGGTGTCGGCGATCCGCCCCTTGGTGTCGAGCATCGAGGGCATCGGGAGCGCATGACGCAGCCCGATCTCGAAGTCGTTGGGGTCGTGGGCGGGGGTGACCTTCACCGCACCGGTCCCGAACTCGGGGTCGACGTGCTCGTCGGCGACGACGATGATGCGCCGGTCCAGGAACGGGTGTGGCAGGGTCTGCCCGACCAGGTCGCGGTACCGCTCGTCGTCGGGGTGCACGGCGATCGCGGTGTCGCCGAGCATGGTCTCCAGCCGGGTGGTGGCCACCACGATGTGGGGTTCGTCGTCGGACAGCGATCCGTAGCGGAACGACACCAGCTCACCCTCGACGTCCTCGTATTTGACCTCGAGGTCGGAGATGGCGGTCTGCAGCACCGGGGACCAGTTCACCAGCCGTTCGGCCTGGTAGATCAGTCCGGCGTCGAAGAGCCGTTTGAAGATGGTGCGCACGGCCCGCGAGAGTCCGTCGTCCATGGTGAACCGGTCCCGGCTCCAGTCCACCCCGTCGCCGAGGCGGCGCATCTGGCCGCCGATGGTCCCGCCGGACTCGTGCTTCCAGTCCCAGACCTTCTCGACGAACAGCTCACGGCCGAAGTCCTCTTTGGTCTTGCCGTCCACGGCGAGCTGCTTTTCCACCACCGTCTGGGTGGCGATACCGGCGTGGTCCATGCCGGGCAGCCAGAGGACCTCGTAACCCTGCATGCGTTTGAGCCGGGTCAGGGCGTCCATCAGGGTGTGGTCGAGGGCGTGGCCCATGTGCAGGCTGCCGGTGACGTTGGGGGGCGGCAGCACGATCGAGTAGGCGGGTTTGCCGCTGCTGGGGTCGGCGGTGAAGTAGCCGGCCCGGACCCAGCCCTCGTACAGCGCGCTCTCCACCGCCCCGGGGTCCCACGACTTGGGCAGGGCGTCGAGGCCGCCTTCGTTCGGGGCGTCCTGGTTGGCGAGAGGCTGGGAGGTCACCGAGCCATTCTAGGAAGCCGCGGCTCAGTCGAGTCGGGACACCTCCAGGCTGACTCCCGCACCGGGGAAGCGGGCCAGCAGCGCGTCGCCCATCGCCGCCGCCGGCGTCAGCACTCCGCGCAGGTCGGAGAGCTTGTCGCGGTCCAGGGCCAGCGCCAGACCGCTCTCGCCGAGCAGCACCGACGTCGCCTTGTACCCCGGGTCGCCCTGCTGGGACAGCCGCGCCACGTACCGGGCGCCGCTCGTCGTGGTGGTGTAGGTCTCCACCGAGTAGTGGCCCTTTTCTCGGGTCTGCTCGCTGGGCCCGGTGCCGACCTTGGGCAGCACCCGTTCCAGGGCGCGGCGGGGCACCCGGTCCAGGAAGCGGCTGCCCAGCTCCGTGGTGGCGACGTTGCCGGCGGTGGTCAGCGCCGCCGCGGCCGGCGCCAGTACCGAGCGGCCCAGGCTCATCTGCTCGGCGTAGCTGAACCGGCGGCCGTAGGCATAGCCCAGCAATGCGTTGCTGCGCCGCACGATCCGGGTGTCGACCATCGACATCGCGAACGCGCCGACCCAGTAGCCGTCGAGTTCGGGGGCGATGTCGCGGCCGCGGCGCCACCGTGCGTCGGGCTCGGCGCCCAGCTGCGGTTCGGCCGCGCGGTCCGGAGAGAGCATGTAGGGGTCGAGCAGCTGGCGGCGCGCATCGGGGTCGGCGGAGGACTCGCGGAACAGTTCGGCCATCGAGGCCACGGTGCCGCCGGAGACCCCGCCGGCGAACCGGCGCACCACGTAGTCGGTGTCCGCCAACTGGCCGGTGCCGTCCCGCTCGGCCTGCCGGTAGAGCGCGAACACCGTCAGATCCGAAGGGATGCAGTCGAACCCGCACGCGTTGACGATGCGCGCGCCGGTGTCGGCGGCCTGTTTGTGGTGTTCGTCGATGGCCCGGCGCATGAACAGCGTCTCCCCGGTCAGATCGGCATAGTCGGTGCCCGCGGCCGCACAGGCGGCCACCAGGGGCATGCCGTAGCGCAGGTAGGGCCCGACCGTGGTGACCACCACCCGGGTGCTGGCGGCCATCGCCGCCAGTGTGGAGGGTTGCTCGGCGTCGGCGGTGATCAGCGGCCAGGACTGCGCCTTCTCCCCCAGCGACTCGCGCACCGCGAGCAGCCGGTCGACGGAGCGGCCGGCCAACGCGATGCGGGCGTCGCCGCCGGCGGCGGCCAGATACTGCGCGGTGAGCTTGCCGACGAAGCCGGTGGCGCCGTACACGACGATGTCGTGCTCCCGGTCGCGCTGCTGGGTGGTGCCGTCATCGTGTTCGCTCATACCTCCCGACGCTACCCGAGCGTCTCCGGCGGCTCGACGACCTCTCCGAGCAGGTGGCGGGCGAGAAAGCCGAGCACGACCTGGTACCAGATCTTGGCGTGGGCGGGTTTGAGCACCCAGTGGTTCTCCGACGGGAAGTGCAGGAAACGGTGCGCGGTGGTGCCGTCCGGCGCGGCCGGCAGCGCCGACCTGCTGAGCAACTCGAACCACAGCCGCAGCGCCTCCCCGATGGGCACCCGATAGTCCTTGTCGCCGTGGATGACGAGCATCGGGGTGGCGATGTCGGCGACGAACCGGTGCGGCGAGTTGGTCGTGGCCATCTCCGCGGTCATCTCCCGGGCCCACCAGTACGCACCGTCGGTGGTCGAGCCGAACTGGTCGAGGGCCCACAGGCTGGCGTGGGTGACGATGGCGTCGAACCGGTCGGTGTGCCCGGCGATCCAGTTGGCCATGTAGCCGCCGAACGAGCCGCCCATCGCCGCGGAGCGGGTCGCGTCGACGCGCGGATGCCCGGCGGCCGCGTCGGTGGCGGCCATCAGATCGGTGAAGGGCGCGAAGCCCCACGCCCCCCACCCGCGCTGGATGAAGTCCTGACCGTAGCCGGTCGACAGGGCCGGATCCGGTAGCAGCACGGCATAGCCGGCGGCGACCATCAGCCACGGGTTCCACCGCCAGTGCCAGGCATTCCAGCTCGCCAGCGGCCCACCGTGGATCCACAGCAGCAGCGGCGCGGGTGCACTGCCGTGCGGCAGCGCCAGCCAGGACCGGATCGGCTGACCGTCCTCGGCCGTCGCGGTCACCTCGGTCAGCTCACCGGGGAGCCCGGGCAGGTCCACACAGGGCAGCACCGTCACCGTCCCGTCGGCGTCGATGCGCACCGGATGCGGCGGCGCGGCATAGGAACTGCGCAGTGCGAACAGTTCCCCGCCGGGCGCGGTGCACACGTCGGTGTAGGTGAAGTCGTCGGCCCGGACGCAGCGCACCGCCCCGGAGACCGGGTCGACGGCGAAGATCGGCCCCCGGCCGTTGTCGTCGGCGGTCACGATCACGGCGGCGCCGTCCGACGACCAGGTCACCGACGTCGGCCAGCGGTCCCAGGCAGCGGTCAGTTCCTCGGTCCGGTCGCCGAAACGCAGCACGCAGAGGGTGATTCGCGGCGCCTGCTGCGGTGTCGAGAGGGTCTCGCGGGTGAAGGCCACCGAGCGCCCGTCCGGGGCGATGGCCGGCCGGCCGAGATCGGCGGCCGGATCGTCGGCGATGACGGTGCGCTGCCCGCTGGCGACGTCGATGCGCACCAGAACGCTGCGGGTGGCCGCGCCCGGCGCCGGCACCTGCCACGTCGTCACGACGAAGGCGCCGTCGGCGCTGAGGTCGAACTGCGCGTCGCGCAGCCCGGGTCCCGGCTCCGCGGTCAGGTCGGCTCCGTCGACGGTGAGCAGGTGGGGTCGATCGGGGCCGAGGTCGTGGTCCCAGTGCCGGATCGGGTATCCGTCGTGCAGCACGGCGGAGATGGCGTTGTCCTTACGCGTCGCCCGCAACCGTCGGTCGCTGTCGAGGTCGGTGGCCGACGGCAGCAGCGACGACGAGACGACGGTCACGTCCGCCGCGGACGCCGAGGCCACCGCGTCGACCCCGCCGGGGGCGGCGAGCACCTCGACGGCCTCGCCGCCGGCCGCGGGCAGCCGCCACAGCGCCGTGACCGGTTCCTCTTCTCCGGGGGTGGGCCGGGCGGCCAGGAACAGCAGGTCGCCGTCGGCGGTGAAGTGCGGGGCCGTCTCGCCCTTGGCGCCGTGGGTGATCCGCCGGGCTGTGGCGCGGCCCGCCGGGTCGAGTTCGACCAGTGCGCTGACGAACTCGGTGCCCTTGTCGTCGAGCCGCGACACCGAGGTGACGATGCGAGATCCGTCGGGAGACACGGCGAGCCCGGACACCCTGGGTAAGCCGAGGAACTCGTCGAGGTCGTGAAACGGTGATCCAGGTCCGCCTTCGGAAGTCATGCGGATTTCGTAACACACTGCCCAGCACGACTTCACACGGATTTAACGCGCCTTGACAGGTGGGACACATTCCCACCGTTAGCGTCAACCCTTGTACACCGTCAGTACCTCGAGAACACTGCGATTAAACGCAGTTCACTCTCGCCCCCACCCACCATCCCCAACCTGAACGGTCGGAGGTCCGCTCTTGACACCCGAAGTCGAGGACGCCATAGCGTCCATGGCCGCAGTCAACAACGAGTTCTTCTACTGGATGTCCATCGCGTTGATGATGCTCATCCACGCCGGCTTCCTGGCCTACGAGATCGGCGCCTCCCGGTCCAAGAACGTGCTGGCCACCGCGATGAAGAACCTGCTGGCATTCGCCACCATCGTGGCGTCGTTCTATTTCGTCGGCTGGTTCCTCTACAACGCGATGCCCACCGGCTTCATCGAGTTCAACGACGCGGCCAAGGCGGCCCTGCCGTGGAGCGAGAACATGGGCCCGAACACCGCCGACCCGGCCTCCGGCATCTTCTGGGGTGCGTTCGCCTTGTTCGCCGCCACCACCGGGTCGATCATGTCGGGCGCTGTGCTGGAGCGGATCCGCACCAGTGGCTTCCTCATCCTGACCGTGTTCGTCGGTTCGGTGCTGTGGATCATCGGCGCGTCCTGGGGCTGGCACGGTGCGGGCTGGATGCTGACCAAACTCGGCTTCCATGACGTCGGCGCCGCCGGCTGCGTGCACATGATCGCCGGCTTCGCCGCGCTGGGCATCCTGATCAACCTGGGACCGCGGATGGGCCGGTTCCTGCCGGACGGCACACCGGTGACGATCCGGCCGCACAACCTGCCGCTGACCATGCTGGGCCTGTTCCTGATCTTCACCGGGTTCTTCGGCTTCCTGATGGGCTGCGTGATCTACGGCCCGACGGGCTACGCCACCATCTACGGCAGCCCGACCACGTTGTCGGCGTTCGCATTCAACACGCTGATGGGTCTGGTCGGCGGCATCATCGGCGCCTACGTGATGTCGCGCGGTGAGCCGTTCTGGACCATATCGGGCGGGCTGGCCGGCGTCATCGCGGTGGCAGCCGGACTGGATCTCTACCACCCGGCGCTGACCTTCGTGATCGCGCTCGTCGGCGGTGGGCTGGTGCCGTTCATCGGCAAGCTGCTGGACAAGATGAAGATCGACGACGTGGTGGGGGCGGTGGCCGTGCACGGCGGCATGGGCTTCTACTCGCTGATCATGGCGGGCATCTTCCTGGCCGGTTACCCGAACACCGATGGCAATCCGTCGATCTCGTTCTGGGGCCAGCTGGTCGGTGCGCTCACCTTCGCCGCATTGGGCTTCATCCCGGCCTATCTGCTGTCGCTGCTGCTCAAGTCGGTGGGTCTGCTGCGCATCCCGCCGGAGGTCGAGGAGCAGGGCCTGGACCTGACCGAGGTTCCCGCCACCCCGTACCCGGAAGGCATCCCGGTGACCGCGATGCGGTCCAGCAGTGGCACCGCGGTCCTGGCCATGGGCGAGGAGGTGAAATAAATGTTCAGCCCGATCACCAGCTACGACGATCCGGGTGTGGTCTACACCTTCGGTGCCAACTCCATCGGCGCCTGGTTGTTCTTCATCCTGGCGGTGGTGCTGTTCGTGGGGTTCTTCGTGCGGATGATCCAGCACGAGAACCACGCCTACAAGGCCATCATCGAGCACACCCCGGTCGAGAAGGGACCGGCCGCAGAAGGGGAACCCCCGGTCTACTGACCACCCTGGCGAGCAGACAGCAAATCGCCCGGATCCGAAAGGATCCGGGCGATTTCGCGTTCGGCGACAGGCCGTCAGCCCGCCTGCTGCAGCCACTGCACGGCGCGGTCGCGGTAGGCGATGATGCCCTTGTAGTCGGCCATGTCCTCGGGCAACTCGGCCAGCACCGTGGCCGCCCGCAGGCGCCACGGCTCGAAGGTCGCGAGATCGGCGAACGGGAGCATGTAGGTGCGGATCAGAAAGCAGATCGCCCCCGACTCCGGCAGCCGGATCAGATGCTGGACCTCCACCCGCATGTGCACCAGCCGGCCGAACTCCTCGTCGTCGACGGTCAGGATCATCTGCCGGTCCGGGCCCCATTCGTGGTAGAGCTCGGTCGAGACGTCGAGGCGGCGGCCGATGGTCAGCGTCCAGTTGGTGCGCCGGTAGGTCTCGCCGGGTTGCAGGCGCATCAGGAATTCGCGGGCGCGGGTGATGACACCGGTTTCCCGCAGCCGCGGAACCGGCCCGTGGATCTCCAGGAACGTCATGCCGACGTCGAATCCGAACGACCAGTCCGCGGCGAAGGTGACCACCCCGGCGTCGCCGAACAGATCACCGTCACGCTGGTCGAGCAGCACGATGTCCTCCTGAACCTGACCGGCGATATAGGCCAGCGGTTCGGCGGGCAGCGTCGTGTCGTCGCCGATCACGAAATCCTGTGTGATGCCCAACCGGTCGTTGCGCCAACGCCATCCGCTTCCCCGGCGCTGCAGCGACATCGTCTCGGGGTAGGCCGAAGCCAGCTCGCGCATCAACGTCAGCATCGTGTCCCAGCAGGCCGGGCGCATGTGCGGCAGCACCGCGTACCGGGTCGGGTCGGCCGCCAGGATCTCGGCGCGCTCGGCCAACTCCTGCTCGTATTCGGTGTCGACGTCCACGACGCGTTCGCCCCACCGGCCGGCCGGGGTGTGCACCGCCGACCCGGCGGGTTCGACGTTGGTGCTGTAGCGGTAGGAATCGGCGGCGAACGGGAACGGGAAGGTCTCGATCAGATCGGGTGCTGAGATCACAGGTTCAACTCCAGGGTTTCGGCGCCCGCGCGCGACACGCAGGCCATCAGTGAGTCACCGGCCTGTTTCTCGCTGTCGCTGAGGAACAGGTCGCGGTGGGTCAGGGTGCCGCCGGTGACCGGCAGGCGGCACTCACCGCACACGCCGCGCCGGCACAGGTTCGGGATGTCGTAGCCGCGGCTTTCCAGCGCCTCCAACAGCGACACCCCGGACTCGACGGTGAACTCGTCGCCGGTCGAGGCGATGCGCACCGCGAACGGCTCTCCGGCATCCAGGGCCGCGCCGAAGTGCTCCACGTGGATCCGGCTGGTCGGCCAGCCCAGCCCACCGGCCGCCTCGGTGACGAACTCGATGAACGCCGTCGGCCCGCACACGTAGAGGTGGGTGCCGAAGGGCTGGTCGGCCAGCGCGGCCATCAACTCGGCGGTGAACTCGGCACGGTGGGTGTGGATGGCGGCATGCTCGGTCAGCGCTTCGATCTCGTCGACGTAGGCGCCGCGGCCCTCCCGGTGGATGTAGAGCAGGCGGGTGTCACGGCCCCACAGCTGGGCGCTGCGCAGGTGCGACACCATCGGGGTGATCCCGATGCCGGCGGCGACCAGCAGGTGCCGGCGGGCACGCAGGACCGGGGCGAACGCGCTACGAGGCAGGTGGGTGACGACGGTGTCACCCACCGCCAGCTCGTCGTGGATCCATTCCGATCCGCCGGATCCGCCCGCCTCCCGCGCGCACCGCAGCACCGAGATGACGTAAGCCTCGGGGGCGATGCCGTCCCCGGTCAGGGAGTAGGAGTTCGCCGGGCGGCCCGCTGCGCCGCATTCGACGACGATGTGGCTGCCCGGCGTGAAGGACGGCAGCGGTGCGGCATCGGGGTGGGTCAGGGTCAGGGTCCGGATGTCGGCGAGCGAGTCGTCGATCGCGGTGACGACCAGCTTGAGGGTGCTCGAGTCGGCGCTCACCGGGCGCCCTGTTCCTCGGCGTCGACCATGTAGCCCAGGTGCGCCCCCTGACGCCGCGAGACGTGGTAGTAGACCAGCAGATTACGGCCACAACCGCGGCACGGCAGCACGTCGGAGAGCTCGACGTCGGCGGTGGTGACGGTGCGGCAGTGCACGCACTGCACCGCCCGGCCGCGGACCTCGGTGGAGGCCACCACCATCTCGTCGTCGGCCACACCGGATTCCATCGCTGCGGCCCGCAGCCGTAGACAGGAGTCGGCCGGGCCGGCCATCATCAGCCGCCAGCCGACCCGGGCGTCGGTGAGGTCGGCGGCCAGCGCGGCACGGGCGCCGTCGTGGTCGTCGGCGGCCAGGTCGTGGGTGCGCACGGCAGACCGGTGACCGCAGTCGCCGAGCTGCGACTCCCACCTGCGGGCGACCTCGGCCCCGGCGGGTCCGAACGCGATGACGGTCCACCAGCGACCGGTGGCGTCGGCGTCCGGCAGCGTGGGCGCGGTCGCCCAGGCGGGAACGCTCGTCAGCTCGAGGGCAGGGCTCATGGACACCTTCCGGGTATACCAGTGGTTGACAAGGTTGCCCTTCAGGAAACCACTGCTGCGTTTCGCGCGTGTGACCTGGCTGTCTCGTCCACTTGACATGTGCCGGTGGGACCGCGGCGGCCGCTCCGGCTACCGTCCTGTCATGCCCGCGCACATCACCGTCGTCGGTGCCGGAATCGCCGGGTTGGCCACCGCGGTGGCGCTGCATCGGGCCGGCCATCCCGTGACGGTGCTCGAGCAGCGCGACGACGCCTCCTCCGGCGCCGGAATCTCGATCTGGCCCAACGCGCTCGCGGCCCTCGACGAGATCGGTCTCGGCGACCCGGTACGCGCGAGCGGCGGCGGGGTGACCGGAGGGGCGATCCGGTGGCGTGACGGCACGTGGCTACGGCGACCGACCCCGCAGCGGATCGTCGACGCGCTCGGCGAGCCCCTCGTGGTGATCCGGCGCTCGGCACTGACCGGCCTGCTGACGGCGGCTCTGCCCAGCGGAGCGCTCCGCACCGGGGTCGCCGCCACCGCACTCGAGCACGGTGCCGGAGCGGTGCGCATCCGGCTGGCCGATGGTTCCGTTCACGAGACCGACGCGGCGATCGGGGCCGACGGTGTCCACTCGATGGTGGCCCGCACCCTCAACGGGCCACTGGCCATGACCTATGTCGGCTACACGGCGTGGCGCGGCGTGGCCGCCCGGACGCTGGATCCGGAACTGGCCGGCGAGACGATGGGGCCGGGAACCGAGGTCGGCCACGTCCCGCTCGGCACCGGTCAGACCTACTGGTTCGCCACCGAACGCGCACCGGAGGGGGCCCGGGCGCCGGAGGGCGAGCACCGCTATCTGACCGCGAAGCTCGCCTCCTGGGCCCCGCCCATCCCCCAGCTGATCGCCGCGACCGACCCCGCCGACCTGCTGCGCAACGATCTCTACGACCGCGCCCAGCCGCAGCGGTGGTCACGCGGGCCGGTGGTGCTGGTCGGCGATGCCGCCCACCCGATGCGACCCCATCTGGGGCAGGGCGGCTGCCAGGGGCTCGAGGACGCCGCGATTCTGGCCCGCTTCGTCACGCTGTCGGCCGATCTGCCCACCGCGTTCGAGCGGTTCGCCGAGTTCCGCCGGCACCGGGTCCGCCGCCTGGTCCGCGAATCCGCGCTGATCGGCCGGCTGGTCAACCTACGTCCGGCGCTGCTGTCCGGTGCTGCCAGCCGCGCCACGGCGCTGATTCCCGAGACGGTGGTGACCCGCCACCTGGCCTGGATCGCGGCCCGCTCGGCCTTCACCCCGCCCTGACGGGCGCTCTCAGCGCCCGCCGGTCAGGGCGGTGCACATCTTGCGCAGGTCGACGATGCCGCCGAACACCGAGGTCGGCATGGCCTGGCACCCGGTGGCCCGAACCGGCGTGGTGGACGGGGTGGCGAACGGCTGAGAGGCCGGTGTGGTGGCGGGGTTGCCCCAGACCTGCGCGGCCATGCCCTTGGCGCCGCACGTCGGCCACGCCTTCAGGCCCTGGGTGCGCAGCACGTTCTCGGCCACCCGGATCTGTTCCTCACGGCTGGCCCGGTGCGGCAAGCCGGAGCCGCCGTTGCCGTTCCAGGTGGCCTGCTTGAACTGCAGGCCGCCGTAGTGGCCGTTTCCGGTGTTGATCGACCAGTTGCCACCCGATTCGCACTGGGCGATGGCGTCCCAGTTCACCGAGTCGGCCCTGGCGGTTGCCAAGTTGTCCTCCGACAGCGCCATCGGCACGACGGCCAGTGCTGCCGAGAACGCGGTGGCGATGAGGCCCTTGCTGACGATCTTGCGAATGTTCATCTCTGCGGTCCTTCCCCGACCGTTTGTGACCCAAGGCCCGCGAGCGAAGCGATGCTGCGTTCCACGCTGCGGATATCCAGTCTTTCGGGTGAGGAGGGTCACCTGTTACGCAAGCGTCAAAAGTTTTAGTCGTTACTTATCTGGTGTAAGAGGCTTCTGAGGCCACTGAGCCGGTCATCCCCCGCCCAACGGCGAGAGGCGGCGCCGACCGAAGTCGGCACCGCCTCTGCTGTGAGCTGTTCAGGCTCAGCCGCGTCCACCACAGGTCGGCCACGCGCCGATCCCCTGGGTCTGCAGCACGTTCTCGGCCACCCGGATCTGCTCCTCACGGCTGGCGTTGTGGGGCATCCCCGAGCCACCGTTGCCGTGCCAGGTCCCCAGCGCGAACTGCAGGCCACCGTAGTAGCCGTTGCCGGTGTTGATCGCCCAGTTGCCACCGGACTCGCACGCCGCCACGGCGTCCCAGTTCACGCCGCTGTCCGCATTCGCGGTACCGGTCGCCAGGGCCATGGGCGCGACTGCCAGCGCTCCGGCGAAGGTGGCCAGCCCGAGCGTCTTGCGGAAGTTCTTCAACGTCGATCCTTTCAACAAACGCGCGCCAGCCATCGCCCGCGTGAGCACGCGGGCCGACACACCTGTGGTCAGGCGAGATGGTTGGGCCGCACCGTCTCGGTCGGGTGCGGCAGTGGGAGGCCGGAGTCCGCCTCGCCGGGCACAGGCCCGGCCGCTGCCGCGAGCCACATCAGACCCGGCGACAACCCCACACACACGCTGGTTCGTGGTTTTGGATTATTTGCTCCGTGCGAAGCTGCACCAGACCGTACAAACCGATCCGGACAAAGTCATATCGGTGAAGCCCGTGTCGCGAACAGATCACGGAATGATCACGAGCGGTTGCGTAAATGGTCGACGCAGGTCACACGGGGGATCGAGGCATTCCACCCATACCCGGCATCCGTTAGCAGAAGTGAGCCAAATCACCGGCATTTTGTGACCCGGGCCACGGAGAACCGGCTCCGCGCGGTTGCGATTCCGCCAAAACCGCTCTCCAGAGCCACAAACGGCACCACAACGCCCGCTCCGGCCGGCCGCGGGTTCGCTGAGTCAGCCCTGTGGCCATCCGAGCCCACGGGCGCCCGGTAGTCCTGTCACGCAGCGACTTCCGGCTACACGCACCCGCGGAGCGGTTGCGGGACCGTTGCCGGCGGTGGCGCGGCGACAGAGGCGGGATGTCCTCCTGGCTGAACAGATGTGTTGCACTGCAGTGCTTTTGACGGACACTCACGCAGGCTGGGGCACGTCGAGCATGCCGGTCGCGCCACCGCGTCGCGCACCGAACCCGCCCATGCCACAACGTCGATGGCCATCGCCGGAGATTGGCGGTGCGCCACCGATCGGACACGGCCGGAAATGTCACCGGAAGATGGTCGAATTGCACACTTCTCACCCCACGGGAATATGACATGCACTGGCGCACAAGGGTTTACAGCGAGGAGGTGGCGTGAAGCCGGGAATCGACCGCCAAAGAGCGGCGCTGGTACCCAATTCTTATCACGGTCAAACTCGCACCGAATTCCATATCAATCAATTCGGGCGATCACAAAGACATAAACGAAATACAATCAGCAAATTTGCTAGGTGAGCCGTGGCGGGACGACGGCGTCGAGCTCGGTGGGGGTGTTGACGTTGGCCAGCGCGGCCTGGTGTTCGGGCAGCACGATGCGCTGGGTGTCCACGGCGTCCACCAGTGCGCGCATGCTGCGCGCCCCGGATGCGGTGAGGCGGTCGATCTCGGCCGCCAGCGAGGTGCGATAGATCCCGGCCAGATAGTGATCTCGGCCGTCCCAGGGCAGCACCACGTCGGCGCCGAGGCGCTCGGCCGGCCCGGCCAGCGTGTCGATCAGCGACGTGGTGATCGCCGGCATGTCCACCGCGCACACGAACGCGTAGTCGAACCCCGCTTCCGCGGCTGCCGCCAGACCCCGGCCGGTGGCCGGCAGGGGCCCCTTACCGCGCACCTCGTCACGCAAGACCACCGCGGGCAGCTCCGGAAGGGCCTGCCCGGCGGCGGCGACGACGAACACCGGTGCGCAGCGCTGACCGAGCACCGAGACCACCCGCTCCACCAGGGTGGTGGGCCCGGTGGGACCGTCCAGGGTCACGGTGGCCTTGTCTCGGCCCATCCGTCGGGAGGCCCCGCCCGCCGGTACAACCGCAGCCAGGGGCAGCGAGTTCGTCACAGGAGGGACGTTAGCGCACCCGGCGGGGCTACTGGACGGTCCAGGTGTCCTTTCCGCGCAGCAACGCCTGCAGCGCGGCGGTGTCGTGTGCCCGGGACTCACGCGCGGTGACGATCTGCTGGCGGGCGGCGTCGTCGTAGGTCGGCTTGCTGACCTGACGGAAGATGCCCGTCACCATGTGGTCGAGGTTCTGGTCGGACAACCGGGACAGCGCGAAGGCGTAGGCGGAGTCGTCCAGCTGGGCGTCGTGGGTCACGATGGTCTCGGCCGACACCTCGGCGGTCTTGGCGACCTCGAGCCCGAAGCCCGACTTGACCACGCAGTATTCGCCGTCGGCGCCGAACGTGATCGGCTCGCCCTGTTGGACGTTGATCAGCCGCTCCTCGGCGCCTTCCTTGCGCAGCACGTCGAACGAGCCGTCGTTGAAGATCGGGCAGTCCTGCATGATCTCGACCAGCGCCGCCCCGCGGTGCTGGGCGGCCGCGCGCAACACCTCGGTCAGGCCCTTGCGGTCGGAATCCAGTGCCCGCCCCACGAACGTCGCCTCGGCGCCCAGTGCCAGCGACACCGGGTTGAAGGGGTAGTCCAGCGAGCCCATCGGCGTCGACTTGGTGATCTTGCCGACCTCGGAGGTGGGCGAGTACTGCCCCTTGGTCAGCCCGTAGATCCGGTTGTTGAACAGCAGGATCGTGATGTTGATGTTGCGCCGCAGCGCGTGGATCAGGTGGTTGCCACCGATGGACAACGCGTCGCCGTCACCGGTGACCACCCACACCGACAGGTCCTCGCGGGCCAGCGCCAGACCGGTCGCGATGGTCGGCGCGCGCCCGTGGATCGAGTGGAACCCGTAGGTCTGCAGGTAGTAGGGGAACCGGCTGGAGCAGCCGATGCCGCTGACGAACGCGATGTTCTCGCGGCGCAGCCCCAGCTCGGGCAGGAAGTTGCGGATGGTGTTGAGGATGACGTAGTCCCCGCACCCCGGGCACCAGCGGACCTCCTGGTCACTGGTGAAATCCTTGCCCTTCTGCGGCTGGTCGGTCGTCGGGACCAGGCCGGTCTTGGTCAGCCCGCCGGGCGTCAGCCCCAGGTCGCTGCCGATCAGCTCTGTCATGCGTTTGCTCCCACTGCGCTGTCGACGGTAGCCGCCGCCAACCGCGCGAACTTGGTCTTCTCGAGTTCCTTCTCGCCCAGCGTCCCATCCAGGGCGGAGTCGATGATGCCCTCCACCTCGTCGGCCAGGAACGCCATACCTTCGACCTTGGTGACCGACTGGATGTCGACGAGATACTTGCCGCGCAGCAACAGGGCCAGCTGGCCGAGGTTCATCTCCGGCACCACCACCTGCGAGTAGCGTCCGAGCACCTCCCCCAGGTTGGCCGGGAAGGGATTGAGGTTGCGCAGCTGGGCATGCGCGACCTTGATCCCCGTGCGGCGGGCGCGCCGACAGGCCTCCCCGATCGGGCCGTAGCTGCTGCCCCAGCCCAACAGCAACAGCTCGGCGTCGCCGGTGGGGTCGTCGACCTCGAGGTTGGCCACCTCGATGCCGGCGATCTTGGCGTGCCGCAGCCGCACCATCAGGTCGTGGTTCTTGGGCTCGTAGGAGATGTTGCCCGAGCCGTTGGCCGACTCGAGGCCGCCGATCCGGTGCTCCAGACCGGGCGTGCCGGGGATGGCGAACTGGCGGGCCAGCGTCTCCGGGTCACGCGCGTAGGGCTGGAACGGCTCACCCTCCTTGGCGAATGTGCGCTCGATCGGGGCGTAGGTGCTCACGTCGGGGATGCGCCACGGCTCCGAGCCGTTGGCGATCGCGCCGTCGGAGAGGATCATCACCGGCGTGTGGTAGGTCATCGCGATCCGGGCCGCCTCCAGGGCGACCTCGAAGCAGTCCGACGGGGAGCGCGGCGCCACCACGGCCACCGGCGACTCACCGTTGCGGCCGAACATCGCCTGCAACAGGTCGGCCTGCTCGGTCTTGGTGGGCAGGCCGGTCGACGGCCCGCCGCGCTGGACGTCGATGACGATCAAGGGCAGCTCGGTCATCACCGCCAGGCCGATGGCCTCCGACTTGAGCGACACACCCGGTCCGGAGGTGCTGGTGACGCCGAGCGCACCGCCGTAGGAGGCGCCGATGGCGGCGCCGATGCCGGCGATCTCGTCCTCGGCCTGGAAGGTCATCACGTTGAAGTTCTTGTGCTTGGACAGTTCGTGCAGGATGTCCGATGCGGGCGTGATGGGGTAGGTGCCCAGGATCAACTGCACCTCGCCGAGGTGGCCGGCGGCGACCAGACCGTAGGCCAGCGCGGAGTTCCCCGAGATCTGCCGGTACTCACCGGTCTGCAGTTTGGCCGGCGACACCTCGTAGGTGGTGCCGAACGCCTCGGTCGTCTCGCCGTAGTTCCAGCCCGCCTTGAGCGCCAGCACGTTGGCCTCGGCGATCTCGGGCTTGCGGGCGAACTTGTCCCGGATGAAGGTCTCGCTGTGTTCGAGTTCGCGGCCGTACATCCACGACAACAGGCCCAGCGCGAACATGTTCTTGGCGCGCTGGCCGTCCTTCTTCGTCGCGCCGATGGCCTCGACGGCGCCGAGGGTCAGCGTGGTCATCGCGACGGCCTGCACGACGTAGTCGGAGAGCTCGTCGGTTTCCAGCGGGTTGGCCTCGTAGCCGACCTTGGCCAGGTTGCGCTTGGTGAACTCGTCGGAGTTCGCGATGATCAACCCGCCGCGGGGCAGATCGGAGACGTTGGCCTTCAACGCGGCGGGGTTCATCGCGACCAGCACGTCGGGCCGGTCACCGGCGGTCAGGATGTCGTAGTCGGCGATCTGGATCTGGAACGACGAGACACCGGGCAGCGTGCCCTGGGGGGCGCGGATCTCGGCGGGGTAGTTCGGCTGCGTCGCCAGGTCGTTGCCGAACAGCGCCGCTTCGGTGGTGAACCGGTCACCGGTGAGCTGCATGCCGTCGCCGGAGTCGCCGGCGAACCGGATGACGACCTTCTCGAGCTTCTGCCGAGGCGCCCGGGCCGCGCCGCCGGCGCCGTTGCCAGCCGTACTGCCGTTGTCTGCCACTGGCCTACCTTCCGCACTCTCCGGCCTGCCGGACCGGTACTGTCGGCGACCGTCCACCGAGCTGTCCACTGAAGTCATCCAGTGAGTCATCCGCTGGGTCCCTGCGGATACGACGCGCCGTCGATGGACGTGCCCCAAAGTTTGGTGTCACTGTCAGTACCGATTATTGCATCTTTCTTAGGCCCTCCTATAACAGGCGCGGGGGTGACACAAAGGTGTCGCGGAAACGAACACACTGTTCAGCGCCCCGACTCGCGGCACAATGAGACAAAAGTGTGTTGTTCGTCACGTTTCAGGCAGATGTCCGCCACGCGTCGTTCCTTAATTTTGGTTACCGCCCGGTAGCCCCCGACCTGCGCCGGATCACAGCTGGACCGGGATGTTGTACGGCGTGATGACCTGGATCGGAACCGGGCGTACGGGCTCGGCCGGCAGTGCGCCCCGCTCGGCCAGGATCAGCCGCAACGCCAGCCGGGCGTCGGCCCGAAGATCGTTGTGCAGCACCGCCGAGATGCGTCCGTCACGCAGCAGCCGCCGGTTGTCGGCGTCGAGATCGTGGGCCACGAAGACCGTGCAGACCCGGCCCAGTTTCTCGAACGCCGCGACCGTCGCGGCATTGCCGCCGCCGACCGAGTACACGGCCGCGACGTCGGGGTTGGCCCGCAGCGCTTCGAGAACGAGGCGCTCGTTGGTGGCGTCGATGCCGTCGCTGTCACTGACCTCCACGATGGTGCGTCCGCAGTTGCGCAGCCCGGAGCGGAACCCCACCTCGCGCTCCCCCTCGCCCCGGAACACCGTCCGGCTCAGCGTGATCAACACATCGGCGGGGGCATCGCCGAGCCACTGGTGCACCAGGTAGGCCGCGGTCACCCCGGCGCCGTGGTTGTCGATACCCACGTAGGCGCAGCGAGCGCTGGCCGGCACGTCGGTGGCGTAGGTGACCACCGGCACCCCCGACTCGACCAGCCGGTCGACGGCTTCGGCCACCTCGGGATCGTCCTGGGCCTTGAGCACCACCCCGTGGCTGCCCCGCAGCCGGTCCAGCGCCTCGACCATCTGCGCGGTGGAACCCGACTCCCAGAGATGGAAGCGGGCCCGCAGCATCGCCGGTGCGAAGGCGGGCAACTCGGCCTCGATCGCGGCCCGGAAGGCGTCGGAGAACCTCCGCGGGGTCTGCATGACCACATCGATCAGGTAGCGCCGTCCGTTGAGCCGCAGCTGGGCGCGCTGCTTGTCGAGGTCCACGATGGCCTGGTTGACCTCGGCGACGGTGTTCTCCCGGACGCCGGGCCGGTTGTGCAACACCCGGTCGACAGTCGCTTCGCTCAGACCGGCCTGTTGGGCGATCTCACGGACCTTGTATCGGTGCGCCACACCCGCCCCTTCCCCAATGCTGAGGTCTTTTTGATGGATTCATGCCGTTGATTGGGATTCGAATCACAGCAAGACTATCGGTCATGGCAACGCCCCTGCACGCCCCCGCCGGCACCACGGCCACGCCGTGGATCGGCGCCGACGAGCTGAACCTCGACGACTTCCGCGCCCAGGTCGAGCGCACCACCGACCTCGCCGACTATCCGCACGCCGACGGCGTGCGCGACAACGTCCTGGTCTACCGCGCACCCGCGATGGCCCGGGCGCCACGACGTCCCCTGCAATCCGAACTCATCCGCGCCCTGGCCGACGGGCCCGGCGTGGTCGTATTCGCCGAAGCGTTCAGCCCCGACGTCGTCGACCGGGCCAGTGCGGCGTTCTTCGCCCTCATCGACGGGCAGCGCGCCGGTGGACAGAGCGCCGGGGACCACTTCGGCAAACCGGGTGCCAACGACCGGATCTGGAACGCCGCACAGAAGCTGGCGCTGCACGACCCGCAGGTGTTCGCCGACTACTACGCCAACGACGCGCTGGCCCTGGTGTGCCAGGCCTGGCTCGGTCCGCGCTATCAGGTGACCTCCCAGGTCAACGTCGTCAACCCCGGCGGCACGGCACAGGTTCCGCATCGCGACTACCACCTCGGCTTCGTCGCCGACGAACACCTCGCCGCCTATCCCGCACACGTGCACCGCACCTCGCCGGTGCTGACCCTGCAGGGTGCGGTGGCGCACTGCGACATGCCGCTCGAGAGCGGCCCGACGATGCTGCTGCCGCATTCGCAGCGCTTCGCCGGCGGCTACATCGCCTTCAACCGCCCCGAGTTCGTCGGCTACTTCGCCGACCACCACGTGCAGCTCCCGCTGCGCAAGGGCGACGCGGTGTTCTTCAACCCCGCGCTCTACCACGGCGCGGGCTCCAACGTCTCGGCCGGAATCCGGCGCATCGCCAACCTGATGCAGATCAGCTCACCGTTCGGCCGGGCCATGGAGGCCCTGGACCGCACCGCGATGGTGTGTGCGGTCTACCCGGCGCTGCGCGCCATGCAGGCCGCCGGCCGGCCGGCCCGCGAGATCGAGAACGTCGTCGTCGCCACCGCCGAGGGCTACCCGTTCCCGACCAACCTCGACAGCGACCAGCCCATCGGCAGCCTCGCACCACCCAGCCAGGTCGACACGGTGCTGGAGGCACTGGCCCGCGACCTCACCGAAGAAGACCTCGCCGTCGCACTGCGCGACCAGAACGAACGGAGAACGCCATGACCACCCTGGGTTTGATCGGACTGGGCCGGATCGGCGCGTTCCACGCCGAAACGCTGACCAACCTGCCGGAGGTCTCCGGCCTGGTGATCACCGACGAGCGGCCCGACGTGGTCAAGGAGGTGGCCGCGAAATACGGCGCCACACCCGCGGACTCGGTCGAGGCGCTGCTGTCCTCCGGGGTCGACGGCGTGGTGGTCGCCGCCGCCACTCCGGCGCACGCCGAGCTGACGCTGGCCGCCGTCGCCAAGGGCCTGCCCACGTTCTGCGAGAAGCCGATCGCCTCGACGGCCGCCGAGAGTGCGCGCGTCGCCGACGTGATCACCCGCTCGGGGGTGCCGGTGCAGGTCGGCTACCAGCGCCGCTTCGACGCCGCCTTCGCCGCGGTCAAGCAGGCCGTGGACGCCGGCACCCTGGGTGCGCTGCACACCGTACGCAGCACCACGATGGACCCCGCTCCCCCGCCGATGGACTACATCAGGGGCTCGGGCGGCATCTTCCGCGACTGCGCGGTGCACGACTTCGACGTGATCCGCTGGGTCACCGGCCAGGAGGTCGTCGAGGTGTACGCGACCGGAAGCGTGCAGGGTGACCCGCTGTTCACCGAGTTCGGCGACGTCGACAGTGCCGCGATCGTGGTGCGATTCGACGGCGGCGCACTGGGTGTGGTGTCGGCGGCGCGCTACAACGCCCGCGGCTACGACTGCCGCCTGGAGGTGCACGGATTCGACGACACCGTGGTCGCCGGGTGGGACCAGGGAGTGCCGGTGCGCAACGCCGACCCCGGCACCGACTTCCCCACCGGCCAGCCCCACCACTTCTTCATGGACCGCTTCACCGAAGCGTTCCGCACCGAGCTCGGCGAGTTCGTCAAGGTCGCTGCCGGCGGCCCGGTCCGGGGAGCCACGGTGGCCGACGCCGTCGAAGTGGCCTGGATCGCCGAAGCCGCCACCGAATCGCTGCGCCGGGGTGTCCCGGTGACCCTGGAGTCCGTCCGGAAGGAGATGAACCAGTGAAGATCGCAGGTGCGCCCATCTCGTGGGGGGTATGCGAGGTCCCCGGCTGGGGCTACCAGATGGCGCCGGAGCGGGTGCTGACCGAGATGCGAGACGTCGGCCTGGCGGCCACCGAGACCGGGCCGCAGGGCTTCCTGCCCGGCGAGCCCGAAGCGCTGACCGCCCTGCTGCAGTCCTATGACCTGCGCTGCGTCGGGTCGTTCCTGCCGGTGGTGCTGCACGACGCCGCCCACGACCCGGTCCCCGACATCGCGGGCCCGCTGGATGCGCTGACCGCGGCCGGGGCCGACGTCGCCGTCCTGGCCGCGGCGACCGGATCCGACGGCTACGACACCCGCCCCACGCTCGACGACGCGCAGTGGGACACGCTGCTGGGCAACCTCGACCGGCTGGCCGACGCCGCCGCCGAGCGCGGCATCCTGGCCGTCCTGCACCCGCACGTGGGCACCATGGTCGAAAACCACACCGAGGTGCAACGCGTCCTGGACGGCTCGACGGTGAAGCTGTGCCTGGACACCGGACACCTGCTGATCGGCGGCACCGACCCGCTGCAGCTGGCCCGCGACGTCCCCGGCCGCATCGCACACACCCACCTCAAGGACGTCGATGCGGCGCTGGCGGCCCGGGTCCAGTCCGGCGAGCTGCCCTACACCCAGGCGGTCCGCGAAGGCATCTACACCCCGCTGGGCACCGGCGACATCGACATCGCCGGCATCGTCAACGCCTTGCGCGCCGACGGTTTCGACGGCTGGTATGTGATGGAGCAGGACACCGTCCTGTCCGGCGAACCGGCGGGCGAGGGCCCGGTGCGCGATGTCCGCGCCAGCGTAGCCTATCTGCGCGACGTGTTCGGCACGGTGGCGGTGTGAGCGAGCCGCTGCGGATCGGGGTCCTGGGTGCGTCCCGGATCGCCGAGAGCGCCATCGTCGAACCCGCACGGGAGCTGGGGCACCGCCTGGTGGCAGTGGCCGCGCGGGATCCACACCGCGCCAGGGTTTTTGCCGACAAGTACGGTGTCGAACGGGTCCTGGCGTCCTACCAGGACGTGGTGGCCGACCCCGAGGTCGACGTCGTCTACAACCCGCTGGCGAACGCACTGCACGCTCCGTGGAACCTGGCCGCGGTCGCCGCCGGCAAGCCGGTGCTGACCGAGAAGCCGTTCGCACGGGACCGGGCCGAGGCACAGCGGGTGGCCGACGCCGCCACCGCGGCCGGGATCCCGGTGATGGAGGGCTTCCACTACCTGTTCCATCCGGTCAGCCGACGCGCGCTGCAGCTCGCGTCTGACGGCACCCTCGGCGAGGTGACCCACGTCGAGGTCCGGATGGGCATGCCCACCCCGGATGCCGGCGATCCGCGCTGGTCGCTCGAGCTCGCCGGCGGATCCCTGATGGACCTCGGCTGCTACAGCCTGCACATCATGCGCAGGTTCGGCGACCCGTCGATCACCCGGGCCGCCGCCGTGCAACGCCACCCCGGGGTCGACGAGAGTTGCGACGTCGAACTGGAATTCGCCTCCGGCGCGACCGGCCGGTGCACCCACTCGATGGTCGACGACGAGTACTCGTTCACCTGGCGGGTCACGGGAACGCTCGGAGAGGCGCTGGTGCACAACTTCATCAAGCCGCACGAAGACGACCGGGTGACGGTCCGCACCGGCGCGGCCACCACCGTCGAGCACCTGGGTCGGCGGATGTCCTACACCTATCAGCTGGAGGCGTTCGCCGCGCACCTGCGCGACGGCGCCGGCCTGCCGCTGGACACCGGCGATGCCGTGGCCAACATGGCCCTCATCGACGATGCGTACCGCGCCGCGGGGATGAGTCCGCGCTAGGACGACATATGCATACATGCTAATGTGACACTGCATGCGCCCCGCGGGCGCTTCGCACTGCGCCCACGACTGTCAAGGAGGACATCAGATGGCAAGCAGCACAACACATGTCGAACACGCCGGGCACGATCACCAGCATGGTGAGGGCTGCGGACATGTCGCGGTCCCACACGGCGACCACGTCGACTACGTCCACGACGGTCATCTGCACCGCGAGCACGACGGTCACTACGACGAGTGCGAGTCAGCCGCCGACGAGCACACCGTGCACGAGAGCCACGACCACACCCACGGCCCCGGCTGCGGCCACGTCGCGGTGCCGCACGGCGACCACGTGGACTACATCCACGACGGCTGCCGCCACGCCGCCCACGACGGGCACTACGACGAACACTGACCAGGCCTAGTCGTCCTGGCCCAGCGCCAGGCGCACATAGGCCGAGGCCGCCTCGGCGCGGTTGGTGGCGTGCAGCTTGCGCAGCACCCGCTTGACGTGTGACTTCACCGTGCCCGCCGAGATGACGAGCTCATCGGCGATCTGCTGGTTGGTCCGCCCCGCGGCCATCAACCGCAGCACCTCGACCTCGCGCCGGGTGAGCATGGACAGCACCCGGGTGGAGATGTCGGCCAGCGACTGGGCGGCGGGGCTGCGCTCGACCGGCTCGATCTTGCGCAGGTCCAGGTCGGCGTCCTGCAGTGCCCGCACCGCCTCGTCGGCCGAGGCCAGCGCCTGGCGCACCTCGGCGTGCTGGCGGCGCATCCGCTCCAGCAGCACCGTGCGTTCGTAGGCGTAGCCGAACCCCTCGGCGAACGCCCACACCGTGTCCCGGTCGATCTCGTCGACCGTGCGGCCCGAGTAGAGCCGGTCGGCGTGCAGGAACCCGATCACCTTGCCGGTCGGCATGATCGGCGCCGCCACGTAGGAGTGGGTCAGCGAGAAGTCGATGATCGGCTTGTTGACCCGGGGATCGTTGCGCGCGTCGGAGACCAGCGCCGGCGCATGCCGGCGGATCATCTGGGTTTCCAGCAGCATGTGATCCAGCGGCGGTGCCACCGACTGGGCGAAGGCCACCATCTTCTCGGCGCCCTCGCAGTCCTCGCCGAAGTAGGCCGACTCCATCACCATCGTGCCGTCGTGCACCCGGAACAGCACCGCCCGGTCGAACCCGCAGGATTCGACCATCTCCCGCGGCGCCCGGTCGACGATCGTGGCCACGTCGTCGACGTAGCGCAGTTTGCTCAGGCCCTCCTGCACACCCAGCAGCGCCAGGGTGCGCCGGCGCGCCCCGTCCTCGGTCAGCTCGCGCTCCAACGCGCTCAGATCGAGGACGGCGTCCAGCGTGGTGAGCGCCTCGTCGTCGCCGAGCCGCTCGAGCATGGCGCGCAGCTGCGTCACCTTCGCCTCGACGGCCTCGGTGACGACCGCCATCGGCTCGTCGGACGGGTCGAAGTCACCGCCGGCGATCAACTCCCGGTAGCGTCGCGCGGCAGCCGACTCCTTGGCCGGGCGGGACGCCCAACCGGGATGCTTGCCGTCGACCAGGGCGGTGAGCGAGGGGGTGTCGGAGATTCCGGGAGCGACCGTCACACCCAAGACTGTCCTCCGCACCCGGCCGGTTTGCGGGCGGATTGCCCGATCCGAGGCCAATTCACCTCATACGGGAGCATGACTGCTCCCCTACGGGGGATCGATTTGCCGCACCGACTGTTCGACGCTGGTGGCATGACTTCCACAGCTGTCCCAGCCCTTGACTTGCTCACCACCCCCGAGGGGGTGTCCAACCCGTACCCGCTCTACGACCAGCTCCGGGACATGTCCCCGGTCCCGGGCTACCGCGACTGGCCGCCGGGAACAGTTCCCGGCGCCGACGAGCCCGTCACCGCGTGGGCCCTGTTCAGCTACGACCAGGTGTTCGCGGCCACCCGCGACACCGCCACGTTCTCCTCCCGCGATCCGCTGCAGGAGGCCTCCTCGGCCCCGAGCCTGATGCTGGTCAACACCGACCCACCCAAGCACGACGTCGAACGCAAGCTGGTCAGCCAGGCATTCTCGCCACGGCGGGTCAAGACGCTCGAGGGCTGGCTGGAAGGTCAGCTGGCGATGCTGCTCGACACCCTGGGCACCGGCGAGGTCGACGTGATGGACTTCGCCGCCGAGATCCCGACGCGGGCGATGGTGCGGCTGCTCGGACTGCCCGACGGTGACCACGTCCGCTTCCGGAAGTGGGCCAACGCCTTCATGCTCTCCTCGTCGCTGACCCCCGAGGAACGGATGGCCAGCAACATCGAGATGGTCGAGGCGTTCACCTCCCGACTGGCCGAGCACACCGCCCGGCTGGCCGAGGAGCCGCCCTCCGACGACGTCGAGGACGCCAAGGATCTCATCTCGGCGCTGCTGCGCGCCGAGGTCGACGGTCAGCGGCTCACCCCCGAGGAGATCGTCCGGTTCTGCATGACGCTGGTCGTCGCCGGCAGCGAGACCACCACGTTCCTGATCGGCAACCTGCTGCATGCGCTGGCCCGCGAACCCGAGGTCACCGCCCGGCTGCGGGCCGACCGCTCGCTGGTGAACATCTTCGTCGAGGAATGCATGCGCGTCGACGGCCCGCCGCAGCGGCTGTTCCGCACCGCCACCCGCGACGTCGAGATCGGCGGCAAGCTGATCCGCAAGGGCGAATGGGTCGCGCTGTTCTTCGGTGCGGCCAACCGCGACCCCGCGGTGTTCCCGAACCCCGAGGTGCTCGACATCGACCGGCCCAACATCCGCCAGCAGCTCTCGATGGGCCACGGCCTGCACTTCTGCCTGGGCGCGTCGCTGGCCCGGCTGGAGGTGGTCACGATGATCAACGCGGTGCTCGACCGCTATTCCACGATCGAGCTGACCGACGATCCGGGCACCAAGCAGACCGCGAGCCTGCTGACCCACGCCTACGTCCGCCTGCCGCTGCGGCTGTCATGACCACCGCCACGCGCGAGGCGCGCAACATCGAGGCCACCAAGGCCATCTACGCCGCGGTGCCGGCCGGCGATCTGCAGACCGCCCTGGAGCTGATGGATCCCGAGGTCCGCATCACCTACTACGGCGTTCCGGCGATCCCGTACGCCGGTGACTATCGGGGTATCGACGAGGCGGTCAGCTTCTTCACCAAGGTGGGCGAGTCGATCGCCATCACCGAGATGGAGGCCTGGAAGTTCATCGCCGACGGCGACGAACTGGCCACCTGGGGCCGGCAACGGTTCCGTCACCTGGTCAGCGGCTACGAGTGGGAGTCGGAGTTCGCCAACATCATCACGCTGCGCGAGGGTCGCTGGCTGTACTTCCGGGACTTCATGAACTCGGCGCTGACGCTGGAAGCGTTCACCCGGTGAAGGTCGTGGTGGATCGCGACATCTGCATGGCCGCCGGGGTGTGCGTGATGACCGCCGACGCCGTGTTCGACCAGGACCCGGACGGTCTCGTGACGCTGGTGTCCGAACAGCTCAGCCCGCAGGACGAGAAGCTGGCCCGCAACGCGGTCAGGATGTGCCCGTCGGGTGCGCTGAGCCTCGAGGCGGACTGAGTCCCCACGGTCCGTCTCGCCCCCGAAGAAAGAATCCCCCAGGATCCTCCCCCTCGCGGATCCTGGGGGATCTTTCGTTGCCCGGACCTTCGTCGTCAGGATCCGGGCGGCAGCATCAGCGTCTCCCACGGCTGCCCGGCCGGCGGCACATGCGGCACCGGCTGCCCGGACACCGTGGCGTTGGGATCGCCCTTCCAGTTGAAGCCGTCGTTGAGCGGCACGTAGAACTCGTCGCTCTCGCACTGGGCGACCGTGGGGGCGCGCTTGCCGGGAACGGTCGCGCATGGAGTGTTGCGTGCGCCACGGACATTCAGCGGCGAGTCCTGCGGGACGCGGCAGTACAGATCGCCCTCGGGGCGCTCGGGTGCGTCCTCGAAGACGGCCGAGCGCTGCTGCTGGGCCGGCAGGAATCCGGTCGAGCAGGGCGGGGGCAGGTTGATGTTCAGGTTGAAGCTCAGGTACTGGCCGACGTAGTCCTGCTTGGTGTTCAGGTTGGCCACCAGGCCGGCCTGTTCGGAAGAGATCACCTGCGGGAACAGCACCAGCAGCTGCTCGATGTTGTCGTGGTAGTCCTCGGCGACCTCGCCGACCGCGACGAGGTTCGCCAGCACCGCCGGCAGCGTCGGGGCGACGCGGTCGACCAGCCCGCGGGCCGCGTCGGTCGCGCCCGGCCCGGTCTGCAGCACGGTGGCGACGCGGTCATCACGGCTCTGCAGCTGGGTGGTCACGGTGGCGACCTGCGCCGCCCAGGCCTGGATGGCCTCCGAGGTGCGGGTCTGGGAGTCGAGCACCGGCTGGGCCTGGTCGATGAGTGTGATCAGCGGGTCCAGGTGCTCCCGTGCCTCGATCGCGAGGTCGGTCGACCCCCTGACGATCCGGGACAGCTCGGGACCCAGACCGCCGACGGCGGTGTAGGACTCGTCGATCACCGTCCTCAGGTCGTCGCCGGGTATCGCGCGCAGGCCGGCGTTGGCGTCGGCGAGCAACGTGTTCACGTCCGGTGGGGTCGAGGTGTCGGTACGCCCGATGACGTCGCCGTCGCGCAGCGGGCGGGAGTCACCGTCGCGCGGCAACAGCGCCACGTACTGCTCACCGATCGCGGACTGGCTGTGCACCTCGGCACGCAGATCCGAGGGCACCTCGATGCCGGAGTTCAGCGACAGCACCGCGGCCACACCAGTCGGGGTCAGGCCCACCGACTCGACCCGGCCGACCTCGGTGCCGCGGTAGGTGACGTTGCCTCCGCTGTACAGCCCGCCGGTCTGGGCCAGCTCCACGGTCACGGTGTAGCGGCCCACCCCGAACAGCTTGGCCGGCAGTTTCATGAAGTTCACGGTCATCATCGCCATCGCCACCAGGGCGATGAGCGCGAACACCGCGAGCTGGATCTGCATCCGCCTGTCCAACCTCATCTAAGGCCCCTGGTCCCATCGGTACGGCACGGTCAGCGGGTTGGCCCGGGTGTAGGGGCTGGGGAACTGGCCGATGGTGCGGCCCCACTGCAGTTCCAGTTCGGTCAGGTCGCCCTCCCACCGCGTCCCGGTGAACATTCCCGCGTCGATACGGCTCAGGGTGAGGTCGGCGATGGCGGTCAGGTTGGCGTAGTCACCGCGCTGCCATTTCTCGACGGTCTCGTTCGGGAACGGGAAGGTCAGCAGCAGTGACAGCGCCCGGGTCATGCTCGGGCCGGCGTCGGCCAGCGCCTCGAGAACCGGGCCGATGTCGCGCAGCTCGGCGGTCAGGTTGTCCTTGGTCTTGGTGACCGAGTCGACCGTCAGCGCGCTGAACTGACCGAACCTGTCGGCGGTTTCGATCAGGCTGTCCCGTTCGGTGTTCAGGACCGCCAGCGCGTCGGGGATGGTCTGCAGGGCGCGATCGAGCACCGGCGTCTGCGCGGCGAACCGTCCGACGAGATCGTCGAGGCTCTCGGTGGCTGCGATGATGTCGCCGGTCTGGTCGTTGAGGTCGCGGGTGAAGATGTCCAGCTCGACCAGAGTGCTGCGCAGGTCTTCCTCACGTCCTGCGAACGCAGTCGCGAAGGCCTCGGTGATGTCCTGGACCTGGCCCAGCCCGCCGCCGTTGAGCACCACCGACAGTGCGGCCAGGGTCTGCTCGGTGCTCGGGAACGCGCCCCCACGCTGCAGCGGGATCAGCGATCCGTCGTGCAGCCGCCCGCGCGGTGCGGCGTCGGCCGGCGGCGCCAGCTCGATGTGCAGGGAGCCCAGCAGGCTGGTCAAACCGACTGTGACGGTGGAGTTCTCCGGCAGGTCCACGTCACCGTTGAGTTTCATCGTGACCAGCGCGTGCCAGCCTTGTCGTTCGATGGCGGTGACCGTTCCGACGTCGACGTCGCCGACCCGGACCCGCGAGTTCGGTTGGATGTTGTTGACGTCGGGGAGCTGGGCGGCGATGACGAAGGATCCCGGGCCGCCGCCCTCGGTGCCGGGCATCGGCAGCGAGTTCAGTCCCCGCCAGTCGGCGCAGCCGGTGGCGGCGAGTCCGACCATGATCGCCACGGCGGCAGCCAACAGCCGGGGCTGCCGAACCCGGCTCATTGCCCGGCTCCGTCGGCCGGCACCATCATTCCGGGCAGCCCGGCACCAGGATCGGTCGCCGCGGCCGGCGGCACGTAGTCGGGGCGCATCCAGTCCTCGCTGTAGGTGATCTCGTTCGGTCGGGCCTGGGCACCGACCAGCAGGTTCGCCCCGATCGGCGGGAAGTTGTACTGCCGGTTCTTCACGATCGGGGCCAGGTACTGGGCGCACAGCTTGGCCGAGTGCTCGGCGTCGCGCCGTGACGCAGCCTGGATCGCGCCGCAGATGAAGCTGATCGGGTTGGCGAAGTTGTTCACCGCCAGCGCCCCGGTCAGCGCCCCGTTGGCCGGTTCGTAGATGTTCGCGAAGTTCGCGACGGTGCCGGGGGCGATGTGCAGGGTCTGCTCGATGTCGTCGAGGCTGGCGACCAGCGTGTCGCTGATCGCGGCCAGCGAGTCCGAGGCGGTTCCGATCGCGTCGCGATGCTCGTCGGCGAAGCTGCCGACATCGCCGATCACAGCGGCCAGGTCGTCGACCGTGCGGGCCACCTTGTCCGGATCGTCGGCGACCAGGCCGGAGACCGCGGCCATGTTCGCGTTGAGCTGCTCGAGCAGGTCGGCACTGTCGTGCAGCGCCGAGACGAGCGTGGAGAGGTTGGTGAACGTGGTGAAGATGTCGTCGCTGTGGGTGTCCAGGGTGGCCAGCACCTGCGACAGCTTCACCACGGTCTCGCGGATGCTGCCGCCCTGTCCGCGCAGGTTCTCCGCGGCGGTGCCGATGGCCGCGCCCAGCGTGCTGACGCCGCCCGGTTCGGTGGGTGCCAGCAGTTGTGTCAAGCGCTGCAACTGAACCCGCACGTCGTCCCACTCCACCGGCACGGCGGTGCGGTCCCGGTCGATGACCGCCCCGCTGGCCATGACCGGCCCACCGCTGTAGACCGGGGTCACCTGGATGGCCCGGCCCGTGACCAGCTGGGGCGACAGGATCACCGCTTTCGCGTCCGCGGGGACCGGGTGGCGGCCGGACACCCAGAACGTGACGCGGGCGCGGTCGGGCTGTGGCTCGATGCTGGCCACCCGGCCCACCGGGACACCGAGTATCCGGACGTCGTCACCTTCGAAGAGACCGTTGCTGTTCTCGAAATACGCCGTCACCCAGACTTTGTCGGCGTTGTCGCCGATCCGCAGCGCGGTGAAGACCCCGGCCGACAGGGTGACGGCCAGCACCACGGCCAGCACCGCGCGCAGCCGGCTCATGGCCCCACCGCCGGGTTACCGGTGATGGCGTCGGGCACGGTGAGCCGGGGCGGACCGCCCTGACCGGTCCGCGGATAGGGCACCGGCAGCGCCGGGGTCCCGGGCTGGCCGGTCTGCGGGTCGGTCAGCTCCGAGGGAGCCAGCACCGTGGGGTCCAGCCCCAGATCGGAGAACGCGGCATCGACGAACGGCTGGACGAACTGGCCGGGCAGCAGGTTGGCCACGTAGGCCTTGAAGAACGGTCCCGAGGACAGCGACTCGCCCAGCGACATCGCGTACTTGTTGAGCAGCGTGACGGCCTCCTGCAGGCGCTCCCTGCGGTTCTCGACGATGGCCAGCACCCCGTTGAGCTTGTCCAGCGCGGGTCGCAGCTGGGTGCGGTTCTCGGCGATGAACGCCTTCAGCTGCACAGCGGCGGCCGAGACGCTGTGCCAGATCTGGTCGACCGCGTCGCTCTGGGTGCGCAGCTGCACCAGCAGTGCGTTGGTGTCGCCGATCAGCCGGGCGATCTGGTCACTGCGGCGGGCCAGCACGGTCGTGGCTGCTGCGGCGTTGTCGAGCAGGGTGCGCAGCTGCGCGTCGCGCTCGTTGAGGCTCTGGGCGAATCGCGACACCCCCTGCACCGCCTCGCGCAGGTGCCCTGGCGTGTCGGCGAACGTCTCGGACAACGTGGCCAGCGCGTCGGACAGCGCCGGGGTGTCCAGTCCGCTGATGGTGTCGGCCAGATCGCCCAGCGCGTCGGGCAATTGGTAGGGCGAGGCGGTCCGGCTCTGCGGGATCGGCTCGGTGAGTTCCCCGGAGCCGCGGGGTACCACGGCCAGCATCTTGGTGCCCAACAGGCTCTTGGTCTTGATCGCAGCCTCGGTGGTCTCACCCATGTGGATGTTGTCGTCGATGCTGAACGTCACCAGCACCGCTGTCCCGTCCAGCTCGATCGACGAGACTCGGCCCGCGGGGTATCCCGACACCTCGACGGTGGCGCCGGTGAACAGGCCACCCGCGTCGGCGAAGTAGGCGGAGTAGTCGTTGACCTGGTTGACCAGCGGGAGGTTTCGGTACTGCAGGGCGCCGGTCACCACCGCGGCGACGGTGAGCACACCCACGGTTCCGATGATCACGGGGTTGCGTTCGGTGAACGATCTCATCTCGGTGCGCACCGCCCGGTGTCCTGGCCGGCGATCTTGACGTAGACCGGTTGGCCGCCTTTGCCGTTGAGTTTGAGGACGATCTCGCAGAGATAGAAGCTGAAGAAGTCCCCGTACATGCCCTGCCGGCCCAGTGCCCGGTACTTGTCGGGCAGGGTGTTGAGCAGGTTGTCCAGATAGTCGCTGTCGGCCGCCGCGATACCGGCGACGCGGTCGGTCTCGGAGACCACCTTGCTGAACGGCTCCCGCGAGGCGGCCAGCAGGTCGGCCACCGAGGCAGCGGCCGCATCGGTGTAGGCCAGCGACGTCGACAGGTCGGTGCGACGTTCGGCCAGCCCCTGGACCAGTTCCGAGAGCGACGTGACCGCGACGTCGAGTCGGTCGGTCTGGCTGCCCAGGGACCCCAGCACCGCGTTCAGATTGGTGATCACCTGTCCGATCAGCAGATCCCGGTCGGCGAGGGTGTTGGTGACCGCCGCGGCCTGACGCAGAAACGACCCGATGGTGGCGCCCTGGCCCTGCAGCGCGGCGATCAGCTGACCGGACAGTGCATTGACCTGTTCTGGGTCCAGCGCCCGGAACAGCGGTTTGAATCCGCCGACCACCGAGTCGAGGTCGAGTGCGGGCTGGGTCCGGGCCACCGGGATCGTGCCGCCCGGCGGCAGTGTCGCCAGCCCGCCGACGCCCTCCTCGAGTGCCAGGTAGCGGCCCCCGATCACGTTGTCGTAGCGGATCGCCGCACGTGTCCCCTCGGTGAGCAGCACCGAGTCGTCGGTGGCGAACTCGACGCGCAGCGTCGAATCGGCGTTGAACGAAACACCTTTGACCTGCCCGACCTCCACGCCGGCGATACGCACCATGTCGTCGTCCTTGAGGCCGGACACGTTGCTGAACTCGGCGTAGTAGTGGGCGCCGACACCGAACCGGAACTGGGCGAAGATCGTGAGCAGCGCGAACGCGCCCAGCGTGCAGACGCTCAGGAAGATCAGCAGACGCCATGCGGCGCCCTTGAAGTCGTCCTTCACGGTGTCGCTCCTCTCGGCGGTCTGGTCACGGGTTCGGTCCGGGGGCGGGCCCGGGCAGGCAGGCCCTGATGCTGGGCGGCTCGGGGACCGCCCGCGTCACCGGCAGGTAGTTCGCCCAACAGGGGTGCCCGATCCCGGGGTTGGGCCGCACGTCCAGGCCGGGCCCCCATCCGGTGTCGGCGATCAACTGGCGCACGGGGAAGTTCTTCGTCGCGTCGGGCAGCGATCCGCAACCGGGGCGCCCACCCGGCCCGCCCTTGGCCGCGATGCGCGGCAGGTTCTGCGGGTACTGGTAGGGGTCGTTGCCGAACAGCAGTCCGACGTCGAACTGGATGGACCGTCCGTTGGCGCCGCCCCACACGTCGTAGCCGCCGTTGTCCAGGAACCAGGTGGCCCCCTGCAGCAGGCAGGTGTAGACCGGTTCGTACTCGCGCAGCAGAGCGGTCGTCGGCGCCAGGGTGTCGACCAGCGCGACCAGGTTGTCCTTGCTGGCGCCCAGCAGGTCGGTCCCGGACCGGGCCAGCCCGGTCGTGTTGAGCAGCAGCGCGTCCAGGTCGGCGGCGTGGTCGACGACCGTGGCGCTGGTGGTGCTCGCGCTGTCGAGGATGGTCAGCAGGTCGGTGGCCACCGCAGCATAGGTGTCGTTGAATCCCTTGAAGGCCTGCCAGTCTCGTCGGATCGTCGCGCTGCGCTCGTTGAGCGCGGTCAGCACCACGTTGAGGTCGGTGGTGGCCTGGCCCATCCGCTCGCCCTGGCCGCGCACGCCGTCGGCCACCGCGGTCAGAACGGCGTTCAGCTTGGCCGGGTCGACCATCTGCAGCAGTTCGGACAGGTTCGCGAAGATCGTGTTGACCTCGGTGCTGACGTTGATCGACTGCAGCACCGCTCCGGCGGCCAGGCGCGCCGCGCTCGGATCCGCCGGGTACACCAGGTCGACGAACTTCGACCCGAACGCGGTGGTCGACTGGATCCGGGCCTCGACGTTGGCGGGGATGAACTGGATCTGGTCGGGGTCGATCGCCAGCTGCAGGCTGGCCGGACCGTCGCCGCCGCTGATGCCGCTGACCCGCCCCACCTCGACGCCGCGCAATTTCACCTTGGCACCGGTCTCCATGACCAGGCCGGAGCGCTGCGAGGTCAGCGTCACCGGTACCGACTGCTGGAATGCCCCGTTGTAGACCGCGGTGGTGCTGCCCAGGAACAACGCGATCACCGCCAGCAGCATGGTGGCCCACCAGCCGTTGGAGATGCGGGGCTCGCCCGCGCGTTTCTGCACGTCAGCCCGCCAGGTTGAAGTTGCCGGATTGACCGTAGACCGCCAGCGAGATCATCACGATCTCCACCGCGGCGACCACCATCGAGGTGCGCACCGCCCGACCGACCGCCTCACCGACCCCGGCCGGCCCGCCGGAGGCGTGGAAGCCGTAGTAGGTGTGCACCAGCATGATGACCACCGTCATCGCCACGCACTGGATGAACGACCAGACCAGGTCGGTGGTGCTCAGGAAGGTGCCGAAGTAGTGGTCGTAGACGCCGGAGCCCTGCCCGTAGATGATCGTGGTGCCGAAGCGGGCGGCGAAGAAGGCCATCATCACCGCGACGCAGTACAGCGGGATCACCACGACCACCCCCGCCAGCACCCTGGTCGCGGCCAGGTAGGTGACGCTGCGGATGCCGATGACCTCGAGTGCGTCGATCTCCTCGTTGATCCGCATCGCGCCCAGCTGGGCGGTCGCTCCGGCGCCGATGGTGGCCGACAGCGCCACCGAGGTGGTGCCGGGCACGATCAGGCGCACGTTGAAGAAGGCCGAGGCGAATCCGGTCAGCGCCTCGAAACCGACCGAGGCCAGCTGGTTGTAGCCCTGGACGGCCACCAGTGCCCCGGTGGTCATCGTCAGGAACCCGACGATCGCCACCGTGCCGCCCACCACGGCCAGCGCACCGCTGCCCAGGCCCATCTGCGCGATCAGCCGCAGCAGCTCGGTGCGGTAGTGCACCACGGCGTCGGGTACGGCGGCCACCGTCTCGGCGTAGAACCGCGCCTGGGCGCCGATACGGTCCCATCCGGAGGCGACGTCGCCGGCGATGCCGCGGACCCGGCCGAACGGCCTGCTCGGTGCACTCGACGTCATCTCAGGCGACCGTGAACTGGATGCCGACGGCGGTGACGATGACGTTGATGGCGAACAGCACCATGAAGGTGAACACGACGGTCTCGTTGACCGCGTTCCCGACACCGGCCGGCCCGCCGCCCACCGAGGTGCCCTTGTAGCAGGCGATCAACCCTGCGGCGAGCCCGAAAAGAGTTGCCTTGGCCAGCGATACCACCACGTCGCCAGCCCCCGTCAGCAGCGTCATGCCGGAGATGAAGGCGCCGGCGGACACGTGCTGGATGTGCACGCAGAACAAGAAGGCACCCGCCAGCCCCACGATGATCACCGTCGCGGACAGGGCCAGCGCGACGGTCGTCGCCGCCAGCACCCGGGGAACGACCAATGCCTGGATGGGGTTGATCCCCATCACCTTCAGGGCGTCGAGCTCATCGCGGATGGTGCGGGCGCCGAGGTCGGCGCACATCGCGGTCGCACCGGCCCCGGAGACCACCAGCACCGTGACGATGGGCCCGATCTGGTTCACCGTCCCGATGGCGGCCCCGGTTCCGGAAAAGTCGGCTGCCCCAAATTCTTTGAGCAGGATGTTGAAGGTGAAGACCAGCAGCACCGAGTACGGCATCGTCAGCATCAGCGCGGGCAGCACCGACACCCGTGCCACGAACCACGTCTGAATGACGTACTCGCGCCAGGCGAACGGCCGGCGGAACATCAGCACGACGGTGTCCAGGGACATCGCGAAGAAGCCCCCCAGGGCCCGGACGGGAGCCACCGCGGCGTTGGCTGCGATCACCCTCTTCGCTCCGGGGAGCGGACTGTCGACGCGGCCGATGGCATGGCCGAAACGCTATCTAGTCCGACCTCCGGTCCGCTGCTTCCACAAGAGGTATAACCCTCCCCCTTACGGGGGCAGGTCGCCCGGGCCGGCGCGTTGCGGCCGGGTTAGCTCATCCGAGCGCCGGCTCAGCTGTGGCCGGCCCGATCGGCAACCGCCGCACGTCGTTCGTGCCACCGCAGGCGCAGCAGCAACAGGTTGCGGTGCGCTCGCCAGCCCGCCGACAGCGGGTCGCGCCAGGCCGGCACGATGGCCTGTGCTTCGAGATCCCTGTCCATACTCACCATTGTGCCGTCGCGCGCCCGATAGGGCGCGTTTCAGCATGGGGTGTGACCATGTCGAGACGGTGAACGTCTCGTAGCGGCCCGAACACGGGCCGGTGAGCTCAGTCTTTGCCGCTGCGCAGCTCGTGGGACAGCGCCTCGAGTTCGTCGCCGCCGGCCATCTCCTGGGTGAGGTGCTCGAGGGTGATGTCGTCGTAGGTGCAGTCCAGCTTCTGACGGCCCCGGTTGAGCAGCACGAAGTGGTCTCCGACCAGGTGGGCGTGATGGGGGTTGTGGGTGATGAACACCACGCCGAAGCCGGCCTCCTTGGCCGCGGTGATGTACTTGAGCACCACCCCGGACTGCTTGACGCCGAGCGCGGCGGTCGGCTCGTCGAGGATCAGCACCCGCGCCCCGAAGAACACCGCCCGCGCGATCGCCACGCACTGCTTCTGGCCGCCGGACAGCGAGCCGATCGGGACGTCCACGTCGGGCAGGTCGATGCCCATCTTGGACAGTTCCGAGAGGGTGGTGGCCCGCATCGCGTTGGCGTCCAGCGAGAACGGGAACGTCTTCTTGCGCAGTTCCTGGCCGAGGAAGAAGTTCCGCCAGACCGGCATCAGCGGCACGACGGCCAGGTTCTGGTAGACCGTCGCGATGCCCTTGCCGAGCGCCTCGGCCGGCGAGTTGAACTTGGTCGCCTTGCCGTCGACGAGCAACTGGCCCTCGGTCTGCTGGTGCAGTCCGGCGATGATCTTGATCAGCGTCGACTTGCCCGCCCCGTTGTCACCGAGGATGCCGGTCACCTCCCCGGCGTGCACCCGCAGGCAGATGTCCTTGAGTGCGGTGATGTTGCCGTAGGACTTGCCGACGTTCTTGAGCTCGACGAGCGGCACCTTGCCACCGGACTGCTCGCTGCTGCTGGGCTTTTCGACTGAGATGGTCATTCGATCACTTCTTCGCTGCGTAGTTGCGGAAGGCGTTGTTGGCGATCACCGCGAACAGCAGCATCGCGCCCAGGAAGAACTTGAACCAGTCCGGATCCCAGCCGGCGTAGACGATGCCCTGGTTGGTCATGCCGAAGATGAACGCACCGATGGCCGCTCCGATCGCGGTTCCGTAGCCGCCGGTGAGCAGGCAGCCTCCGATGACCGCGGCGATGATGTAGAAGAACTCGTTGCCCACACCCTGGCCGGACTGCACCGTGTTGAACGCGAACAGCAGATGCATGCCCACGAACCAGGCGCAGAACCCGACGAACATGAACAGCCCGATCTTGACCTTGGTGACGGGCACACCGACGGCGCGCGCACTGTCCGCGTCGCCGCCCACGGCGAAGATCCAGTTGCCGATCTTGGTCTTGAACAGCACGTAGGTCGCCACGGCGGTGAAGATCAGCCACCACACCACGGTGATGCGGATGCTCACGTTGCCGATGTTGAACGACGAGGCGAACACCGCGCCTGCCGAGTCCCAGCCGGCCATGTCGCTGACGCTGTGGGTGGCCACCTGGCCGGAGACCAGCTTGGTCACGGCCAGGTTGATCCCGGCCAGCATGAAGAAGGTGCTCAGTGTGATCAGGAAGCTGGGGATCCTGGTCTTCATCACCAGGAACCCGTTGAAGAACCCGACACCCAGGGCCAGGATCAGCGCCAGCGCCGCTCCGACCCACAGGTTCAGGTGCAGGTTGTAGGCCAGCATGGAGCCGGCCAGCGAGCTGAAGGTGACCGCGACGCCGGTGGACAGGTCGAACTCCCCACCGATCATCAGCAGCGCGACCCCGCAGGCCATGATGCCGATGGTGGAGCTGGCGTAGAGCACGGTCGCCAGCGACGATGCCTCCCGGAACGGGGGCGCCACGACAAGGAACAGCACGAAGATCGCGATCGCACCGGTCGCGGCGCCGACCTCGGGGCGGATCATCAGGCGGTGGAGTCGGTTTCGTTCCTTGACCCGTTCGTCGCGGACGACCTTGTGGGCCGACGCGTCGAGGTCTGCGTGTTGGGTAGTCATCTGCGACCCTTCCTGATCGACTCGACGTTCAACGGGTTCCGCCCCGGGCGAACTCGGCGACCGCGTCGATGTTGGTGGCGTCGATGAACGCCGGCCCGGTCAGCGTCGGCGCGCCGCCACCGATCACGTTGCCGTTGGAGTTGTAGAGCCACAGCGAATCGACGGCCAGGTAGCCCTGCAGGTAGGGCTGCTGGTCGACGGCCCACTGCACGTCGCCGGCCTCGATCGCGTCGACCAGCGCGGCGTTGGTGTCGAAGGTGCCGATCTTGGCGGTGCTGCCCGCGTTCTGGGCCGACTGCACCGCGGTCAGCGCGAACGGAGCGCCGAGGGTGACGATGTAGTCGATGCCGGGGTCCTGCTGCAGTTTGGCGGTGATGGTGGACTCCACCGAGGGCATGTCCTTGCCGTTGACGTTGAGGATCTCGGTGCCCGCGAAGGTGTCCTGGACACCGGCGCAGCGGGCCTCGAGGTCGACGTGGCCCTGCTCCTGGATCACGCACAGCGCCTTGGTGGCGCCTTCGGACTGCAGCCGTTCGCCGACCCCCTGACCGGCGATGAAGCCGTCCTGCCCGAAGTACTCCTTGACGCCCATCTCCTCCCAGGCGTCCATCCCGGCGTTGAAGGCGACCACCGGGATGCCGGCCTCGTTGGCGCGCTCCACGGCTGCGCGCATGGCGTCGGGCTTGGCCAGGGTGACGGCGATGCCGTCCACGCCGCTGTCGATCGCGGCCTGCACGAGGTTGGCCTGGTTGGGCGCCTCGGGATCGTTGGAGTAGCGCAGCTCGACGTTGTCCTTCTGGGCCGCCGTCTCGGCGCCCTTGCGGACCAGGTCCCAGAACGAGTCGCCGGGCACCTCGTGGGTGATCATCGCGATCGTCATCCGCGGGGTGTCCACGGTGCCGCCACCGGAGCCACCGTCGGACCCCTGGGGTGCGCCTCCGGTGCTCGAGCATGCCGCCATGCCCAGGGCCAGCACGCCGGCCCCTGCGATCGCCGCAAGCCGCTTGAACGTCATTGGTCTCTCCTTGTCTTCGCGATCACCGCGGCGCCCGCCGGAATCTCTGGGAGTCGGTGCGGGGCGACACGCCTCACCTGCTGATGTAATACGCCTCACACCGGAAAGTCAAGACTTTGTCCTGACATTAGGACCGCTAGTCATATGTCACTTACGATCACCGCAGCTCACAGATCCGCAGGCGCCGTGGACCGCCGCAGCACCAGCGCCGGCTGGCGGATGATGTCGACCGCCTCCGACCCGCCCGGCGCACCGTCGAGCCGGCCGGTCAACTGCCGCACCGCGGCCGCAGCGAGGCCGGCCGCGTCCTGCCGGACCGTGGTCAGGGCGACGTGCGCCAGCCCGGCCGTCGGCACATCGTCGTAACCGATCACCGAAAGATTCTGCGGCACAGAGATTCCCGCTCGTACGAACACGTCGAGCACACCGAGCGCGCACCGATCGTTGAAGGCGAACACCGCGTCGGGCAGGTCCCCCTGGGCCACCAGCGCCGTTGCCGCGGCGGCGCCCTCTCGCTCGGTCGACCCGCCCGGGCGGATCAGCTCGGTCAGTTGCGCGGCACGCATCGCGCGGCGGTATCCGCGTCGTCGCTCCGCGGCCCCCGCTGCGCCACGCCCGTCCAGATAGAGGATGCGGCGGTGGCCCAGTCCGACGAGATGGTCGACGGCCAGGACCGCCCCGGCGACGTCGTCGCTGCGGACCGTGTCGATACCGCCGACCTTGCGGGCCAGCGCCACCGCCGGCACCCGTCCCACCGCCTCGCCCAGCCGGCCCGCGCGCATCCGGGGCGCAACGAGGATCAGTCCCTCACACCTGTCGTCGACCAGTGTGCGCACCGCACGGGATTCGCCGCGATGCGGCGTCACGGCGCTGAGCACCACGTCGTAGCCGAGTTCCTCGGCGGTGACGTACACGCCGTCGAGCAGATCGGCGTGGAATTCCTGGCCGGCGGTGAACATCACCCCGAACACCCGGGTACGGTGCTGGCGCAACCGCCGGGCACGCGGATCCGGGCGGTAGCCGATCTCCTCGGCGGCGCGTTTCACCCGCTGCCGGGTGGCCTGGCCGGCGCCGGGCGCCTCGCGCATCACGATCGACACCAGTGCCCGCGAGACGCCGGCACGCTCTGCGACGTCCTCGAGCGTGGGCCTGCGTTGCACCGCGTCATCCTAGATGCTCACTCGGCGTCGTTGACGGGCACGCGCACCGGACCCTAGTGTTCTAGAACGTTCTAGTTCGTGGATGGAGGCCTGGGTGAACGGATTTCAGCTGGCGGTGTGCTCGGAGATGGTGTTCACCGACCTGCCGCTCCTCGACCGCGTCACACGCATCCACGAGCGGGGCTTCGCCGTCGAGATCTGGAGCTGGCACGACAAGGACCTGGCGGCGCTGGCGGCGACCGGGGCGACGTTCACCTCGATGACGGGGTACCTGCACGGCGACCTGATCGACCCGCAGACCTGTGACGAGGTGGTCCGCACCGCGGAGTTGAGCATCAAGGCCGCCGAGACGCTCGGCGTCAGACGGCTCAACCTGCACACCGCCGAGCTGGTCGACGGGCAGGCGGCCCGGCCCCGGCAGCGCGCGACCGGCCAGATGTGGCTGACCGCCGCGCGCACGCTGGAACGCCTCGGCGAGCTCGGCGCCGCCGCCGGTGTGCAGTTCTGCGTGGAGAACCTCAACACGACCGTCGACCACCCCGGTGTGCCACTGGCCCGGGCCAAGGACACACTGGCCCTCGTCGAGGGCGTCGGGCACCCGAACGTCAGGATGATGCTCGACCTGTACCACGCGCAGATCGGCGAGGGGAATCTCATCGAGCTGCTCCGCCGCTGCGGCAACGCGATCGGCGAGATCCAGATCGCCGACGTTCCCGGCCGCTGTGAACCCGGAACCGGCGAGGTGAGCTATCCCGCGATCGCGGCCGTGCTCCGCGACATGGGCTACACCGGGACCATCGGCATGGAGGCCTGGGCGTCCGGGGACAGTGACGCCGCACTGGACGCCTTTCGCGCTGCCTTCACCTGACCCCGACCCCGCCGAAATGGGGTGGGTCAGCGGTCGACGAGTGTGGTGTCGAAGTAGTACCGCGACGCGCGGTAGCAGTGGTTGCCGAACTCGACCGCCGCACCCGAATCGTCGAATGCGGTGCGGGCCATGGTCAGCAACGGCGCGTTGGGCTTCTCGTCGAGCAGCTGCGCTTCCGAACGGGTCGCGCTGCGCGCGCCGATGCGCTGGCGGGCCAGCCGGATGTGCACCCCGCGCGCACGCAGGGACTGGTAGAGCCCGTTGCGCTCCAACTCCTCGGGGTCCGGGGCGATGTCGGCCGGCAGATGGTTGACCATCAGCGCCAGCGGCTCACCGTTGGCGCAGCGCAACCGCCTGATCATCGCCACCTCGCGGTCGTCGGCGAGGTTGAGCTCGTGGGCCACCTCCTCGTCGGGCGTGCCCACGTGGTACTCGAGCAACGTCGTCGTCGGCTCCTGCCCGGCACGGGCCAGATCGTCGAAGAGACTGGTCAGCTCGACTCGGCGGTGCACCGGGTTCTGCACGACCTGGGTCCCGACACCGCGCTTGCGGACCAGCATCCCCTTGTCCACCAGCTCCTGGATGGCACGGCGGGTGGTGGGCCTCGACAGCGTCAACCGCTTGGCCAGCGCGAGTTCGTTCTCGAACCGGTCGCCGGGGGCGAGCTCGCCGTCCCGGATGGCCGCCTCGATCGCCTGGGCGAGCTGATAGTAGAGGGGAACAGGACTTGACCTGTCGAGCTCCACTTTCAGGGGCACGTCGGCTCCGATCTCGGGTAGGGCCTGGCAACCAGTGTCCGATCGTAACACCGCATGGCAAAAAGATAGAATGTCAGGACAAAGTCTTGACAGCATGGCGTGACCGGGGGCACAGTCTTAGCAAGCCACCCACACCTATTCCGTCGGAGTGACTCTTGATGACCAATCAGCCATACGACGTCCTCGCCATCGGGCGCTGCGGCGTCGACGTCTACCCCCTGCAGGTCGGTGTCGGCCTCGAAAACGTCGAGACGTTCGGGAAATTCCTCGGCGGCAGCGCCGCCAACGTCGCCGTCGCGGCCTCCCGGCTCAGCAACCACTCGGCACTGATCTCCGGGGTCGGGAACGACCCGTTCGGCCGTTACGTCCGTGCCGAACTGGCCCGCCTCGGCGTGGACAACCGCTTCGTGGCCACCGACGACACGCTCCCCACCCCGGTGACCTTCTGCGAGATCTTCCCGCCGGACGACTTCCCGCTGTACTTCTACCGCAAGCCCTCCGCCCCAGACCTGCAGATCGGGGTCGACGACATCGACACCGGCGCGGTGCGTTCGGCCCGGCTGTTCTGGGCGACCGTGACCGGTCTGTCCGAAGAGCCCAGCCGCAGTGCCCATTTCGCCGCCTTGGCGGCCCGGCAGCGGCAGCCCCTGACCGTGCTGGATCTGGACTACCGGCCGATGTTCTGGGCCTCGGCCGCCGAGGCCACCGAACAGGTTCAGCGCGCGCTGGCCCACGTCAGCGTCGCGGTCGGCAACCGGGAGGAGTGCGAGATCGCCGTCGGCGAGACCAACCCGCACAAGGCCGCCGACGCGCTGCTCGACCTCGGGGTCGAGCTCGCCATCGTCAAACAGGGACCGCGCGGGGTGCTGGGCAAGAGCCGCCGCTCCTCGGTCACCGTGCCGCCCAACGACGTCGACGTCGTCAACGGCCTCGGTGCCGGTGACGCGTTCGGCGGCAGCCTGTGCCACGGCCTGCTCAGCGGGTGGTCGCTGGAGAAGACGCTGCGCTATGCCAACGCCGCCGGGGCCATCGTCGCCGGCCGGCTGGAGTGCTCGACCGCCATGCCGACCGCGGACGAGGTGGCCGAACTCGCCGAGCAGACCGCCGTGGAGGCCGTGAATGTCTGACACCCCGACCTGCCGGGACTACGCCGAAGTCGCCGAGATACGCGCGACCGACCCGGCTGCCATCGCCGCGGCCTGGGAGCACCGCAGCACCCGCCCGACCCTGCGCGGCAACGGGCGCCTGATGATCGTGGCCGCCGACCATCCGGCCCGCGGCGCACTCGCGGTGGGCTCGCGGCCCACCGCGATGAACAGCCGCACCGACCTGCTCGACCGGCTGCGCGCGGCGCTGGCCGACCCGGGGGTCGACGGCGTGTTGGCCACCGCGGACATCCTCGACGACCTGGTGCTGCTCGGTGCGCTCGAGGACAAGGTGGTGTTCTCCTCGTTCAACCGGGGCGGGCTGGCCGGAGCGTCGTTCGAACTCGACGACCGGATGACCGGGGCGACCGCGGCATCCACCGCCGCCGCCAAGATGAACGGCGGAAAGATGCTGTGCCGCATCGACCTCGACGACCCGGGCACAGTCGCCACCATGGCTGCCTGTGCGACGGCGGTCGACGAACTCGCCGGGCAGGGCCTGATCGCGATGCTCGAGCCGTTCATGTCCCGCCGCATCGACGGCAAGGTCCGCAACGACCTGTCCCCCGATGCGGTGATCAAGTCCGTGCACATCGCCCAGGGCCTGGGCGCGACATCGGCGTATACCTGGATGAAGCTGCCTGTCGTCGAGGAGATGGACCGGGTGATGGAGTCCACCACGATGCCGACCCTGCTGCTGGGCGGGGATCCGACCGACCCCGACGAGGCCTTCGCGGCCTGGGAGAAGGCGCTGGCGCTGCCCGCGGTGCGGGGCCTGATCGTCGGCCGCACCCTGCTCTACCCCCCGGACGACGACGTCAGCTCGGCGGTGTCCACCGCCGTGGCGATGGTGAGGTGAGGACCATGCATTCGAAGCTCTACATCCCGGCCGGCAGCGCCGCCGACCCGTTCACCGTCGCGATCACCCCCGAAGACGCCGGCTGGGCGGAGTCCTCACTGCACGTCGTCGAACTCGGCGACGGCGGTGAGGTGGCACTGCACACCCGCGACAACGAGGTGATGATCCTGCCGCTGGCGGGCGCCGGATCCGTCTCCTGCGGTAGCCAGACATTCGAACTGTCCGCGCGGACATCGGTTTTCGATGGTCCCGCCGATATGGTCTATTTGGGAATCGACCAGTCCTACACCCTGAGCGGCCGGGGCCGGATCGCGATCTGCGGCGCGCGCGCCACGACCTCGTTCCCGAACCGCCGGGTGGCCGCCGCCGACGTGGCGGTCGAACTGCGCGGAGCGGGGAACTGCAGCAGGCAGGTGCACAACTTCGGCACCGCCACGGCCTTCGACGCCGACTCACTGATCGCGTGCGAGGTGATCACCCCCGGCGGCAACTGGTCGAGCTACCCCGCGCACAAACACGACGAGAACACCGAGGTCGAGACCCAACTCGAGGAGATCTACTACTTCGAGATCGACGACAGCCCAGCCGGCACACCGGGATTCGGGTACCACCGGGTCTACGGCACTCCGCAGCGGCCCATCGAGGTGCTCGAGGAGGTCCGCTCCGGCGATGTCGTCCTCGTCCCGCACGGCTACCACGGCCCGTCCATCGCGGCGCCCGGACACCACATGTACTACCTCAACGTCATGGCCGGCTCCGGGCCCGACCGGGCCTGGCTGATCTGCGACGACCCCAACCACACCTGGCTGCGCGGCAGCTGGGAACACCAGCAGATCGACCCCCGGCTCCCGTTTTCGCAGCCCTCGCGTCAAGGAGAATGACCCGTGGTTTCCACCGCGCCGAAGTCGACCGAGAAACTCGCCGACACCGAAGCGACCGTCCGGCTCACCGTCGCCCAGGCGACCGTGCGCTTCCTGGCCAACCAGTACGTCGAACGCGACGGAGAACGGCACAGGTTCTTCGCCGGCTGCCTGGGCATCTTCGGCCACGGCAACGTGGCCGGGATCGGCCAGGCCCTGCTGCAGGATGAGGTCGAGGCCGCCGAGGCCGGGGTCGAACCGGGCCTGAGGTACGTGCTGGGCCGCAACGAGCAGGCCATGGTGCACACCGCGGTGGGTTACGCCCGGCAGCGGGACCGCCTGCAGGCCTGGGCCGTGACCGCCAGTGTCGGGCCGGGTGCGACCAACATGCTCACCGGTGCCGCACTGGCGACCATCAACCGGATCCCGGTGCTGCTGCTGCCGTCGGACACCTTCGCCACCCGGGCCAGCGCACCGGTGCTGCAGGAGCTCGAGTTGCCGTCCAGCGGGGACGTCACCGTCAACGACGCGTTCAAACCGCTGTCGCGTTACTTCGACCGGGTCTGGCGGCCCGAGCAGCTGCCCGCGGCGCTGCTGGGGGCGATGCGGGTGCTGACCGACCCGGCCGAAACCGGCGCGGCGACGATCGCGCTCCCCCAGGACGTCCAGGCCGAGGCCTTCGACTGGCCGGAGTCGCTGTTCGCCGAGCGGACCTGGCACATCGGACGCCCCCTGCCGGAGCGCGCGGTGATCGCCCGGGCCGCCGAGGTGATCCGGTCGGCCGCCACACCACTGATCGTGGCCGGCGGCGGCGTCATCTACGCCGGGGCGAACGACGCCTTGGCCCGGTTCGTCGCGCAGACGGGTATCCCGGTGTGCGAGAGCCAGGCCGGCAAGGGGTCGCTGCTGCACGACGACCCCCGCTCGGTGGGTGCGGTCGGCTCGACCGGGACCACGGCCGCCAACGCGCTGGCCGCCGAGGCCGATGTGATCATCGGGATCGGCACCCGCTACAGCGATTTCACCTCCGCCTCGCGCACCGCGTTCAACAACCCGGACGTGCGTTTCGTCAACATCAACGTCGCGTCGCTGGACTCGGTCAAGCAGGGCGGCATCTCGGTGCTCGCCGACGCCCGGGAGGCGCTGGAGGCGTTGACGGGACTGCTCGACGACTATCGGGTGAGCGCGCCGTACAGCACCCGGGTCGACGAGCTGAGGGCCGAATGGGATGACACCGTCTCGGCCGTCTACCGCACCGAGGACGGCGCCGCGCTGAATCAGAACCAGGTGATCGGCTTGGTGAACGCGCTGTCCGACGCCCGCGACGTCGTGGTGTGCGCGGCCGGGTCGATGCCCGGCGACCTGCACAAGTTGTGGCGGATGCGCGACCGCAAGGGCTATCACGTCGAATACGGCTACTCCTGCATGGGCTACGAGATCGCCGGCGGCATCGGGGTGCGGATGGCCGCCCCCGACCGCGACGTGTTCATCATGGTCGGCGACGGCTCCTACCTGATGATGGCCACCGAGTTGGTGACCGCCGTCCAGGAAGGCGTCAAGGTCATCCCGGTGCTGGTGCAGAACCACGGCTTCGCCTCGATCGGCGGGCTGTCGGAATCCCTGGGCTCCCAGCGCTTCGGGACCGCGTACCGCTACCGCAGCGGCGATGGCCGGCTCGACGGGGCCAAGCTGCCGGTGGACCTGGCCGCCAACGCCGCGAGCCTGGGCGCCGAGGTCATCAAGGTCGGCACCGCTGCAGAGTTCGCCGACGCGGTCAAGGTCGCCAAGGCCGCGGAGAACACCACGGTGATCCACGTCGAGACCGACCCGATGGTCTCCGCGCCGGACAGCCACTCCTGGTGGGATGTCCCGGTCAGCGAGGTCTCGTCGCTGGAGTCCACCCAGCAGGCCTACCAGCGCTACGCGGACTGGAAGAAGGTCCAGCGGCCGCTGATCAATCCCTCCGATCGCTGAGGAGTACTGATGCCCGATCTACGCGTGGCCGTGCTCGGTGTCGGTGTGATGGGCGCCGACCACGTCGCCCGGATCACCTCCCGTATCTCGGGAGCCCGGGTGGCCGTCGTCAACGACTACGTCACCGAGAAAGCCGAGCAGATCGCCGCCGAGATCGACGGCTGTCGCGCGGTGGTCGACCCGCTCGACGCGATCGCCGCCGCCGACGTGGACGCGGTGCTGCTGGCCACGCCGGGAAGCACGCACGAGAAGCAGCTGCTGGCCTGCCTGGAGCACCGCAAACCGGTGCTGTGTGAGAAGCCGCTGACCACCGACGTCGCCACGTCGCTGGAGATCGTCCGGCGCGAAGCCGAACTGGGGCTCTCACTCATCCAGGTCGGCTTCATGCGCCGGTTCGACGAGGAGTACATGCGGCTCAAGATGCTGCTCGACGGCGGCGAGCTCGGGGTGCCCCTGCTGATGCACTGTGTGCACCGCAACGCCGCGGTCCCGACGTACTTCGACAGCACGTTGATCGTCAAGGACTCCCTGGTCCACGAAGTCGACGTGACCAGGTTCCTGTTCGGCGAGGAGATCGCCAGCGTGCAGATCGTCCGGCCGACCTCGAATCCCGGCGCCCCCGAGGGCGTCATCGATCCGCAGGTCGCGATCATGCGCACGGCCTCCGGCAAGCACGTCGACGTCGAGCTGTTCGTCACCACGGGGGTGGGCTACGAGGTACGCACCGAGGTGGTCGGCGAATACGGCAGCGCGCTCATCGGTCTCGACGTCGGGATGATCCGCACGTCGGTGTCGGGAACCTGGGGTGGCCAGCTGACCCCCGGATTCCGGGAGCGCTTCGGCCGCGCCTACGACATCGAGATCCAGCGCTGGGTCGACGCCGTCCGCACCGGCGCTGCGACCGGTAGCTACATCGACGGACCCACCGCGTGGGACGGCTACGCCGCGGCAGCGGTGTGCGCTGCCGGCGTCGAATCACTGCACAGCGGCGCGCCCGTCGACGTCGCGCTCGCAGACCATCCCTGAACCGAATCACAAAGGAAGACAACGATGACGAACACCATTGCGCACTGGGTCGACGATGCCCTCTTCGCCGGCGGTTCCGGGGCGACGGCACCGGTGACCAACCCGGCGACCGGGCAGGTGACCGGCCAGGTCGCGCTGGCCTCGGTCGAGGACGCCCGGGCCGTGATCGATGCGGCCGCGGCGGCGTTCCCGGCGTGGCGGGACACCTCGCTGGCCAAGCGCACCGCGGTGCTGTTCCGGTTCCGCGAGCTGCTCAACGAACGCAAGGGCGAGCTGGCGGCGATCATCACCGCCGAGCACGGCAAGGTGCTCTCCGATGCGCTCGGCGAGGTCAGCCGCGGCCAGGAGGTCGTCGAGTTCGCCTGCGGTATACCGCATCTGCTCAAGGGCGGGTTCACCGAAAACGCCTCGACCAAGGTCGACGTCTACTCGGTCCGCCAGCCGCTCGGGGTGGTCGGGATCATCAGCCCGTTCAACTTCCCGGCCATGGTGCCGATGTGGTTCTTCCCGATCGCGATCGCCACCGGCAACACCGTGGTGCTCAAACCCTCCGAGAAGGATCCGAGCGCCGCGTTGTGGATGGCCGCGCTGTGGAAGGAGGCCGGGCTGCCCGCCGGGGTGTTCAACGTGCTGCAGGGCGACAAGACCGCCGTCGACGAACTGCTGACCAACCCGAAGGTCGCATCGGTGTCCTTCGTCGGGTCGACGCCGATCGCCAAGTACGTCTACGCCACCGGCACCGCGCACGACAAGCGGGTGCAGGCCCTCGGCGGCGCCAAGAACCACGCGGTGATCCTGCCCGACGCCGATCTGGATCTGGCGGCCGACGCGATGGTCAACGCCGGGTTCGGCTCGGCCGGGGAGCGCTGCATGGCGATCTCGGCGTGCGTGGCCGTGGGTCCCATCGCCGACGATCTGGTCGCCAAGATCGCCGAGCGGGCCCGGGGCATCAAGACCGGTGACGGCACCCGCGACTCGGACATGGGTCCGCTGGTGACCAGTGCTCACCGCGACAAGGTGGCCTCCTACATCGACGCCGGCGAGGCCGAGGGCGCCAAGGTGGTGCTCGACGGCCGCCAGGTTTCCGCCGACGGTGGGGCTGAGGGCTTCTGGCTGGGCCCGACCCTGTTGGACAACGTGACTCCCGGGATGAGCGTCTACACCGACGAGATCTTCGGCCCGGTGCTCTCGGTGGTGCGCGTCGAAACCTATGACGACGCCATGGAACTGGTGAACAGCAATCCCTACGGCAACGGGACCGCCATCTTCACCAACGACGGCGGCGCGGCGCGGCGGTTCCAGAACGAGGTTCAGGTCGGCATGGTGGGTATCAACGTGCCGATCCCGGTGCCGATGGCCTACTACAGCTTCGGCGGCTGGAAGGCCTCGCTGTTCGGCGACAGCCACGCCCACGGCATGGACGGGGTGCAGTTCTTCACCCGCCAGAAGGCCATCACCAGCCGCTGGCTGGACCCCAGCCACGGCGGTATCAACCTCGGCTTCCCCCAGAATGCCTAGGCCACTGCGACTTCGGCGTGTTCGGTAGCGCTGGCCCGGACGCCGGCAGTCAGCCCGGTGCCCATCGGCGAACGCATCGCCGCTGTCGCCGAGGCAGGGTTCGATCGGCTTCACCGCGCTGCGCGACATGATCGCCACCCCACCCGCGAGCGTGCGCAAACTCGCGCACACGATCGGTGTGTCGGCTACAGACACGCACGCTCGCGGGATTGGTGGGGCAGATCAGAGGATGTAGAGCA
>JAXHTL010000090.1:0-17362 GCA_034190095.1 Actinomycetota bacterium
CAGCAATCCAGCACGTGCCCAACCCCACGTCGGTGGCGGCCAGGATCAGATGATCCATCGCGATGGACACGTCCACGTCGGTATAGTTCTTCCCGTCTCCCCGGCGCACCCACCCCTGAGCCGGGATCCCACAGGCGCAGATAATCACCGGCGCTTGCACAAACCAATCCCGGCCGTAGATGCGCTTCAACTCTCCCTCTCGGCCCTCTGTGCGGATCACGATGAGTTGAAAGGGCTGCCGGTTGGCCGCAGTCGGCGCCAGCCGCGCCGCTTCGAGCACCTGTTGCAGCTTTTCGTCCTCCACTGGGTCAGGCCTGTATGCCCGCACGCTGTACCGCTTTCCAATCAGTTCCGAGAACTCCATCGTTCACCTCCCAGGTCTACGAATTTACGAAAACAAAACCCCGCATATTGATACCAACGACGTACCGTTCTGATCTGCCGGACAACGATCGTAGGCCACTTGATTGCCTCGTGCCGGACTCAACGCGCGCAACGTCAGGTAGATGGGCGACAGCCCACACACGTTGCGCCGGTCACCGTCCCGCTTGACCGCCGCAAAGAACCCCTCGGCATCACCCGCGCACATGCGCTCGACGAGTTCGCCGTCGGCTGCCTGTAGCTGGGCACGCCCCCCCATGTCCAACGGCTGGCCGCCAAAAGCCGGGCCGACGTGCGAGAGGTCTGCCGCTGCCACAAAGAGCACCCGGCGCCCAGTTGTCACCCGTCTGAGCGTGTCTAGCAGCGCGTTGATCGTCTGATCATGCTCTGGCCCCGCCTCGCCTCGTACAAAGTGGCCAAACGAGCCACACAGGACCGGCACCACTTCGCATGGTTGTTCTTCGCGCATATAGTGCAGCCAGACTGCTGCCAGCTCGATGGAATGTTCGTTGCGATGGTAGAGTTCATCGGCAAAGGCCGCTTCGGCCCCTATCGCGTCGGCCAGTGCACCCACGACCTCGCGCGCCGTCGGCAGGACGCCAAACGGCGTACTGTAGTGCTGGCGCGTCAACGTCAGCCCTCCATTCTCCCCAAAGTGATCGGTGCCCAGCAGTATCGCCAGATCGGCTGCCCTGACCGCGTCTGCTGCGCGCTTCCAGACGTGGGCGTAGACCGGCCCGCCGCGCGCATAGTCAATGTGCGGGCTGACCAATCCCCGGACGTCGCTGGCGTAGGAATGAGGCACGTCGTTTTCCACAGCGTCGAGGTAGCCACACAGGAGGCAGCGTAGTTCGTCCGCGTCAGATGGGTACGATCGCCCGGCAGAGACAGGTGACCGGAAGGGGGCCTGGCGGTACTCGGCCAGCACCCAGCGCGGCACCGTGCCCGCCACCAGTGCGCCCAGGGTGCTGCCCGCGGCGGCCGGCACAGCCGGGCGGCACGCCGCCACCGCGGCAACCCGGCCGGCCGCGACCGCCACCACCACCGCCAGCCCGCTGAGCTGCGCGAACGTCAGCGTCTGCAGCAGGATCGTCACCGCCACCGCGGCGACGCCGAACGGACCGGCAGGCCCGTCCCGCATCACCGCCAGCGCACGCTCCGGCGGCCCGTAGCAGCCCAGCGCGTCGACGGTGTCCGACAAGCCGTCGATGTGCAGTCCGCGGGTGGCCAGCAGCAGGACCGCGACTGCCACCGCACCGGCCAAGGCGCTGCCGTCGCCGAACGCCCACTGCCCGACCGCCAGCACGGCCGCCGCCAGGGCACCCAGGGCGAGTCCGGCCACCGGCAGCGCGGTCATCACGGCGCGCCCCGCGTGCGCGGTCCGGCCTGCCGGTGTCGGCAACACCGTCGCGAACGCGAAAGCCCCTGCCAGGGAACGGATCACCGCTGCTATCCCTCGGTCGGCGCCCCGGCGATCCCGGCTTCGGCGAAGGTGGCCATCGAGGCCAGCGCCGCCACCGCCGCGCGCAGCACCGGCAGTGCGACCACCGCGCCCGACCCCTCGCCGAGGCGCATCCCGAGATCGACGATCGGATCGAGTTCGAGGTGACGCAGCGCCAGACCGTGCACCGGTTCGGTGGAGCGGTGCCCGGCCTGCCACCACTGCCGGACGCCCGGCGCCAACCGCTCGGCTGCCAGCGCCGCCGCGGTCACCACCGCGCCGTCGAGCAGGACCGGGGTGCGCCGCAGCGCCGCCTGAGCGCAGAAGCCCGTCATCGCGGCCAGATCGGCGCCACCGCAGATCCGCAGCAGGGCAATGGGATCCGCGGAAAGCCGGCGGGTCCGGTAGAGCGCGTCGCGAATCGCCGCGGTCTTGCGGGCCCAGCCGGCATCGTCGATCCCGGTGCCACGCCCGACCACCTCGACCGGTTCGGTGTCGGTCAGCGCGGCCACCAGCGCGGTGGCCGCGGTGGTGTTCCCGATGCCCATGTCTCCGGCGATCAGCAGGTCGGCGCCGGCGTCGACCTCCTCGTCGGCGATCTGCCGTCCCGCCTCGATCGCCGCGACGACCTGATCCGGGTCCAGCGCGTCCTCGACGGCGATGTTGCCGCTGGACCGCCGGATCTTGTGCGCGCCGATCTGCGGGGTGAGCGGCTCGGCGGTGTCGACCGCGATGTCGACCACCCGAACACCCGCCCCGGCCACCTCGGCCAGCGCGTTGACCGCCGCGCCGCCGGCGGCGAAATTCGCCATCATCGCGGCGGTGACCTCGGCGGGGTAGGCCGACACCCCGGCCGCCGTCACGCCGTGATCACCGGCGAAGACCACCACCCGGGCCCGGTCGAACTGGCGCGGCGGGCACACGCCCTGACAGGCCGAGACCCAGACCGACAGATCCTCCAGCCGGCCCAGCGACCCGGCCGGCTTGGTCAACGTGGCCTGGCGGGCCCGCGCGTCGGCCGCGGCGTCCGGGTCGGGTGCCGGGATCGCGCCGAAATAGCTCACCGAAGGTTCAGCCGACGCTGGCGCCGCGTTCGACCTGCGGTCGCGGCGCCCGCATGCGGCGCAGCTGCGACGCCCGGCTGGCCGCATAGAAGCCCAGCTTCCAGCCCGTTTCGGTGTTGTCGGGGAACTTCTCGTCGGCCATCCGGTTGACCTTGCGGCCCAACACGAAGCCGTCGATGACCATGATGACCACCAGCACCAGCATCGCCGGCGAGAGCAGCTGCTGGACCTGCACCGACGGCACCGCCAGCATGACGAAGATCAGCCCCAGCGCCGACGGCATGAACAGGCCCAGCAGGTTGCGGCGGGAGTCCACCACGTTGCGCACGTAGCGGCGCACCGGGCCCTGGTCGCGGGGCAGCAGATAGGCGTCCTCGCCGGCCATCATCCGCTCCCGGCGTTCGGACATCTCGGAACGCCGCGCGGCCCGCTCGACCTTCTTCTCCTCGCGGGAGAGTTTCGGTCCCCGCAGCTCCTTGCGCCGGCGCCGGGCCTCGGCCGACGTCATCGGCGCCGGCGCCACCGGCCCACGTTTGCGGGAGGCCTCGCTGCGTTTGGGGGTCGGACGCCCCTTGGGTGCCGTGGCCGAGCGCGGCTCACGGCCGCCGCCCGGGGTCACCTCGACGTCGTTGTCGTGACTGTCGCGGGGCTCGGGGCCGTCATGGCCCGCGCCCTCGGAGTCGTCCTTCTTTCGGCCCAGCAGCTTCACACCCCCAGGTTACTTCTCGGCCTGCCGCCGGGGCACCCCTGTCCCGGGAGCGGCGCGGTGGACGGGGCCGGGCCCGAGCCATAGTCTGCCCAGGATGACCGCCAGCGCCTCCGCCCCCGCGTCGCTGCACGTGTTGATCGCGCCGGATTGTTTCGGCGACAGCCTGACCGCGGTGCAGGCGGCGCAGTCCATCGCGGCGGGATGGCGCCGCTCCCGGCCCGGCGACCAGCTCACCATGGCACCACAGTCCGACGGCGGACCCGGGTTCGTGGAGGTCCTCGCGAGCCGGCTGGGCGGCCTGCGCACCGCCACCGTGAGCGGCCCGCTCGACCGCGACGTCGAGGCCCAGTGGGTGCTGGACCCGCGTGCGCCGGTGACCGCCTACATCGAATGCGCACAGGCGTGCGGGCTGGCGCTGCTCGGCGGGCCGCCGACGGTGCGCACTGCACTCGAGGCCCACACCAGGGGTGTCGGCCAGCTCATCGCCGCGGCCCGCCAGGCCGGCGCCGGACGCGTCGTCATCGGCCTCGGGGGAAGCGGAAGCTCCGACGGCGGCCGGGGCATGGTCGACGCGCTGGGCGGGCTAACCGCAGCGCGCGAGCTGCTCGCCGGAGTAGAGCTGATCGTCGCCAGCGACGTGGAGCACCCCCTGCTCGGACCGATGGGCGCCGCGGCGGTGTTCGGACCGCAGAAGGGCGCCGACCCGGACACCGTGGCCGTTCTGGAGACCCGGTTGACGGACTGGGCCGGCGAACTCGGCGCGTTGGCCGGCCGGACCGTCAGCGACGATCCCGGCGCCGGTGCGGCCGGCGGCCTGGGGGCCGCGCTCATCGCGCTGGGGGGTCGCCGGGAGTCGGGGGCGGCGATCATCGCCGAGCACACCGGCCTCGCCGCCGACGTCGCCGCGGCGGACCTGATCATCACCGGGGAGGGCCGCTTCGACGATCAGTCGCTGCACGGCAAGGTCGTCAGCGCGCTGGCGGCGGGCGCCCGCTCGCACCGGACCCCGGTGCTGGTGCTCGCCGGCCAGGTCACGCTGGACCCCTCGGCGCTGCAGGCCGCCGGGATCTCCTCGGCGTTCTCGATCACCGATCACGCCGGATCCGTGCAGCGGGCCATCGACGACGCCGCCAACCAGCTGACCAGCCTCGCCGCCGAGGTGGCCGCGCAGTATCGCTGACGTCACCGGCGCGACGTTGCGCCGGCCCCTACGATCGATGGGGAATAGGGCCGGGACAAGGTACCGTTGACCGAGTGGGCCCACAGGCGCGACGGGCTCCACCCACGTACATCCACACAGGAGATTTCATGACTGTCCAGGACGAGTCGGCTGTTCAGACAGCTGCGCAAGAGGGCACAGCCACCGACGCCGCGCACGGCGTGATCCTGACGGATGCCGCGTCGGCCAAGGCCAAGGCGCTGCTGGACCAGGAAGGTCGCGACGACCTCGCACTGCGGATCGCCGTGCAGCCGGGCGGCTGCGCCGGCCTGCGGTACAACCTGTTCTTCGACGACCGCACCCTCGACGGTGACCTCACGGTCGAATTCGGCGGTGTCGAACTCACCGTCGACCGGATGAGCGCACCGTACGTCTCCGGGGCCACGATCGACTTCGTCGACACCATCGAGAAGCAGGGCTTCACCATCGACAACCCGAACGCCACCGGCTCCTGCGCCTGCGGCGATTCGTTCAACTGAGCGGCTCTCAGTACTGCCCCGCGGTGCGGGGCAGGTAGGAGCACACCAGGATCTCGTCGTCCAGGGACAGCAGCTGGGCGACGGCCTGCTGTTCATCGTCGCCGGACGGGGTCCGGGTGGACGATCTGGCGGGCACGACCCGCATGGTGAACAACACCTGGGCCTGGGTCGGCGACGAGCGCACCAGTTTGTCGATCGAGGTGACCTGAGCGCTGCTGTACTGCTTGCGGAACGCGTCGCTGGTCAATCCGGCCAGCGCCAGATCCGACCGGCGTTCCTTGACCGCGTCGTACAACCCACACAGGGTGTGCCGGGCGACGGTCTCGTCGTCCCCGTCGGACAGCGCGTCGAGATACTCCTGAATCGCCGCCTGCGCCGAGGCGTCGGTCAGCGGCCCGGTCGCCGCGGACTCGTCGGGTCCGCCCGAGAGCACGACCGCCACGATCAGGCTGACGACGCTGAGGATCGCGACCGCCACCACCGCCCCGATGATCCAGCGGCGGCCCCGGCGCGGATACTGGACCGGCGGCGGCAGCATCCCCGGGACGCCCGGGTAGCCTCCGCCGACGCCACCGTCGGGGTAGGGCTGCGCGCCCGGGGGGATCGGCGGGTAGCTCTGCTGGCCGAATACCTGCGGATTCGTCGGAGGCCCGACCGGTCCGGCGCCGTAGTTGGGCGGGTACGGGCCAGTCATACATGCACTCCCGGGGAGATCGGCGGAATCCTGCGGCATCTACAGTGGCCAAGGCAGGTTACTTAGAGGCAGGTTAGCGCACCTGGCGGCGCCGACCCATCGTCGCCGACCAGGTGGATATCAGGGTTGAACAAACTGGAGAAGGGTGAGACTGCGTGACCATTGCGGTGACCGGATCGATTGCAACTGACCATTTGATGCGATTTCCTGGTCGGTTTTCCGAACAGCTCCTCGCCGATCATCTGCAGAAGGTGTCGCTGAGCTTCCTCGTCGACGACCTCGTCGTACACCGCGGCGGGGTGGCGGGCAACATGGCGTTCGCGATGGGCGTGCTGGGCGGAGACCCCGTGCTGGTCGGCGCGGTCGGCACCGATTTCGACGACTACCGCCAGTGGCTGTCCTCACACGGAGTGAACTGCGACAACGTCCTGGTCTCCGACACGGCCTACACGGCCAGGTTCGTCTGCACCACCGACGACGACATGGCCCAGATCGCGTCGTTCTACCCGGGTGCGATGTCGCAGGCCCGCGACATCAAGCTGGCCGAGCTGGTGAACGGAAACGGTGCGCCGGACCTCGTGATCGTCGGCGCCAACGACCCGGATGCGATGTTCCGGCACACCGAGGAGTGCCGCGAGCTCGGGCTGGCGTTCGCCGCCGACCCCAGCCAGCAGCTGGCCCGCCTGTCGGGTGAGGAGATCCGCCGGCTGATCGACGGGGCGACCTACCTGTTCACCAACGATTACGAATGGGATCTGCTGCTGCAGAAATCCGGGTGGTCGGAAGCCGAGGTGATGAAGCAGATCGGGCTGCGGGTCACGACTCTGGGGGAGAAGGGCGTCGACCTGGTCGGCCGGGACGGCACCTTCGTGCACGTCGACGTGGTGCCCGAGACGCACAAGAAGGACCCGACGGGTATCGGTGACGCCTTCCGTGCCGGCTTCCTGACCGGGCGTGACGCCGGGCTGTCGCTGGAGCGCTCCGCCCAACTGGCCTCCATGGTGGCCACGCTGGTGCTCGAGGCGCCCGGACCCCAGGAATGGACCTGGGACGCGCCCGCGGCGCTGCAGCGGCTCTCCGACGCCTACGGCGCCGAAGCGGGCCGGGAGATCGCCCAGGCCCTGTCCTGAGCCACGGCCCGGCCGTGGCCCGCTAGAGCTGAACCGGGTAGTCGGGCCGGCTGATCTGCGGTGTCACACTGCGTTCCACGAAGATCGCGTGCCACAGCATGAAGATCAGCACGGTCCACAGCCGGCGGCTGTGATCGCTGACACCGGTGCGGTGCTCGTCGAGCATCGTCTGGACCGCCCTCAGATCGATCAGGTCGCCGGCCCCGGACGAGCTGATCATCGCCTGAGCCCAGTCGAGCAGCTCACCGGACCGCAGCCAGTGCCGGATCGGCACCGGGAAACCCAGCTTCGGCCGGTTCAGCACATGGGCCGGCACGATCGGCTCCAGGGCCCGGCGCAGCGCGTATTTCGTGGTCGCGCGGGTGATCTTGCGGTCGTATGGCAGCCGCGCGGCGACCGCGAACACCTCGGGGTCCAGGAACGGCACCCGCAGCTCCAGCGAGTTGGCCATGGTCATCTTGTCCGCCTTGACCAGGATGTCGCCGCGCAGCCAGGTGAACAGGTCGATGTGCTGCATGCGCGCGACCGGATCCCACCCCTGCGACTGCTCGTACACGGGTGCGGTGACGTCGGTGTGTACCCAGTCGGGCCGGAACTGCGGCAGCACCGCGCGCAGCTGGGCGTCGGAGAAGCTGCGCGCGTTGCCGTAGTAGCGCTCCTCGAGCGTCAGGGAGCCGCGGTGCAACAGGCTCTTGCCGCGCATGCCTTCCGGCAGCGGAGCGGCCATCTTCCCGACCGACTTGCGCAGCCCCCGGGGCAGGAAGTCGAACGGTTTGAGTGACAGCGGTTCCCGGTAGATCGTGTAGCCGCCGAACAGTTCGTCGGCCCCTTCGCCGGACAGCACGACCTTGACGTGCTTGCGGGCCTCGCGGGCGATGAAGAACAGCGGCACCAGCGCTGGGTCGGCGACCGGTTCGTCGAGGTACCACACGATCTCGGGCAGTGCGGCGACGAACTCGGCCTGGCTGACCACCTTGGTCACGTGCCGGGCGCCGATGGCCTCGGCGGAGGCCACCGCGACGTCGATCTCGGAGAAGCCCTCGCGCTCGAAACCGGTGGTGAACGTGATCAGCCGCGGGTTGTGGCGCATGGCCAACGCGGCGATGGCGGTGGAGTCGATGCCGCCGGACAGGAACGCCCCGACGGTCACATCGGCGCGCATGTGCTTGGCCACGGAGTCTTCGAGCACCGCGGTGATCTCGTCATACCGACGTTGTTCGGCGCCCGCGCCGGCGGCGAACGGCGCGGCGTCGAACGTCGGGGTGAAGTACCGGGCGACCTGGGGCGGCCGGCCGGGCCGGATCCGGGCGTAGCAGCCGGACTCCAGGCGCCGGATGCCGCGGTGCAGTGTCTCCGGCTCGGGGACGTACTGCAGCACCGTGTAGTGCTGGACCGCACGCTCGTCGATGGACAGGTCGACACCGAGCCGGTCGAGCTGCTCGCTGACCTCGAGCAGGCACTTCTTCTCGCTGCCGACGATGGTGCCGCCGGGCCCGGTGGCCATGAACAGCGGCTTGATGCCGAAGGGGTCGCGTGCGCAGAACAGTTCGCGCTCGACGCTGTCCCACAGGGCGAAGGCGAACATCCCGCGCAGGCGGGTCAGCGCCGCGGGCCCCCAGTGGTGGTAGGCGGCCACGATCGCCTCGCCGTCACCGTCGGTGGCGAACTGCGCCCCGAACTCGGACCGCAGCGCCTCGCGCAGCTCCAGGTAGTTGTAGATCTCGCCGTTGAACACCAGCACGTAGCGATCCGGGGCCTCGGGAGGCCCCCAGCGCAGCGGTTGGTGGGAATGGGCGATGTCGATGATGGAGAGCCGGTTGAAACCCAGCACCACCCGCGCGTCGTCGCTCCAGGTTCCCGGCTCGTCCGGGCCGCGGTGGCGCATCAGGGCGGTGGCCCCGGACACGGCGTCGACGATCGCGGAAGACGAAGGAGGCGACGGGGCAGATCGGGTGGGGGGATCTGTCACCAGCGCCAGCAGACCGCACACCGCGCCAGTATGCCTAACCCGCCGGACGCGGGCTCGAACCGGCACTGCCGGGCCCACACCCAGACTCACATTGCCGGTCGCTTCGCTGTCCTGCGGGCTGGTGGTCTACGCTGCGTAGTATTCAGTGCAGCCGTGTGACCGCCCGACGGTCCATCGACTTCTAGGAGGCGCCAACGTGTCCGCTCGCGGCCTGAAGTTGGTGGCGTTGTCCCTGCTCTTGGGTGGGACTGCGGCCCTTGTCAGCGGATGCAGTTGGTCCGAGGTGCTCGGCCTGGGGTGGCCCAACGGGATCACCCCGGAGGCGCACCTGAACAGGGAGCTGTGGATCGGATCGCTGATCGCCGCGCTGGTGGTCGGCGCCATCGTCTACATCCTGTTGTTCTGGACCACCGCGTTCCACCGCAAGAAGAAGGACGACGAGGAGTTCCCCCGCCAGTTCGGCTACAACATGCCGCTGGAGCTGGCGCTGACCGTCACCCCGTTCCTGATCATCTCGGTGCTCTTCTACTTCACCGTCGTGGTGCAGGAGAAAATGCTGCACAAGGAACCCAATCCCGAGGTCGTGATCGACGTCACCGCCTTCCAGTGGAACTGGAAGTTCGGCTACCAGAGCGTGAACTTCGCCGACGGGACGTTCAGCTATGACGGCGCCGAGCCCGAGCGCAAGATCGCGATGTCCTCGGGCCCCGAGGGCGTCGACAGCGACACCGAGCACGAGGCGGGCCCCGGCGGCGAGGGCCACGGCGAGGAGTACGGGGCGATCCACGGGAAAGACCCCGAAGACCGCACCTACCTGAACTTCGACGAGGTGGAGACCATCGGCACCTCCAACGAGATCCCGGTGCTGGTGCTGCCGGTGGGCAAGCGGATCGAGTTCCAGCTGGCCTCCGCCGACGTCATCCACGGGTTCTGGGTGCCGGAGTTCCTGTTCAAGCGCGACGTGATCCCCAACCCGGAAGAGAACAACTCCGACAACATCTTCCAGATCAGCGAGATCTACGAGACGGGTGCATTCGTCGGTCGCTGCACCGAGATGTGCGGCACGTACCACTCGATGATGAACTTCGAGGTCCGGGTCGTGGAGCCCAACGACTTCAAGGCCTACCTCGATCAGCGCATCGCCGGGGCCACCAACGCCGAGGCCCTGGAGGCGATCAACCAGCCCCCGCTGGCCGTCTCGACCGAACCGTTCGACTCCCGGCGCGGCGAACTCGCGCCGGAGGTCCCGCAGGCCAACAGGTAGGTAAGGACACCGCATGCACATCGAAGCCAGGTTGTTCGAGTTCCTCACAGCGTTCTTTGCGCTGGCCTCTGTGGTGTACGCCGTCCTGACCGCGATGTTCGCCCCCGGCGGCATCGAGTGGGCAGGCACGACCGCGCTGGTTCTCACCACGGGTCTGAGCCTCATCGTGGGCACGTTCTTCAGGTTCGTCGCGCGCCGCCTGGACACCCGCCCCGAGGACTACGAGGACGCCGAGATCGCCGACGGTGCCGGGGAACTGGGGTTCTACCCGCCGCACAGCTGGTGGCCGCTGATGATCGCGTTGTCGGCGTCCATCACCGCGGTCGGGATGGCGATGTGGCTGACGTGGTTGATCGTCGCCGGCGTGTGCTTCGTGCTGGTGACGGTGTGCGGCCTGGTGTTCGAGTACCACATCGGGGCCGAGAAGCACTGACCTGTTCGTCCGGCCCGCGATGCATCCCGGGACAAGGTCACAATCCGGGCATGACTTCGTCGGTCGGCCGCGCCGAGTCCCTCGTCGCCACGGCGCCGTTCGGTAGGGTTGCCGGGGCGCCGTGAGCCGGTGAGGGCAACCACCGGCGCCGCAGAACAGGCGAGAAGGAAAAGCGAAGATGAGCGGGCCGAATCCCCCCGGACGGGACTCTGGCAGCTCGGATCTCCCAGGTGAGGAGCCGGGTGGCCAGCCGTCCTCGGATGAACCAACTCGAGCGGGCGCCGGTGCCGACAACCCCGACACCGGCCAGACCGACTACTACTCACGGGCCTATTCCGCCCCGGAGTCCGAGCAGTTCGTCAGCGCTCCCTACGTGCCCGCCGACGCCTCGCTGTACGACTACGACGCCTATGACCCCGGCGCCGACACAGCTGAGCCGCCGCCCCCGCCGCGGTGGCCCTGGGTGGTCGGCGTGGTGGCGATCGTCGCGGCCATCGCGCTGGTGGTGTCGGTCTCGGTGCTGGTGACCCGCACCGAGACGGACAGCCTCGCCACCCCGGAAACCACGACCAGCGCGCCGCCGCCGGTGCAGGACGAGATCACCACCACCACGCCGCCGCCTCCGCCGCCTCCGCCGCCCACCGAAGAGCCGCCGCCCCCGCCGCCGCCGGAGACGGTCACCGTGACCGAGTCACCCGAGCCGCCACCACCACCGCCGGCGCCGGTCGAACCGCCGCCGCCTCCGCCGCCCACCGAGGAACCGCCTCCGCCGCCGACCACGACCCGGGCGGCTCCACGTCAGGTGACCTATTCGGTCACCGGCACCAAAGCGCCGGGCGACATCATCACCGTGACCTACATCGATGCGTCCGGACGCAGCCGCACCCAGCGCAACGTCTACATCCCGTGGTCGCTGACGGTCACCCCGATATCCCAATCGGAGGTCGGCTCGGTGCAGGCCTCCAGTCTTTTCCTGGTGAGCAAGCTGAACTGCTCGATCACGACGAGCGACGGAACCGTGCTGTCCTCGAACACCAATAACGCCGCACAGACCAGTTGCTAGGTGGCAGAAGAACATATGACGAATCGCATCGACAGCGCCGACGGACCTGGCCGGGGACTCGACCTGGCCACCCTGGATCGCACCGACCGCATCCTGCTCGCCGGCTGCGCGACGGTCTGGCTGGCCGCGCTCGGCGCCGGGGTGGCCGCGACGGTGGCCCTGGTCGACCTGGCCGGTGGCCAGACCGAATCCGGCGACTCCGGGACGCCGTGGTTCCTGTATGCCGTCATCGGTGTGTCCGCGGCGGTGATCGTCGCTGCGGTGCCGCTGCTGCTGCGCGCCCGCCGCTCCACCCAGGAGGGCTCCGAGGAGTCCGCACCGCAGCCTGATTCCGCGGAGTCCGCGCCGACGGGCCCAGCCGAGCCCCAGGAGCCGCCGCGCGGGCCCGACGCGCCGACCGAGAAGTTCAGGGCCGCCGCGCCGGGTACCACTGCCGAGGCCAGCGGCCCGTTGCCGCGTCTGCTGCGCTCGGCGCCGCAGCCGGACGTGTCCCCGGCGGTCGACCAGACATTCCTGCGCTTCGGCGTCGCCATGTTCTGCGCGATGGGGGTGGCCACACTGCTGACCGGGGTGGCGACCTACCTCATGGCGGTGCACACCGAGGTGGCCGCCTGGGTCCTGTACGGCCTGGCCGGGGTGGTCACGGTCGGTATGGGCGGCATCGTCTGGTACTTCCTCCGCGACCTCGGCGCTTCCGCGGCGCACGACGAGGACTGACCCGGCCCGGGGGAGTGCGCAACGGCGGGCCCCGAACCGCGGGCGCCTGATGTCACGTGCCCGGGCTGCCCCTCGGGAACGCGCCCTGGCAGGGATGCGACCCGGCCGGCGACCCCGCTGACGGTGACACACCCTGACAACAGACACCACTGGCAACGACTGAGCCGCCCCGGCCGGAGGGCCGGGGCGGCTCAGATCGGTGAGTCGGGGGATTCTCTCTAGTGATGGCCGTTCGACGAGCCGTTGGAGGAACCATTGCCCGAGCTGGTGCGGTCCTGGTGCTCCCGCAGCGCGGTGATGGCGCGATGCTCGGCGGCGTGCGCCGCCTCGGTGAGCGCCTCGTGCTCGGAGAGCGGATCGCCGGTCAGGAAGCTGCCGGTACCCGGTGCGCCACTGGATCCCAGCTTGTTCATCCGTTTGGGCAGTGCCGCACCCTGGTACTCCAGCGGGATCGGATGGCCGTGCTCGTCGACCGGTCCGAGCGGCTGATGCAGTTCCACATAGGCGCCGTGCGGCAGCCGCTTGATGATGCCGGTCTCGATGCCGTGCTCGAGCACCTCGCGGTCGCTGCGTTGCAGACCGACCGCCCAGCGGTAGGTCACCAGGTACACGATCGCGGGCAACAGCACCATTCCCACGCGGCCGATCCACGTCGTCGCGTTCAGCGAGATGTGGAACTTCAGCGCGATGATGTCGTTCATGCAGGCGAAGGTCAGCAGGATGTAGAACGAGATCGCCGCCGCGCCCACCGCGGTGCGGGTCGGGGCATCCCGGGGCCGCTGCAGCAGGTTGTGGTGGGCGTCGTCGCCGGAGAACTTCTTCTCCATGAACGGGTAGGCGATCAGCAGCGCGAAGATCAGACCCATGCCGACGGCGACCCAGACACCCTGCGGAATGGTGTGCCCGAACGGGTAGAACTCCCACGCCGGCCACAACCGGATCAGGCCGTCGGTCCACATCATGTAGAAGTCGGGCTGGCTACCCGCCGACACCTGAGAGGGGTTGTACGGGCCCAGATTCCAGATCGGGTTGATCTGCAGCAGACCGCCCATCAGGCCCAGGATGCCGACCGTGACGGCGAAGAACGCGCCCGACTTGACCGCGAACACCGGCATCACCCGCACACCGACCACGTTGGTCTCGGTGCGGCCGGGCCCGGGGAACTGGGTGTGCTTCTGGAACCACACCAGGGCCAGGTGGACCCCGATGAGGGCCAGGATGATCCCCGGGATCAGCAGAATGTGCAGCGCGTAGAGGCGGGGAATGATGATGTCGCCGGGGAAGTCGCCGCCGAACAGCGCCCAGTGCATCCAGGTGCCGACCAGCGGGATGCCCATCGTGATGCCGGACAGAGCGGCACGCAGGCCGGTGCCCGACAGCAGGTCGTCGGGCAGCGAGTAACCGAAGAAACCCTCGAACATCGCCAGGATCAGCAACAGCGAGCCGATCACCCAGTTGGCCTCGCGCGGGCGGCGGAACGCGCCGGTGAAGAAGATGCGGGCCAGGTGCACCATGATCGATGCGGCGAACAACAGCGCGGCCCAGTGGTGGACCTGGCGCACGAACAGGCCACCACGGATCTCGAAGCTGATGTCCAGGGCGGTCTCGTAGGCGCGTGACATACCGACCCCGCGCAGGGGCTGATACACGCCGTCGTAGGTGACGTGCGCCATCGACGGGTCGAAGAACAACGTCAACCAGACGCCGGTGAGCAGCAGCACGATGAAGCTGTACATCGCGATCTCACCCAGCAGGAACGACCAGTGCGTCGGGAAGACCTTGTTCAGCTGCCGGCGCACCGCCGCCGACGGGTGGTAGCGCGAGTCGATCGCTTCACCCTGTTTCGCGGCGATCTCTGCGGGGCTTGGACGTGGGCTCATGACTTGCGCTCCCAGAATGCCGGTCCGACGGGTTCGATGAAGTCGCCGTTGGCGACCAAGTATCCGTCCTGGTCGATCGTGATCGGCAGCTGCGCCAGCGCGCGTGCCGCCGGGCCGAAGATCGGTTTGGCGAACTCCAGCGCGTCGAACTGGGACTGGTGACACGGGCACAGGATGCGATAGGTCTGCTGCTCGTAGAGCGACGACGGGCAGCCCAGGTGCGAGCACACCTTGGTGTAGGCGAACAGTTCGCCGAAGTTGAAGCTCTCCTGGCCCTGGCGCTTGATGACCTTGGGCATGTCCACCGCTCTGATTCGGATGAGCATGACCGGGTTGCGCACGCCCATCCCGATCTCGAAGATGTGGTGCTCGGACTCGACGGTCGTGCCGTCGCCGTCGGACTCACGCCACGGGAACACGGTCTCCATGCCGCCGGCGTCGATGTCCTCGGGACGCATCTTGACGAAGGGCGACTCGCCGGGACGTCCGGTGGCGCGGGCCAGGTAGATCGTCTCGCCCTCGAACCGCGGGGTCCAGCCCGACGTCCAGAGCACCGCCTTCATGCCCTCGGCCGTCGGAACGACCGGCTTCCACGGGTTCTTGATCAGCCCGCCGATGAACGCCACCAGCGTGCCGACCCCGAACGCGCCCATGCCGATGCCGAGCGACAGCCCGATCAGCTTGCGGCGCTTGATGGTCGAGCTGTCCAGCGCGTCGCCCAGGTTGGCGGCCACGGTCTTGCGGTGCAGCTCGGGGGAGCGGCCGTCATGGCGCTCCTGGATCGAGATCTCCTCGGGGATGAACTTCTTCTGGTACATCACCGCGCCGATGCCGATCGCCAGGACCGACAGCCCGAACGTCAGGCCGTACAGCGGGGTGGCCAGTGTGTAGAGGAATTCACCCGGCTCGCCCCAGCCCTTGTACTCCCAGGGCCAGAACAGGAAGATCAGCAGCAGCGCCAGGCCCGAGAAGCCGGCGAGCATCAACCAGTAGGCCACGGTGCGCTCGGCGCGCTTCTCGGCCTTGGTGCCGGGAACCGGCCAGCGCGGCTCCTTGTAGACGATCTCGACGCCGTCGAGCTTGCCGCCGAGCTCCAGGAGCTCTTCCTGCGACATCGCGGCCAGTTCGGCGTCGGTCGGCTGACCGGGTGCGCCTTTCTGGCCCGGGGTGTCGGAGCCCTTGGTGTCGTCGTCGTTGTTGTCGCTCATGCGCGTGCTCCGATCCAGAGAGCGGCGGCGATGATGGCCACCATTCCAACGATCCACGCCACCATGCCTTCGGAGGTGGGGCCGAAGCCGCCCAGGCCGAGACCGCCGGGCGACGGGGTTGCGGACGCCTCCCGCACATAGCGCACGATGTCGCGCTTCTCTTCGGGGTTGAGCTGACGATCGGAGAACTTGGGCATGTTCTGCGGACCGGTCAGCATCGCGGTGTAGATCTGGGCCGGCGTGGCCTCACCCAGATCGGGTGCGTACTTGCCGGAGGACAGCGCGCCGCCCTTACCGGTGAAGTTGTGGCAGGACGCGCAGTTGAGCCGGAACAGGTCACCGCCGCGGGCGACGTTGCTGCCGAGCAGCGACTCCTGTGCGACGCTGCCGTCCTCGTCGCGGGGCACGACCGGTCCGCCGCCGTTGGCCTGGACGTAGGCGCCCAGCGCGTCGATCTGGGCGGGGTCGAAAGCGGGTGGCTTCTGCGGGGCCTGCGCCTCGCCACGCATGGCGGGCATGCGGCCGGTGGAGACCTGGAAGTACACCGCGGCCTCGCCGACGCCGATCAGGCTCGGGCCGCGGTCGGCCACGCCCTGCAGGTTGACGCCGTGACAGGTGACGCACGAGGTGTCGTAGAGCTCCTGCCCGGTGCGCAGCAACGCCGAGGCCGACTCGTCGGCGACGGCGACCTGCGGTGCCGGCGTGAGCGTCGCGGCCAGTCCGCCGGCGATGCCCAGCCCGATCGCCAGTAGCAGGGCGCCCGAGAGGCGCCGGCGCAGGCGGCGCCGCTTCACCGACGGTGGCTTACCGGCAGCCTGGTCAGATGTCGCCGGCCTTGCGGCTCCAGCGGCCTTTTTCGGCATCGAACCCCTTCTCATCGGACGAAGTAGATGACGGCGAACAGTGCGATCCAGACGATGTCGACGAAGTGCCAGTAGTACGACACGACGATCGCGGCGGTGGCCTGGGCCGGCGTGAACTTGCTCATCCGGGTGCGGGCGAGCAGCAGCACGAACGCGATCAGACCGCCGATGACGTGCAGGCCGTGGAAACCGGTGGCCAGGTAGAACACGGTGCCGTAGGCGCTGCCCGGAATGGTGGTGCCGTGTTGGACCAGGTGGACGTACTCGTAGGCCTGGCCGAGCACGAAGAACAGGCCCATCGCGAAGGTCAGCGTGTACCACCGGCGCAGCCCGAAGACGTCGCCGCGCTCGGCGGCGAACACGCCCATCTGGCAGGTGAACGACGATGCGATCAGCACCAGCGTCACCGGCACCGCCAGGGCCAGGTTCAGCTCCGTCGGCGGCGGCGGCCATACGCCGTCGGCCTGGGCGCGTGCGGTGAAGTACATCGCGAACAGCCCAGCAAAGAACATCAACTCACTGGAAAGCCAGACGATCGTGCCGACACTGACCATGTTGGGGCGGTTCAGCGAATGAATGCGCGATGTGATGGCGGTTCCCGAGGTCCCTACAGCGCTCGTCACAGGAGCAAGTATGACGCTTTGTAGTTGGCGAACTCCACCCGGGGATGGTTTTGGTCATAAATAGTCGGGTACGCGCGTTGGGAAGTTCCCCCGTGACGTGGGAGCATCGCCGTCGTGACTGCCTCGACATGGCCCCAGATTCTCGGTCGGCTGACCACCGGCCAGGCGCTCGAACCAGGCCAGGCCGCCTGGGCGATGGACCAGATCATGACCGGCACCGCGACC
>JAXHTL010000091.1:0-17342 GCA_034190095.1 Actinomycetota bacterium
GTCCTGATCGTAGAACTGCGACGTCGCGGCCTCGGCCAGTTCGGCGGGCAGTCCGACCTCGTCGAGGGATTCCTTGATCACCTGATCGAAGTCCTTGTTCTCCTGATTGTGGATCCGGGTTCCCATCGCGGTGTAGAGCGGGCCGAGCACGTCGGCTCCCTTGGCCTGCTCAGCGGCGATCGCGACCCGCACCGGGCCCCAGGCCTTGGCCATCATCTCCTGGTATTCCTCGGGCAGATCCCTGCCCTCGTTGAGCACCGCCAGACTCATGACGTGGAAGTTGACGTCGATGTCGCGCACCTTCTCCACCTCCAGGATCCATCGGGAGGTGATCCAGCACCACGGGCACAGCGGGTCGAACCAGAAGTCGGCGCGGGATTTCTGCGAGGTCGACGACATGCGATTGTCACTCCTTGACACGATCGGGCCCAAAGGTCTTCGTCCAGCACAACTGACGGGCGCTCCGGGGTGTTCCCCGTCGGCCCACCCCCACTATGCGCGCAAGCACACCCGGTGTGGAAATCGCGTTCAGGAAACGCATAGGGAGCAACCCGTGACCCAACCGTGTTACGGAAGTTACTTCTGTGATCAATGGTTGATCCGGGCACCGCACCGACCGTGACGGTGTCACCCCACCCCAGACCGTTCAGGAGCTCCAGATGGCGATCCGCACCAAGACCACCGTGGCCGCGTGCGCCACCCTGCTCGCCGCGTCGGCAATCGCGACAGCACCCGCGCACGCCGACACCGACACCGACTTCCTGAGCCGGTTGTCCGCCGCCGGCATCGACTACGCCAACCCGATCGACACCGCCTCACTGGGCGAGTCCATCTGTTCGCTGCTGGTCGAACCCGGCAAGACGTTCGCATCGGCGGTCGCCAAGGTGCGCGACAACGGAATCCCGCCGCAGATGGCCGCCTTCTTCGCCGGGGTCGCCATTCAGATGTACTGCCCGGCAATGCTGGCCTCGGTCACCGACGGCAGCGTGCTCAATCAGCTGGGCGGACTGCCGGGGGTGGCCACCACCGGGATCGGCACCCGGGCCGGAACCAACGCCCTTCCCGTCCTCTCCGCGCTGCTGGAGGCAGGTCAGTAGTACCCGGCACCGCCGCGGCCGATTACTGTTGACGGTCGTGGCACTCCCCAACCTCACCCAGGACCAGGCCGCCGAACGCGCCGCGCTGGTCACCGTCGACAGCTATCACATCACGTTGGACCTCACCGACGGTGCCGGAAAGCCCGGTGAGAAGACATTCCGCTCGGTGACGAAGGTCGAATTCGACGCGCTGGCCGGCTCCGACACCTACCTCGACCTGGCTGCCGAGCGCATCCGCAGCGCGACGCTCAACGGCGCCGACATCGACGTGTCCGGCTATGACGAATCCACCGGCATCCCGCTGACCGGACTGGCCGCCCACAACGTGGTGGTCGTCGACGCGGACTGCCGCTACTCGAACACCGGCGAAGGGCTGCACCGGTTCGTCGACCCGGTCGACGAGGAGGTGTACCTGTACTCGCAGTTCGAAACCGCCGATGCCAAGCGGATGTTCGCCTGCTTCGACCAGCCCGACCTCAAGGCCGCGTTCGACATCACCGTCACCGCGCCCGCGCACTGGGAGGTGATCTCCAACGGTGCGACGTTCGAGGTCGCCGACGAAGGTCCGGCGAAGAAGCACACCTTCAAGGCCACCCCCCGGATGAGCACCTACCTGGTCGCGCTGATCGCCGGCCCCTACGCCCGCTGGGACGACGTGTACTCCGACGACCACGGCGACATCCCGCTGGGCATCTTCTGCCGCGGGTCGCTGGCCGAGTTCATGGACGCCGAACGGTTGTTCACCGAGACCAAGCAGGGTTTCGGCTTCTACCACGACAACTTCGGCACACCGTATGCGTTCGGCAAGTACGACCAGCTCTTCGTCCCGGAGTTCAACGCCGGGGCGATGGAGAACGCCGGCGCGGTCACCTTCCTCGAGGACTACGTGTTCCGGTCCAAGGTGACCCGCTACTCCTACGAGCGCCGCGCCGAGACCGTGCTGCACGAGATGGCGCACATGTGGTTCGGCGACCTTGTCACCATGCAGTGGTGGGACGACCTGTGGCTCAACGAGTCCTTCGCCACCTTCGCCTCGGTGCTGTGCCAGGCCGAAGCCACCGAATACGACCAGGCGTGGACCACGTTCGCCAACGTGGAGAAATCGTGGGCCTACCGGCAGGACCAGCTCCCGTCGACCCACCCGGTGGCCGCCGAGATTCCGGACCTGCACGCGGTCGAGGTCAACTTCGACGGCATCACCTACGCCAAGGGCGCCAGCGTGCTCAAGCAGCTGGTGGCCTACGTCGGCCTCGAGGCGTTTCTTGCCGGGCTGCGTGACTACTTCCGCGACCACGCGTTCGGCAACGCCACCTTCGGTGACCTGCTCGGCGCCCTGGAGAAGTCGTCGGGCCGGGACCTGTCGGGCTGGGGCCGCCAGTGGCTCAAGACCACCGGCCTGAACACCCTGCGCCCGGACTTCGACGTCGACGCCGAAGGCAAGTTCACCCGCTTCGTGATCGACCAGGGCGGCGCCAAACCCGGCGCCGGCGAGACCCGGGTGCATCGCCTGGCGGTCGGCGTGTACGACGAGGACGCGTCGGGCAAGTTGGTGCGGGTGCACCGCGAGGAGCTCGACGTCGAGGGCGCCAGCACCGATGTGCCTGCGCTGCACGGTGTCCCACGCGGGAAGATGATCCTGCTCAACGACGACGACCTGACCTACTGCTCACTGCGCCTGGATCCCGAGTCGCTGCAGACGGTGCTGACCCGCATCGCCGACATCGCCGAACCGCTGCCCCGCACCCTGGCGTGGTCGGCCGCCTGGGAGATGACCCGTGACGCGGAGATGCGCGCACGCGACTTCGTGGCCCTGGTGATGAGCGGCCTGCACGCCGAATCCGAAGTCGGTGTGGCACAACGCCTCCTGATGCAGGCACAGACGGCTCTGGGCTCCTACGCCGATCCGGCGTGGGCCGCCGAGAACGGCTGGCCCGCGTTCGGGGACAAGCTGCTCGACCTGGCCCGCGAATCGGCTCCCGGCTCGGATCATCAGCTGGCCTTCGTCAACGCGCTGTGCACCTCGGTCCTGTCCCCCAACCACGTCGCGGTGCTGTCGACGCTGCTGGACAACGAGCCCGCCGAGGTGAACCTGGCCGGCCTGGTCATCGACACCGACCTGCGCTGGCGCATCGTGACCGCGTTGGCCCGCGCCGGGGTGATCGACGCCGACGGCAGCCAGACCCCGATGATCGACGCCGAGGCCGACAACGACCGCACCGCCGCCGGACGGCGCCACGCCGCCGCGGCGTCGGCGGCGCGCCCGCAGCCCGCGGTCAAGGAGTCGGCCTGGCAGCAGGTCGTCGAGGACGACACACTGGCCAACATCACCGCGCGGGCGATCATCGGCGGCTTCGTGGCGCCCGGTCAGGGCGAGGTGCTCGCGCCGTTCCGGGACCGGTACTTCAGCACGATCTCGGGCGTGTGGCAGCGCCGATCCAGCGAGGTCGCCCAGACCGTGGTGGTCGGTCTGTATCCGTCCTGGGAGATCAGCGCCGAGGCGCTGGACGCCGCGGACCGGTTCCTGTCCGACCCCGAGGTGCCGCCGGCGCTGCGCCGGCTGGTGCTCGAGGGACGAGCCGGCGTGGAGCGGTCGCTGCGGGCCCGCGCCTTCGACACCGCCTAGCCCCCTTCCGCGAGCGTGCGTGTCTGTAGCCGACACGCCGGGTCGGCAGCCGACTTTGCGCACGCTCGCGGAGCATGCTTTCGGGATGCCGGCCAAGAACACCCGTCGGGCCCGAGCCGCGCGACGGCGCCAGCGCCGGGTCGCCGCCGTCGTCAACGACCTCACCGACGAACAGTGGGGTGCGATCAAGGCCGCCTGGAACGGCTGCGCCTACTGCGGGGCCACCGGCGCGGCGCTGCAGCGCGACTGCGTCATGGCGATCTCGCGCGGCGGGCGCTACACCATCGACAACGTGGTGCCCGCCTGCGCGGCGTGCAACGCCAGCAAATGCAACGACGAGGTGACCGGCTGGCTGCGCCGCAAGCGCCTCGACGAGCGGCGGTTCCTGGAGCGCTACCTGCAGATTCGTGCGGAGCTGACAGCCCAGACCGCCGGGTAGCCGATCACCCCTGAGCCGTGGGCATGTTCGGGCAGAGTTCCCCCAGTGCCCCGGCGGCGTCATTGATCGGTGCGTACACCCTGAGAAATTCCTCGGTGCTCTCCAGCTGCTCAGCGCCGCCCGCACCATCACGTCGAGACGTCGCGAGCCGACCTGCCGCGGTCGCCCACTCGTTCAGATGTTGCTTGATCGCGGGGGTCGTCACGGAATCGGCCGCGTTCTGCACCATCGCGGCCATCGCCGCCTGGCGGTCGGTGACCGACTGGGCGTCGCCCGGCGCTGCAGTCTCCGCGAGCACGGTGTCCAGGACCTCGTCCGAGGCCGCGATCCACTCGCCCGCGACATCCTCGACCACCGCGCAGTCAGCCGTGTGTTCTGAGGAGGCAGGCTTGGCGAAGTGCCAGACGGCTGCCGCGACCACCGCCACGGTGGCAGCCCCGGTAACCGCGATCAGTATCCAGCGTCGATGTGTCAAACGCTGCGGATCAACGGAGTTCATCGCGACCTCGATGCCGTCGGCCGGCCAGGATCCATTTCGAGCACGCCTCCGGCCGGGTCGGGGATGTAAACGGTGAGGCGCGGGTTGTCCACCTGCAGCCCATGGATGTCCTTGATGTCCATGGGTTCCCACTCGTCGAATCCGTGCGTCCACGGGATCTTGGCATCCAGGTGCCTCACATGTTCCGCCTCGAGGTCGTAGTCAATCCATTGGGCCTGGTACCAGGACCCGTCGCGCTCCACCCAACGCACGTGGCCCTCACCGTTGCTGAATCCCTCGCCGGTCACGCGGAACCGGTAGCCCTCCTTCAGGACTGCGGGCGGAGTCACATCCCAACCGTTGGGCGGTGGCCGAACCACGTCCTGCAGTCCCGAGGGGCCTCCCACCACCGGTGGGTCGATGGTGCGATGCCAGGTCTGCGGCACCGGAACGGGCCCCATCGGAGGGCCGCCGCCCGGGCCCGGCGGGTAGGGCTGGCCGAGCTCCCACCGTCCACCGCCCGGCGCGGAGTCCGGCGGTGGGGGCGGATCGACCGGGTAGCTCCACGGTGCGTTCTCGTCGCCCACCATGAACTGGGGTTCATCGCCCGGCTCGGATTCCGCCGGGGGCTCGGCACCGCCGCCGGCCCCCACCTTGAGGTCACCGCCCAGCGCCTGGTATTCCGCACTGATCCCGCCGATTCGTCCGGAGATCGCCTGCAGGTCAGCGGTGGAACGCTCCAGGATCTCGACGATCTCCCCGGAACCGCGGCTCACGACGGGGTAGAGCATCCGTTCGCCGTCAGCGGTGGGCGGAACCCCGGACGCGGCGCTGAGCACCCACTCGCGAACACTGTCGAGCTCACGGCGGCCGGCGGCGACCACCTCGGCCGACTTGTCGACCTCGGCCCGCAACTGCCGGTCCAGCCTGGCCGCCTCGCCCAGCACGCCGGCCTGCTTCTCGCTGGCGGCTGCGTAGACGTCCGAACCGGGACCGGTCCAATGCTGCCCCGGCCCGGCCTGCTGGACGTCTGCCTGCAGCGCCGACAGGTTCGCACTCTGGTCGTAGGCGGAGCCGTCCTGCGGGATGCCGTTGCCGAACGTGGCACGTGCCCTGGACCACGTCGCCACGAAGGCGTCCAGCACACCCATCGTCCGGCTCCCTCCCTTGCAACGAGTCTAGGGCCGCCGGGAGGGAGGCCGGCGCACCATATCGGTCAGCGCGGTGAGACGCCCGCCGAGAGCACCCGCACGCCGCTGATCAGCCCGTCGATCAGGTTGCCTTCCTTGAAGGACGCGGCGGCCGCCGACACTCCGAGCGGCGCGGACTCCTCGATGCCGCGACCCTTGACCTCCGAGCCGTAGACCACCTCGATGGCCTTCTGGTTCGGCGACACGGCCAGCAGGACCGCGTTGTCCGGGGTGGGCACCCTGGCCAGGATCTCCCGTGCGGTGGCCGCGGTGTCGGCGCCGAGGTCACCGACGTAGACGGCGAAGCGGGCCTTGGCCGCGCGCGAGCCGTACTTCAGCGCGTTGTCGAGGACGACCAGGTCCATCGTCGGGAACGGGTAGTGGACAGACAGCTCGCCGGGCTCGGTGACCGCCGAGATCCGGCCGCTGGCCGTGATCGCCGACCCGTAGGGCAGCTCGGCGACCTCGGTCGACGCGACCCGCGAAACCTCAGAGACCTCACCACTTGCCACTTGCGCCACCTCCCACCGTCAGGTGTGAACCGTGGCCGCCGTGACCGTGCTCGGCCGGTTCGTCGGCCGCCCACAGGATCGGGTCGTGCGTCCACTGCTCGGACATGTCGTACGTCGCGGGATGGGGCCCCTTCTTGGTGAAGATGAACAGGGCCAACACCGCCGCAAGCGCCAACGGGACCAGCACGAAACTCGCGTGCAACATCGCAGTAGTGCTCACGTGCAAACCGTATCCCACCGACGGGTCAGGCCGCTCCCTCACCCAGGTATCTGACCCAGGCCGGGTCCAGTTCCTTGATGCTGGACAGCAGCCGCCAGTGCTGCCCCTTGGGCGGCAGCGGGGTGCTCAGCAGCGACCATCCCAGCTCGGTCAGCAGCTTGTCGGCCTTGCGGTGGTTGCACCCCGAGCACGCCGCGACGCAGTTCTCCCAGGAATGGCTGCCGCCCCGACTGCGCGGAATGACGTGGTCGACGGTGTCGGCCTTGCCTCCGCAGTACGCACACCGGAACCGGTCGCGGTGCATCAGCGCCGCCCTGGTCATCGGGATGCGGGCCCGGTAGGGCACCCGGACGTAGGTACGCAGCCGGATCACCGACGGGACGACGATGGTGCGGGTCGCCGAGTGGATCACCGGCCCGACGGGGTCGTCGTGCACGACGTCGGCCTTACCGCACATGACCATGATGATCGCCCGGCGCATCGGCAGCGCCGTGAGCGGTTCGTAGGTCGAATTGAGCAGCAGCACACGTCTGCGCCCCCAGATCGAGGCATCCGGAGCGGTGCTGGGCACCGTGTCGACACTGTGGACGCTGTGCAGCGGGCGCGGAGCGGTACTGGTTGTCGGCCCGGTTGAGCCGGTCGCGGTCCGGTGGTGCCGGTGGCCGCGACTGTTCTTGCGCTGCGCCATACGTCCTCCGATGAGACAGTCCACCACGATTCCCCACCAAACGCACGACAATTCCGACTGTGTTCGCTGGTCAGTCCGATGAACATCTCGTGACCGGGCCACACCACCGCACGCATCTCGAACCCGGTCACCGCAATGGCCCACAATGGACGGTGATGGACGCGCAGATGGATCCGGCCGGCAAGCAGCAGTCGTTCTACGACGCGGTGGGTGGCCACCAGACCTTCCACACGATCGTCAAACGGTTCTACGAGCAGGTGCGCGAGGACGAGATCCTGCGTCCGCTCTACCCCGAGGACGACCTGGACGGGGCCGAGGACCGGCTCAGGATGTTCCTCGAGCAGTACTGGGGCGGTCCGCGCACCTACTCGGATCAGCGCGGCCACCCGCGGCTGCGGATGCGCCACGCACCGTTTCGGATCGGCTTCCTGGAACGTGACGCGTGGCTGCGGTGCATGCACACCGCGGTGGCCGAGATCGACTCCGAGACCCTCGACGACGCCCACCGCCAGGAGCTGATCGCCTACCTGGAGATGGCGGCCCAGTCGATGGTCAACTCACCGTTCTGACACCTCAGCGCAGTACCACCGCGGGATCTCCGCGCCGGCGGTACACGCTGCCGAACCGCGCGTCGACGCGCAACCACGCCGGTGTGGCACGCACCCGGACCACCTCGTCGGCGCTGACCGACTCGGGCGCGAACTCCCCGAGTTCGGCTCCCCCGCCGGCCTGCGGCAGGAAACCCATCGCCGTCAGGGCGAACACGCACCGCATCGGGACCCCGACCGACTCGCCGCCCGAGGAGACGTCGACGACCTCCTGATCCAGCAACGACGCGGGCGGCCCGTGGGCGCTGGAATGCTCCCGGGCCAGGGCCGAACCGCGCTGGGCGAGGTCGAGCACGGCCCGAGCGGGAACGTCGTCGAGGTGGACGAACCCGCCGTCCGGCGGCAGCACGCCACGCCACGCCGAGTCCATGGCGAAGCCGGGATCGACGTAGCCGTCGGCGCCCGCCGCACTCAGGCCGGCAAGCAGGTGGTCGGCGCCCGCGGACAGGTCAGCGGGCCGCACCGCCCCACCGACGACCCGGCTGGCCAGCACGTCGAACCCCGTCGCGAACCACGCCACGACCATTCCACCGGGCCGTTCGCGCAGGCGCACCACGGCCGCGTCGTCGAGTCGTCGTGCCCGATCGGCGAAGGTCGACAGGTCTTCGCGGTGGCCGGGGTCGGCGAGCCACAGCCCGCGCTCGGCGCCGGTCATCGCAACCAGCGCCGCAGGTACTCCCGCTGCTGATCCGACAGCCGCTGCAGCCGTTGCTCCTCGATGTGGACCGCCGCCAGCTGCGTGTCGGCGATCACCGCAGGTTTCGAGTCCGGCGCCGCACCGACCGAGCGGACCTCGTATCCGACGGTGAAGTCGACGGCCCTGACCCGCTTGGACCACATGGTGACCTGCAGCGGGGAGTCGACCAGCCGCAACTGGGCCTTGTAGGCGATGTTCACCTCGGCGATCAACAGGCCGATCGTGGCGATGTCGGCACCGAAGGGTTCCCGCAGGAACGGGATCCGCGCCTCTTCGAGGATGGTCACCATCGTCGCGTGGTTGATGTGCTGGTACATGTCGATGTCCGACCACCGCACATGGACCGGCGCGGTGAAGCCGTGCGGGGCGCTCACGCGGTGGACCCGGTTCCGCTCGTCCGGGTCATGCTCCGGATCTGGCGGGCGGCCACCGACAGCGTCGCCAGGTCGTGCTCGCCACTGTCGTAGAGCTCGGACAGGGTGCGCCTGGCCCGGGTGACCCGCGAGCTGTTGGTCATCTCCCACTCGGCGATCTTCTCCTCGCCGGTTTCGTCGGGCTCCCCGACCGCGAGCACATCGAAGCACAGCGCCCGCAGCGAGCCGTAGATGTCGTCGCGGATCGCCAACCGGGCCAACGCGTGCCAACGGTCCCTGCGCGACAGCCGGGACACCGCTGTCAGCAGCCCGTCGGTGCCGAGGTGATCCATCAGTGCGAAGTAGGTGTCGGCGACCTCGGCGGGATCCCGCTCGACGATGTCGGCGATGTCGATGACGTCGAGCAGACTGAACTGGTAGAGAGCGCTGGCCACGGCGTAGGCCAGGTCCTCGGGCACCCCCTGCGCGGTCAGTTCGCCCGACTCCTTGGCCACGATGGCCCGATCATCACCGCGCAGCCATTCCGGCATCCGGGGTGTCAACGTGGCGACCTTCTCGGCGAATCGGTTGATCTCGGCGCCGACGGCCAGCGGTTGGGGACGGAAGTTGAGCAGCCAGCGGGTCGAGCGGTCGACCAGGCGGCGCAGGTCGAGTGTCATCCGGTCGGTCACCGCCACCGACACCCCGGCCACCCCGGCCGCCAGGATCTGACGCCATACCCCGTTCAAGCCGAAGATCGCGTCGGCGGCGACGAAACTGCGCATCGCGTCGACCGCGGCCACCCCGACGTCCTCGGTGACCCGGAAGGCATACGAGATGCCCGAGGTGTCGACCACGTCGTTGACCAGCATCGTCGCGACGATCTCGCGCCGCAGCTGGTGCGATCGGATGTCGGCGGCGAACCGGTCTCGCAGCATCACCGGGAAGTAGGACGGTAGCCGCGCGGCGAACACCTCCTGATCGGGCAGGTCGCCGGCCAGCAGGTCGTCCTTGAGCGCCAATTTGACGTGCGCCATCAGCGTCGCCAATTCCGGTGAGGTGAGCCCGATTCCGGCATCCGCGCGGCGAACGATCTCCTTCTCCGACGGCAACGCCTCGAGCTCGCGGTTGAGCCCACGCTCGTCCGCCAGCTGCTTGATCATGCGCGAGTGCACCGACAGCAGGCTGGCGGCGTTGGCCCGGCTGGTGCCCATCAGGTCGTTCTGGCTTTCGTTGTCCACCAACACGAGTCGGCCGACCTCGTCGGTCATGGACAGCAGCAGGTCGGTGCGATCCTCGGCGTCGACCTTGCCCGCGGTGACCAGGGAGTCGATCAGGATCTTGATGTTGACCTCGTGGTCGGAGCAGTCGACACCCGCGGAGTTGTCCAGCGCATCGGTGTTGATCCGCCCACCGATCAGATCGAACTCGACACGGCCCAGCGAGGTGACGCCGAGGTTGCCGCCCTCGCCGATCACCTTGGCCCGCACCTGGTTGGCGTTCACCCGCACCGCGTCGTTGGCGCGGTCGCCCACATCGGAGTCCGCCTCGGTCTCGGCTTTGACGTAGGTGCCGATACCACCGTTGAACAGCAGGTCGGCCGGCGCCCGCAGGATCGCCTTCATCAACGCCGGGGGCGTCAGTTCGGACACGGTGTCGTCGATGCCCAGCGCCGCGCGCGCCTCGGCCGAGACCGGGATCGATTTCTGTTGCCGGCTGAACACGCCGCCACCAGCGCTGATCAGCGACGTGTCGTAGTCCTCCCAGCTGGACCGGGGCAGGTCGAAGAGCCGCTTGCGTTCCTGCCACGACGACGCAGCGTCGGGGTCGGGGTCGATGAAGATGTGGCGGTGGTCGAAGGCCGCCAGCAGCCTGATGTGTTGGCTCAGCAGCATCCCGTTGCCGAACACATCGCCGCTCATGTCGCCGATACCCACGACGGTGAAGTCCTCGGACTGGGTGTCGACCCCCATCTCGCGGAAGTGCCGCTTGACCGACTCCCACGCGCCTTTGGCGGTGATGCCCATCGCCTTGTGGTCATAGCCGACCGACCCGCCCGAGGCGAATGCGTCGCCCAGCCAGAAGCCGTAGGAGATGGCGACCTCGTTGGCGATGTCGGAGAACGTCGCGGTGCCCTTGTCCGCCGCGACCACCAGGTAGGCGTCGTCCCCGTCGCGGCGGACCACCTCCGGCGGGGTGAGGATGGACCCGGACGCCTTGTCGACGTTGTCGGTGACATCGAGCAGACCCGCGATGAACAGCCGGTAGCAGGCCACCCCCTCGTCCCGGGTGCTCTCCCGGTCGACGGCGGGGTTGCCGGTGCGCACCGGGGGTTGCTTGACGACGAAGCCGCCCTTGGCCCCGACCGGGACGATGACCGCGTTCTTGACCGCCTGAGCCTTGACCAGACCCAGGATCTCGGTGCGGAAGTCCTCCCGGCGATCCGACCATCGCAGCCCGCCGCGGGCGACGTAGCCGAACCGCAGGTGCACGCCCTCCACCCGCGGCGAGTACACGAAGATCTCGAACTTCGGGCGCGGCAACGGCAGCTCGTCGATCAGTTCCGGACTGAGCTTGAACGACAGCACGTTCTGCGCGCGTGCCGAGTTCTGCTGGGTGACGAAGTAGTTGGTGCGCAGGGTGGCCTGGATCATCGAGGCGAAGGCGCGCAGCACCCGGTCGGTGTCCAGGCTGACCAGCGCGTCGATGTCGGCAGACACCGCGGCGACGGCGGCCTGCGCGTCGCGCCGGTGCCCGCCGTCCTCGGAGTGCTCGCTCGGGCAGAACAGCGCCTCGAACAGCACGATCAGTGAGCGCGCGGTGGCCGCGTTGTCGTTGAGCACCTCGGCGATGCGCAGCTGGCTGTACGGGAATCCGGCCTGTTTCAGGTATTTGGCGTAGGCCCGCAGCACGGCGACCTGCTGCCAGTTCAGCTCGGCGCGCAGCACGAGCTCGTTGAACCGGTCGATCTCGGCGCGGCCGCGCCAGATCGCGGTGACGGCGTCGGCGAAGCGGTCGGCGGTGGCCTCGCGTTGCGGGCCGGCCGGAGCCTCGGGGATGTCGGAGTGCGGCGACACCTTGAACTGGTAGATCCACACCTGCAGGCCGTCGGGCCGGATGACCGTGAACGGGCGCTCCTCGAGCACCACGACACCCATCGACTGCAGCATCGGCAGCAGCTGGCTCAGCGAGGCCGACTGCCCGCCCAGGTACCACATCAGGTGCGAGACGCCGGTCTCGTCACTGTCGGAGAGCACCAGCTTGACGCCGTTGTCCTCGAGATCTTCGATGATCGCGATGTCCTCGAGCCCATGCAGCGGGGAGATCGCCTGCTTGTACACCTCGGAGAACGCCCCGGCGTAGTGCTCGGCGGTGACCTGGTCGACCGCGCCCTCGCGGGCGGCGGCCAGCAGCCGGTCGCCCCAGGTGCGCGCGGCCTCGCTGAGCAGATCCTGGATGCGCATCTGGTTGTCGTCGGAGACGTCGACGTCGTGCTGGCGTGACCCCTCGGGCAGGCGAACCGTGAAATGAACGGTCGCCCAAGGCGATTCACTGACACGCGCGGAGTAGTCGATGCTCTCGCCGCCGAGCTCACGGACCAGGATGTCCTGCATCTGCAGCCGAACCGCGGTCGTGTAGCGGTCACGTGGCAGATACACCAGGCAGGACACGAAATGTGCGAGCGGGTCGGCCCGCAGGAACAGCAGGGTGCGCCGCCGCGCGCCCAGGTCCACCACCGCCATCGCCATGTCGAGCAGAGTGCGCGCCGACAGCGCGAACAACTCCGACCGTGGGATGGTCTGGATGATGTCGAGCAGCAGCTGTCCGGGGTGGCTCGGATCGCGATGGGCCATCGCCAGCGCGTCCTCGACCCGGCGGGACACCAGCGGGATGTCGAGCACGTTGGCGTTCATCGCCGCCACGGTGAACAGCCCGACGAAGCGGTGCTCGATCGGGTCCGCGCCGGGCTCTGCGGGCTCCTCGCGGATCACGATGATCTGGGGGTACTTGCCGTAGCGCAGGAAGCTGGGGATGGTGCCCTGGGCCAGCGCCAGCAGTTCGCCCGGGCCGGTCAGCTGTGGCAGCACCGACTCACGCAGCCGCACCACGCCCAGTCGGCTGCCCTTCTCCACTCTCGACTGGCCGTCGTGCACGAAGCAGCGCTGATACCCCAGCAGGACGAAGTGCCCGTCGGCGAGCCAGCGCAGCAGTGCCGCGACGTCCTTGCGGTCGGCGCTGGGGAAGCGCCGGCCGTTGTCGCTGTCGAGTTCGGCAGCCAGCCGCCGCACCGTGGCGGCCATGTCGGCGGAATCGACCGCCACCTGCCTGGCGTCGGCCAGCACCCTGGGCAGCAGCTGTTCGGCTTCCTCGATCGTGCGCCGGTCGGCCGACGATGCCAGCTGCACGTGCACCCAGGTCTCGTCCACGCCGCCGCTGAACTCGGCCTCCGATTTCGGCGCGATGTCGAGCAGCTCGCCGGCGGCGCCACGACGCACCGCGAACACCGGGTTCATGATCGCGGTGTAGGCGACCCCGAGCCGGTGCAGCAGCACCGTCACCGAATCCATCAGCAACGTCGCGTTGTCGGTCACGATCTGCAGTGCGGGGCCGAACCCGCCCGGGTCGTCGGGGGCGTACACCGAGACACGGGTGGTCCCCATCGGCCTTTGCCGGCCGAGTCGATACTGCGCCTCGACCAACGCCGGTTCGGGAACCGTGCCCGCACTGGGCCGGTTCAGCGGGCCGGTGACGGCAGCCTCGGCGCCCGGGGCGCCGCCGTGCGGTCCCCGGTAGGTCTCGAGATAGGCCGGAATCAACCTCTCGATGACCTCGGGAGGCACCTCCCCGTCGACCTGCCCCTCGATCGCCCCTGTCCTCAACGACATTCGCCGCTCCTGACTCACACCTGCGCACCGGGCCCCCGTTGGCTGTAACCGAGAGCCGCTGCGGGTGACGGTTACGTGGTCCGCACGACGAGACTAGCCCCGGGTGAGCTTGCGGTGGGTCACCCGGTGTGGACGAGCCGCTTCGGCTCCGAGCCGCTCGACCTTGTTCTCCTCGTAGGCCGCGAAGTTGCCCTCGAACCAGAACCACTTGGCCTCGTTGTCGGAATCACCCTCCCACGCCAGGATGTGCGTGCAGGTGCGATCCAGGAACCAGCGGTCGTGGCTGATCACCACGGCGCAGCCCGGGAAATTCTCCAGCGCGTTCTCCAGCGAGCTCAGCGTCTCGACGTCCAGGTCGTTGGTCGGCTCATCGAGCAGGATCAGGTTGCCGCCCTCCTTGAGGGTCAAGGCGAGGTTGAGCCGGTTGCGCTCACCACCGGAGAGCACGCCGGCCGGCTTCTGCTGGTCGGGGCCCTTGAAACCGAAGGCGGACACATAGGCCCGGGACGGGATCTCGTTCTGACCCACCTCGATGTAGTCGAGCCCGTCGGAAACCACCTGCCAGACCGTCTTCTTCGGGTCGATACCCGACCGGCTCTGGTCGACGTAGCTCAGCTTGACGGTCTCGCCGACCTTGACCGTGCCGCTGTCGGGTTGCTCGAGGCCGACGATCGTCTTGAACAACGTCGTCTTGCCGACGCCGTTGGGGCCGATCACCCCGACGATGCCGTTACGCGGCAGCGTGAACGAGAGGTCCTTGATCAGCGCACGGCCATCGAAACCCTTGTCGAGGTGTTCGACCTCGACCACGACACTGCCCAGCCGCGGGCCGGTCGGGATCTGGATCTCCTCGAAGTCGAGCTTGCGGGTCTTCTCGGCCTCGGCCGCCATTTCCTCGTAGCGCTGCAGCCGGGCCCGGTTCTTCGCCTGGCGCGCCTTGGCGCCCGATCTGACCCAGTCCAGCTCGTCTTTGAGGCGCTTCTGCAGCTTGGCGTCCTTGCGCCCCTGCACCGCGATGCGCTCGGCCTTCTTCTCCAGGTAGGTGGAGTAGTTGCCCTCATAGGGGTAGGCGCGGCCGCGGTCGAGCTCGAGAATCCACTCGGCCACGTTGTCCAGGAAGTAGCGATCGTGGGTGACGGCCAGGATGGCGCCCTTGTACTCGGCCAGATGCTGCTCGAGCCACAGCACGCTCTCGGCGTCGAGGTGGTTGGTCGGCTCGTCGAGCAGGAGCAGGTCGGGCTTGGAGAGCAGCAGCTTGCACAGCGCGACCCGCCGCTTCTCACCGCCGGACAGGTGGGTCACCGGCTCGTCCGGCGGCGGGCAACGCAACGCGTCCATCGCCTGTTCGAGCTGTGAGTCGATGTCCCACGCGTCGGCGGCGTCGAGCTCCTCCTGGAGCTTGCCCATCTCCTCCATCAGCTCGTCGGAGTAGTCGGTCGCCATCAGCTCGGCGACCTCGTTGTAGCGGTTGAGCTTGGCCTTGACGGCCACCCCCTCCTCGACGTTCTCGCGGACCGTCTTGGTCTCGTCGAGCGGGGGCTCCTGTTGCAGGATGCCGACCGTCGCTCCGGGCTGCAGGAACGCGTCGCCGTTGTTGGGCTGGTCCAGTCCGGCCATGATCCGCAAGACGCTCGACTTACCGGCCCCGTTGGGACCGACGACGCCGATCTTCGCGCCCGGAAGGAAGTTCAGCGTGACGTCGTCAAGGATGACCTTGTCGCCGTGCGCCTTGCGGACCTTCCGCATCGTGTAGATGAATTCGGCCATTTGCCTTCGATCTCGCCTTTCTCGATCCCGGTGTGGTGTTTCCCCGGGATCATCTCGGACCTCCGCGGTAGTCGGGCCCCATCCTAGGCGCGGTCACGATGGCGGTCTGCGGCGCTAGGCGCTCTGCGGCAGATCCCCGGCCTCGTCAGCCGGGTCGGGCCCGCCGACCTCGGCTGCGTCGGCGCTGGCAGCCCCGGATTCTGAGCTGGCCGCCTCGGTGGCCGGTTCGGGATGGCGCCGCTTGTCGATGCGCGCGATGCAGCGGGCGAGATCCGGCCCGACCGCGGTGGCCCGGATCTCCTGCGAGGACCGCCGGTTGCCGTCGCGGTCCTCGTACTCGCTGGTGTAGATGAAGCCGACGACGATCACCGCGTCGCCCTTGCCGAGGCCGGCGCCGACGCCGGTCACCAGGCGCCCCCAGCAATTCACCGTCGCATACAGCGAATTGCCCGGTTCCCAGCTGCCGTCGGCGCCGCGTCGGCGCGAGTTGCACGCCACCCGGAACTTGATCAGTTCCTGGTCACCGACCCAGCGACGCTCCGGGCTGGTGACGATGGTGCCCACCGCGGTGATGGGGGTCTCGAACATGATGGATCCTCTCGATGTCGGGCTGCGGGTCAGGTGCGGCACCTGCCCGCTCGGTCACACGACCATTGACCGCTCGAACGCCGACACCGGGCACCGCCGGGCACGCCGGGCGCGCATGTCCTGGGGATGAATGCCGCATTGGGGATGACCTGGGCATAGGTTGAGCGGCATGACAGCGCGCCCCGACCAGCACACCGCCGGCGTGCTGGCGGATGTCCGGGTCGCGGTGACCGGCGCCGACGAGGCGACGGTGTGCGCGTTGCGCGGCGCCGGAGCCCGCCTCGTCGCGCCGACGGCGGCCGAGGTGTGGATCTCGCCAGGCCCGCCCCTGCGGCCGGAACCGGTCGTGATCACCGCGACCGCGGCGGCACTGCGCACCCCGCTCGTCGTCTCGGCCACCGACCTGGATCGCGCCAACCGCGCGCTGAGCGCGCTCACCTGCGACACCGCTGCCGGGACCTGGCCGGCCGACGTCCGGCTGGCCGCCCCCGTCACACCGAGGCTCGCGGTGACACCCGACGTGCCCGAACCCGTGCGCGCCACCCTCGCCGAGGCCGGCATGCAGGTCACGGTGCTCGACGGCGACCCGGTTCGCGGCGGCACCGACAGTCTGGATGCGCTCGTCATCTCGTCCCGGCCACCGCCGGTCGCATCCGGCTGCCTGGTGACCGTGCGGCACGGCCCGGGCACGGCCCCCTTGACGGTGGCGGCGGGCCCGTTCCAGGACGCCGTCGTGCTCGACATCGCCGCAGCACTCGCCGGCGAGCCGGTGATCGAGCAGGTGTGGCCGCTGCGGGGAGCGGAGCCGGTCGAGCTGGTGGTGTTCGGCGCGCATCTGCGCGGCGGGGCGCTGACCCATCAACTCACCGACCTCGGGGCCCGCTGGGCCGGTGAGCTGACCACCGCACCCCGCTACCGGATGAGCGTGTTGGCGACCGTGCCGGCCAAACCGGCGGTCACCCGGGTGGCCGCCGGTGCACCCGGAGCGGCGTTGTACGGACAGCGCTGGGTGATGTCGGCGGCCGCGCTCGGGCGCTTTCTGGCCGCCCTGCCGGCACCCATGCAACTGGGCAAGGTCGACGCTAGGGCCGGCCCGTACCGGCGACCGCGCCCTGCGCGACGGCCGCCGGCCAACTCCCGTAGCCGCTGATGTCCGTTCCGGTGGCCGCGGCCCCGTCACAGCCGAACGCGGTGCG
>JAXHTL010000092.1:0-17288 GCA_034190095.1 Actinomycetota bacterium
AGGGGATGCCCCCGGACCTGGTGCTGCGCATCGTCGCCGCGGTCGGCGATGCGCTGGACTACGCCCACGAGCGCGGTCTGCTGCACCGCGACGTCAAGCCCGCCAACATCCTGATCGCCGACGTGGAGACCAGCCACGAGCGAATCATGCTGGCCGACTTCGGGATCGCCCGCCGGGTCGGCGAGTCCAGCTCGCTGACCGCCACCAACATGACGGTGGGCACGGTGGCCTACTCGGCGCCCGAACAACTCACCGCCGACGAGCACATCGACGGCCGGGCCGACCAGTACGCGCTGGCGGCCACGGCCTTTCAGCTACTGACCGGCGCTCCTCCGTTCCAGCACTCCAACCCGGCCATCGTGATCAGCCAGCACCTCACAGCGCAGCCCCCGGCGATCGAGGCGCACCGTCCCGAGTTGTCCGGGCTGAGCGCGGCGTTCCGCAGGGCGCTGGCCAAGTCGCCGGCCCAGCGTTTCGAGAGCTGCGCGGACTTCGCCCGGGCGCTGGGCGCCCGCAGCCAGCCGGACGTCGGTGCCGGGCTGGAAGGCGCGGATGCGGACGCGACGATGCTGGCCCCGGCGGCCGGCACCGGCGGCCGGCACGCCAGGAAGCCACCGGAGTCGCGGTCGCGGACCCGGATCCTGGTGGTGACCGCGCTGGTGCTGTCCCTGATCGCGGTGGTCTCGGTGCTGCTGCTGGTGCTCTTCGAGCGCCACGACCGCCGCGCGCAGGCCGACCAGCAGGGGACCGGCGGGGCCACCGGCCAGGTGACCCTGCCGGTCGTCGTCGTCGGCGCGGACTGCGCGACGCTGGGCGCGGCCGGGGTGACCGAGCAGGGCGACCCGGCCTACTGCGCCAGGATGTCGTCCTCCGGGGAGCCGCTCTGGTCGCTGTACCCCGGCGAGATCGCGCATCCGTCCGGTGCGCCCGGTGCGGGTGCGCACTCCGGCTCCGGGACCGACACCCCGGTGCTGGTGTGCATGGAGCAGACCGGCCGCAGCGAGGTCGAGTGCCGCAACGACATCCTGTCCGAGAACACCGACCCGAGCGCCAACGACAACCAGGGCAACTGAGAGGTTCAGCGCTGCGGCAGGTCGAGCCAGTGGTCGATGCCGAACGTATCGCCGTGGGCCACCAGGGTGGCGCCGCCGTGGCCCGGGTAGTGCGCCGGGATGACCGCCGCGCGCGACCGGGCGGCTTCGGTGAAGATCCGCGTGCGGGTGGCCGCCGCGGCGGCCGGGTCGACGTCGAACCCGCACGGATCGCCGGGCCGCGGGATCTGGATCGGGGAGTGGGTGAGATCCCCGACGAACACCGCCGGCACCCCGGCGTCGAGCCAGAGCACCGACGAACCCGGGGTGTGCCCCGGAGCCGGGCGCAGCCACAGCGACTCACTGAGCTGATGGTCTCCGGAGAACAGCTCGATCTGCGCCTGCACCGGGGCCACACTGTCGGCGAACACGAATTGCATTCCGCCGCTGCCGCCGTCGCCGTCGGGGCTGAAATACCGGTAGTCGGCTTCGGCCATCAGATAGCGGGCGTTCGGGAACGTCGGCACCCACGATCCGTCGACCAGGTGGGTGTTCCAGCCGACGTGATCGGTGTGTAAGTGCGTGTTGATCACCGCGTCGACGTCGCTCGGTTCGATTCCCGCCTCGGCGAGCCTGGTCAGGAAGTCGGTGTCCAGGTGATCGAGCGGGGGCATGTGCGGGCGCTGCCTGCCGTTGCCGACCCCGGTGTCCACCAGCACGGTCAGCCCGTCGACCTGCACCACCCAGGTCTGGATCGCGATCTTCCACTCGTCGGTGCGGTAGTCGACGAACAGCGGGTCGAGCAGGTCGGCGTGCTCGAGCCAGGCCTGCGCCGGGGTGTCGGCGAACAGCGAGGTGCGGACCTGGAAGCGGGTTTCCGGGATCCGCGCCAGCGTGGCCCTACCCAGCGGGGTCCGGTCGGTCACGGCCGGATTCGGATCGGCCCCGGGGAGTACAGCCCGGAGTGGGTGGCCGTACCGAGCTCGATGTCGGCGGGTTCGGCGTCGACGACGGTGTCGAAGCGGCGCAGTGAACCCCAGTCCTGCCCCCAGTCCTGCGACAGGTACGTCGACATCACCGAGGCGCGCAGCAGCAGGTCGGTGATGCCGAGCAGGCCGCCGTTGAGGCCGTCCTGCCAGGTGTCGGTGCTCTGCAGTTTGGCGTAGTAGTCCGGCGAGATGCGGAACTTGGGGATCTGGGTGACGCCGTTGGCGTGCAGCATCGGCTGCTGGCACGGGAACGCCAGCCCGACCGCCCAGTCCATCAGAACGGGCTGCTCGGAGCCGACGTACTCCTGCACCGAACGCAGCTCGGGCACCCGCGGCGGGGTGACCGCGACCCAGTCGCCCTGGCTCAGCGACAGATCCTCGGCGACCACCCGGACCGCCACGGCGTCGCCGGGGATCTGCTCGCGCGGGTAGCGCAGGTTTCGCCAGGACGGCGCCGGGCCGATGTCGTAGGGGCTGACCCGGCCGGCTGCCACCAGCGCGCCGTCGGGGCCGCGGCGAGCGTACTCGAGGTCCACCGTCTGGCCGGGCACCGTGCCCTCGGCGACGCTGGTGCCGGCGATCGTGCCGGCCGCGGTGATCACCACCAGCGGGTGGGCGTCCTCGGCGGGCGGCAGCTCGTACCACGCCGAGGTGAGCCGGCTTTCCTGTTGCGCGCCTTCGGAGTACGTTCCCGCGACCGGAACGCGGGCCGGGTCGAGGCCGTAGGGCAGCGGCACGGTCGAACCGTTCACGCCTGGGCGTGACATCCGGATCGGACGGTTCCAGTCGTAGTCGGTCCCCGGTTGCGGATTGTTGAGCCGGATCGCCTCGGCGATGATCCGGTTCGGAACACCGTTGGGGGAGAACGCGACCGGATCGGTACCCCCGATCGGGCCCAGCGGCCCCCAGGCCTGCCCGGATCCGGGGGGCAGTGGTTGCAGGAAGCCGTCGTTGGAGTCCGGTTCGACGAGCACGTCGTCGGCCAGGCCGCAGCCGCCGGCGAAGGCGCGGATGTTGGCCCACCCGTTGGAGTAGGTCGGGTACTGACGCACCACACCGATCACCATCGACGCGACGAAGAACACCACCATCAGACCGGCGGCGACCGGTATCGGTGCGGCGGTGAGCTTGTCGACGACAGCGGTGCCCGGCCGGCCCGACAGGTGCAGCCACAGTGCCCACAGCGCGGCGACGACGAACAACGCGAAGAACATCGAACTGACGCTCACCCCGCCGATCTGAGGCATCGAACTGTTGAACGGCACACCGAAGTTCGACACATACCACCAGCCGTTGGTGGAGGCGAAACACAGTGCCAGCACGAAGAGCACGACCGACAGGAACGCCATCCGGTTGCGCGCCGACCGCAGCACCGCCGGCGAGACCAGCACCGTGGCCAGCGCCGCCACCGCCGCGCCGACGGCCGCGAACAGGCCGAAGTGGTGGATCCACTTCGTCGGGGTGAACATCAGGAAGAAGATGGTGGCGAAGATGACGCCCATCAGCCGCCACGCCGGGCCGCGGGCCACCCCGGGCACCCGTTTGCGGCGCAGCATGATGAACAGCGACACGAACAGCGCCATCGCGGTGAACAGGAACGCCACCCGGCGTGAGATGGCCGCGTCGGTGGTGGGCAGGATCAGGTAGTAGTACCGCAGGACCTCGGTCCACCACTCCTGGTTGGGCCCGATGGCGGTGCGGACCCGGGTTGCCTCGAGCACGGTGGCCAGGGTCTGGTCGGCGAACACCACCGCCAGCACGACCGTGCCCGCGGCCAGCAGCGGCGCCACCAGCGGCCAGGTGCCGACCGCCTGTCGGCGGCGCATCAGGATGCGCAGAATGGGACGTCCGCCGGCTACCAGCGCGGCCACCGCGATCAGACCGGTGGGCTGGATGCCGAGGGTGAACGCGGCAGTCGTGATGGCCAGCGCGGCCGGTGTCAGCCGCCCGGAGGTGATGGCGCGTTCGATCAGCACGTAGGTGATCAGCGCCCCGGTGGCGATCTGGCCCTCCGGGCGCAGCCCGTTGTTGAACGGCATCCACGCCGCGAGCAACACCAGGCCCGCCGACCACATCGCCGCGCGGCTGCTCAGCACCGCCGGACCCAGGCGGGGCAGCACCTCGCGGGAGAGCAGCAGCCAGCACACCAGCGAGCACACCAGATCCGGCAGCCGGATCCAGATGCTGGCATCACTGACCTGAGTCATCAGCGCCAGCAGGTTGTAGTACCAGCCGAACGGGTCCTCGGGGCTGCCGAACCAGCGGAAGTAGTTCGACATGTAGCCGGCGTGGTCGGCCACCCGGGCCATCGCCAGGATGTAGCCGTCGTCCGAGGAGTTGGCGCCGATGACGTACCAGAGCAGGAACCCGCCGACGACGACACCGTCGACCGGGCTGGCGGTGCGCCAGCGGGTCGGGATGAGGCGGTGCATCCGCCGCCCGTCGAGCCGGTCCAGGCGCCACAGCGCCACCAGCGCGATCACGGTGGAGGCGATCGCCAGCAGGATCGCGGTGAGTTTGAGCGCGGTCGGCTGCGAGGTGAAACGGGTGTCGATGGTCGCCGAGAAGGACAGCCCGGGCGGTGCCGGGCCGGTCAGGTCGGTGAACACGCCGACGATCACCGGCCGCAGGTTCGGGTCGTCGAAGCCGGTCCGCTGGGGCGCACCGGCATCCGGGCCGGATTCCTGGGTCAGCCCGACGAACTCGGCGTAGGTCCCGTCCAGCGAGGAGGTGATGACCAGATCCGAACAGCCCGCCATCCGGTCGCGGTCCACGCTGGCCACCACGACGTTGCGGACGATCACGTCGACGCGGGACTCGCCGGCGGTGACCAGCATCGCGTTCAGCGCGGCATCACGACCCTGCTCGGGTGCGGTGCCCAGCACCAGCCCGCCGTCGTCGGGCATCGACGCGATGGTCTCGCACGGCACCGTCGCGGTCAGGTCCACCGGCGACAGCGAGATCAGCGGCGCGGTGACGTTGCCCAGCTGTCCTTGCTGCGGCCAGTTCAGCGCCGCGGTGGTCTGGGTGACCGGCAGCAGCGGGGTGGCCACCGCCATCACGAATCCGAGCAGCCCGGCGATGGTGGCGACCCACCGGGCCACCTTCACGTCCTTCGCATGCTGTGTCTCGGTCTGAGTCTTCGGTTCGTTCGCACGCTCACGCTGAGTCTTCGGTTCGTTCGCACGCTCACTCACGGCAGCGCCCTGATCGGTCCGCCTCGGCTCCACCCGAACACGCGTGTCGATCCCTCCTCGATGACGGCGTCCGGTGCCTGCGCCGCGGGCACCGCACGGTCGTAGCGTTCGATCGAACCCCAGTCGCGGTACCAGTCACCGCGCAGATAGGTCGGGATCGCCGACGTCCGCGGCAGCAGCGCCTGGATGAACAGCAGCGGGCCGCCGTCGTCGGCGGACTGCCACTGGTTCGACGAGATCACCATCTGCTTGAAGTTCGGCAGGATCCGGTACTCGGGCACCTCGGCCACGCCGAGGTGCACCCCGAACGGGCGCTGGCACGGGAAGTTGGCGGCGGTGGCGATGTCCATCAGCACCGGGGTGTCGGACCCGAGGAACTCCTCGGCGGTCTGCAGCACCGGCACCCGGGGCGGGGTGAACCCGAACCACTGGTCCTCGGACAGGTTGGGGTCGTCGGCGACGATGCGAGCGACGTTGGCTTCCGGCGGCGCGGTAGCCAACGGGAAGCGCAGGTTGCGCCAGGCCTTCTGCTGGAAGATGTCGATCGGGTCGACCTCGCCCAGTGCCTGGTAGGACCCGTCGGGCCGGTGCACGCCCCACTGCAGCTTCAGCGACTGCCCGTAGTTGAAGGAACCGTCCTCGTTGTAGTACCAGATGGCGCCGGCGGCGGCGACGGCGACGATCGGCCGGTCGTCGGGGCGCTCACCGGCGGTGAACGGCAGCTGGTACCACGCGGAGGTGGCCTTGGCGGCGAGGGTGTTCTCGTCGTAGCTGCCCATCACCGGGGTGGTGTCCGGATCGAGTCCGAACGGCAGGAACACCCGGGAACCGTTGACCCCCTCCGGGCCGTAGCCGCCGCCGGTCCCGGCCGCGTAGCCGATCCCGATGTTGGGTTTGTCGATCGGGCCGTCGGAGTTCGCCAGCCCCGGGTTGCCGGCGATCGGCTCGCCGGGCTCGAGGGTGTCGCTGATCCCGTTCGGGGTGAACCCGACCGGGTCCTCGCCGCCCAGCGGTCCGTATTCGCCGTAGGCCTGACCGGGTACCGGGGTCAGCATGCCGGCGTTGGTGTCGGCCTCGACCAGCACGTCGTCGGCCATCGCGCAGGGCTGACCGGTCAGTGCGGCAAGGTTGGCCGCGCCGTTGGTGTAGACGGGGTAGCGCCCGACCGTCGCCTTGACCATCGAGGCCAGTTCGAGCACGACCATGATCGTCGCGACAACCAGCAGCGGGGTGGAGGCCAGGGCACGGTTGCGGCCGGTGTCGGCGACCTCGGTGTGGCCGGCGTAGTCGATCCGGAAGTGCAGCCAGGCGGTCAGCAGGCCGCCGGCGATCGCGAGTACCAGGAAGATGGTCGTCACCGGGTAGCCGAGGATGACCGGCTGCTTGTCGAACCACGGGACGCCGTAGTTGCCGGTGTAGAACCAGCCGTTGATCCCCGATGTCGCCCAGGCCAGCACGAACGCCAGCGCGGTCACGTACAGCGCCAGGTTGCGCCGGCTGTGCAGCCCGACCCGCGCGAACGCGAACGCGGTGACCGCGCCCAGAGCGCCGGCCAGCCCGGCGAATGCGCCGAACTGCGCCGTCCACTTGGTCGGGGTCACGGTCAGCAGCAGCAGGGCGACCGCGGTCGAGCCGACCAGCCGCCAGATCGGTCCGTTGACGGCACCGGGCACGCCGCCGCGGCGCAGCAGCACCACCAGCAGCCCGAACACGCACAGCAGCAGGATGAGCACCGAGAAGCGGCGGGTCATCGAGGCGTCGACGCTGTCCTCCACCAGCAGGAAGTAGTAGCGCAGGAACTCCTGGTACCAGGGGATCGTCGGGCCCACGGTGTACTTGATGCGGGCCGACTCGGCGACGGTGGCCAGCGTCTGGTCCCGGAACACGATGACGAACACCAGCGAGGTGGCCGCCAACAGCGGCGCCAGCTGGGCCGCCAGCCCGTCGGTGGGCCGGCGGGCGGCGATGATGCGCCCGATGGCGCGGGCCCCGACCAGCAGCGGCGCCAGCGCGATCAGGCCCTGCGGAGCCAGGGTGACGGTGAACATCGCGACCACCAGGGCCAGCGCGGCGGGCCACAGCCGGCGGGTCCCCAGCGTCCATTCGACGAGCATCCAGACCGCGATCACCCCGAACGCGATCAGTGGTTCGGGTCGCAGTCCGTTGTTGAACGGCAACCAGGCCGCCAGGAACACCGCGGCGGCGGTCCACACCGCGACCCGGTTGCCGGCGACCCGGCGCCCGATCCGGGGCAGCACGCAGCGGCTGACGATCAGCCAGGTGGCGATCGCGGCGAGCGTGGCGGGCAACCGCAGCCACACGCTGGCGGTGCTGATCGAGGCCAGCTGCCCCAGCAGGCTCTGGTACCAGTCGAACGGTGCCTCCGAGGCCCCGAAGTAGCGGTAGTAGTTCAGGGTGTAGCCGGCCTCACCGGAGACCCGGGCGATCGTCGTGTTGTAGCCGTCGTCGGAGGTCTGCGGCCCGACCACATGCCACAGCAGCAGGGCAGCGATCACCGCCGCGTCGGTCAGCCAGGTCGACAATCCGACCCGGAAGCGGCGCCCGCGCGGGCCGGGCAGCCTTCGGCCCGACGTCCGGTCCAGCACGGCCAGCGCGACGATCGAGGCGATCACGCAGATGACCCCGAGGACCATCACGGCCAGCTTCAGGGGCGTCGGTGAGGTGATGAACCGGGTGTCGACGTCGATCGTGGCCGACAGCCCGGGTGTCCCGAGCGGGACCTGCAGTTCGGTGAACACGCCGGTGACCTGCGGGCGCTTGTCGGGGGCCAGGGTGCCCAGCGCGCCCGGGATACCGACGAAGTCGGCGCCGACCTCGCCGACGTTGGCCCACAGGTGCAGCGTGTCGCAGCCTCCGGCGTCGACCTCGGCGCGGGGTGCGACGGCGGCCACCGTGTCGCGGAACGCGACCACGACGGTGTCGGGGTAGGCGCGCACGAACAGCCCGTTACGGCTGGCGTCGATGCCGCCCGGCGGGTTCGTCGCGAACACCAGCCCGCCCTCGGGTGGCAGGGTGGCCACCGCCGAACACGGTATGGAGGCGTCGAGTGCCCGGGGCGCCCCGGAGATCAGCGGCGCGGTGATGTCGCTGACGGTGTCCCCGGTGCCGTCGGCGACCGCGGCCTGGGGCCACTGGATGGTGGCGGTGGTCTGGCTGACCGGCAGCAACGGAGTCAGTGCGCACAACACCAGCCCGGCCAAGCCCGCGACGAGCGCGACGAGACGAGCAGGCGGTGCGGACACGAGCGTCGATGGTATGCGAAGAATTTAATGACGCAGCGGCGCCGGGCTCCACAGGCCGCTTCGCGTCGCCGTACCCAGGTCCAGCCGGGCGGGTTCGGCATCGGGGTAGTAGGGCACCAGGCGCTGCAGGGAGCCCCAGTCGCGATTCCAGTCGTCCTTGAGATAGGTCGGCACCGTGGTGGCGCGCAGCAGCAGTTCGGTGATGCCCAGCGGGCCGCCGCCGAGGTTGTCCATCACCGGGGAGTTGGCCTCGGCGCCGAACCGGTCGGGCAGGATGCGCCAGCGCGGGACCTCGATCACGCCGTACTGGTGGTCGAACGGGCGCTGACAGGGGAACGCGAGTCCCACCAGCCAGTCCAGCAGCACCGGGTCGGTGGAGCCGACGACGTCCTGCAGGGTCTGCAGGACGGGGATGCGCGGCGGGGTCAGCGCGACCCAGTGCTGGGGGTCCAGGTCGTCGTCGGAGGCCACCAGACGGATGCGGGTGGCCTCGTCGGGAATCGAGGACAGCGGTGCGCGCAGGTTGCGCCACGCCGGGGCGGCCCCGACATCGCCGAACTCGATCTCGCCGGCGGGCTCGCCGTCGGGGCCGGCCCACTGCACCTTCACCTCGTCGCGATCGAACCGGCCCGCCGCGGACACCACCAGCAGCGGACCGGCCTCGTCGCGGGGCGGCAGCTGATACCACGCCGAGCGCAGGAACGCCGGCTGCTGGGTGCCCGAGCGCCAGCTGCCCAGCACCGGGGTGTCGGCGGGGTCGAGCCCGAACGGCAACCGGGCCCGGGAGCCGTTGATGCCGGCGGCGTTGATGGTGCCGCCCTCGGTTCCGGCTTCGGTGTCGTCGCCGGTGCCCGAGCCGCCGTCGGTGTCGGCGAAGTTGTCCGAACCGGGCTGGTCCATCACCGGGTCGGCCGAGATGTCGGAGGGGACACCGTTGGGGCTGAAGCCCTCCGAGGTGACCGCGCCCAATGCCTCGCCGACCGGGACGCCGACCGGCCTGAGCATCCCGGCGTTGGGGTCCTGCTCGACGAGCACGTCCTCGGCCATCCCGCAGGTGTTGCCGGCCAGCGCACCCAGGTTGGACCGGCCCACGCTCCAGGCCGGGTACTGGTTGATCATTCCCAGCGTGAGCGACACCACCTCGAAGAGGACCAGCGCCCACGACGCAACGGCCAGGGGCGGCTGGGCGATCCGGCCCCAGCGACCGGCCCGGTCACCGGGCGGTGCGGAGTCGCGGCCGGAGAAGTGGAACCAGGCGGCGGCCAGCAGCGCCAGTGCCGAGCAGCCCAGCAGCACCGTCATGAAGCCCAGCCGCCACTGCGGGAAGTCGTTGGACCACGGCACCCCGAAATTGGAGACGTACCACCAGCCGTTGACCGTCGCGAACGACAGGGCGGTGACGAACAGCACGGCACCGGTGAACACCGCGCGGTTGCGTTGCGAGCGCATCGCCGCGGCGCCTATTGCCACCGCGGCCAGCGCCCCGAGCGAGCCGGCCAGCCCGGCGAACACCCCGAAGTGGTGGGTCCACTTGGTCGGGGTGAACATCAGCGCCAGGAACGAGATGATGGTGATGCCGATGATGCGCCGGCTCGGGCCGGCCGCGGTGCCCGGGATCCGGCCCTTGCGCAACGACATGGCGACTGCGACGGCCAGCGCCAGCAACAGCGTCAGCACCGCGAAGCGGCGCGCCACCGAACCGTCGGGGCTGGTGGTGAACAACCGGGAGTAGCGGATGTGTTCGTCGAACCAGGCCAGACTCGGCCCGACCGATGATTTGAAGCTGCTGGCCTGCAGTTCGGCGGCCAGTGTCTGGTCCCGGAAGATCAGGAAGATCGTGACGGTGCCGGCGGCGGCGATCGGTGCCAGCAACGCCAGATAGCCGAACCGTGAGGTGTGCGCCGCGACGATGGTCTTCAGCGGACCGATGGCGACCAGCAGGGCACCGATCGCGGCGATGCCGGTCGGGCCGGAGAACAGGGTGAGTGCGCCGATGATGATCGCCACCGCGACGGGGAGCAGCCTGCTGGTGGCCACCCCGCGTTCCACCGAGCACCAGGTCAGCAGGATCCCCAGCGCGATGATCGGCTCCGGGCGCAGCCCGTTGTTCAGCGGCAGCCAGACGGCCAGGAACATCCCGGCGGCCGTCCACGCCGCGGCCCGGCTGTGCTTGACCGCCGAACCGAGGCGGGGGATGACTTCGCGGCTGATCACCCACCAGCACGCCAGCGCCATCAGCAGCGTCGGCAGCCGCATCCACACGCTGGCCGTGCTGACGTTGCTCCACAGCGCCAGCAGGTCGTAGTACCAGCCGAACGGCGCCTCCGGGGTGCCGAACCAGCGGTAGTAGTTGGCCATGTAGCCGGCGTTCTCCGACACCCGGGCCATGGTCAGGATGTAGCCGTCGTCGGCGGTGTTGGCGCCGACGAAGTGCCACCACACCAGCACCGCGGTGACCAGTCCGTCCAGCGGTGTCATCGACCACCACCGCGGCGGCAGGAACCTCCGGTGCCGCATGCCGTCTGCGGCGTCGAGCACATGCAGCGCGCCCAGCGAGACGGCGGTCATCGCGACGCCCAGGATCATCGCGAGCAGCTTGATCAGCGTCGGCGAGGTGCTGTACCGGGAGTCCACGATGGCCGAGAACTGCAGACCAGGTGGTGCCGGACCGGAGAGGTCGGTGAACACGCCGACGATCTGGGGGCGGAAGTCGTAGCCGCTGCGTTCGCCGCGCAACGGCTCACCCGGGTCCGGGTCGTCGGGCCCCTGGGTGAGCCCGACGAACTCGCCGGACACCCGGTCGGCGTGCGCGGTGAAGCGAAGCTCCTCGCAGTCGGGGCTGAGCACCTGATCGAGGGGGGCGACCACCACCGGCGTGTTGCGCACGATGACCAGCAGGTCGTTGTTGACCCGTTCGATCAGCAGGCCGCGGTCGACGGCCTTGGGGGCCTGTTTGGGCACGGTGGACAGCAGCACGGTGCGGCCGGAGCCGTCGAGGCCCGCGGCGGCGCTGCACGGCACGGTGATCTCGAGGTCGGTGGCGACATAGCCGATCAGCGGGGCGTCGACGCTGGCGAGGACCTCATTCTGGGGCCAGTTCAACTCGGCGGTGGTCTGGTTCACCGGGAGCAGCGGGGTCGCCACCGCCAGCATGGTTCCGAGCAGTCCGGCGACGATGGCGATCAGCCGCGCGGTGCGGTGGTTGCGTCCCGGAGTTCTCTCCGACGCCGGCGCTTCGACCACGGGGCTAGATGGTAATTGGCTTGCGGATGGCCAGGACGAACGGCCCGATGGTGGACACGTCGAACCGGGGGTCGTCGAAGAGGGCCGCGTCGAGCGCCACATGGTAGCGACGCACATTGGGCTGGTTCGGGTAGACGTCGGCGGCCAGGCGCAGGGTGTAGGTGTCGTTGGCGCCGCGGCGCATCAGGAACACCGACGGCGGCTGCCACGGCATGGCGTCGAGCGCGTCGACGAACTCGTCCGGGTCGGACAGCAACGCCCAGTCCTCGATCGCCGCGGCGCGGGCGTCGAACTGGGCCAACGGGTTGGCGTAGTGCGACGTCAGACCCTGGAAGCCGTAGTAGGGGTAGTAGGACAGGAAGCTGTAGTCGGCGGTCATGACCACGGTCTCGTTGCGGGGACGGCCGGTGACCTCGAGTATCCGCTCGTCGACCTCCCGGTAGTACTGCTCGGCCCCCGGCGGCCGCCGGTCGGCCCGCTCGCCGTAGCCGTCGGTGTCGGTGTAGGCCACCGCGATGTCGGAGCGCAGCACGTTGGGAATGTCCTGGCTGAAGGTGACCGCGCCCAGGGCGCCCACCGCGGTGGCCGCCGCGATCACGCGGTGGGCGTTGGGTGCGCTGACCCTGGCCGCCAGCGCGCGGGCGCTCTCGATGAACCCGAACGCGCCTGCCGCGGTGAGCAGGATCGTCAGCGTGGGCTGCAGCCGGAACGACAGCAGCGTGGTGCCCACCAGTGTGGTCAGCATCGACAGCAGCGACCAGGCGTAGACGCTGAGCACCGCGACGGCCAGGCCACCCGCGCGCGTGGAGGTGCGCGCGTTGAGCACCAGCCACAGCGTGCCGAGCATGCACAGCGCGCCCAGCAGGGTGAACTGCAGCATCGGGAACGACAGCTCGGCGCCGTCTCTGGGCAGGTAGTGCTGGGCGGTGCCGGTGTCGGCCGGGGTGCCGGTGGCCGCGGCGAGCAGGTAGGGCGCCCAGCCGATCAGCGCGATCGCCCCGGCGATCACCGCGATGACCAGGAGCCGCAGCAGCGGTCCCCAGCGCCGTCGGGTCACTGCGGCCACGGCCGCCATGATCGTCAGGGTGAACGCCGCGAACGCCAGCAGCAGTGTGTAGAACAGCGCGGCGACGCCGAGGAAGATCCCGACGCCGATGACCGCGGCCCAGCCTCCCGAGCGTTCGCTGCCCCGCAGGCCCGACCAGGCCAGGACGAACACCGGCGGAAGCAGCACGGCGATGATGGCCGCGTACGGTTCGGCGGGCGAATAGGCCAGTGCCGCCGCCGCGGTCGCGGTGGTGACCACCAGTGCGTGCTCGAACCGGACCATGCTGGCCCACAGGACCAGGGCCGCCACGATCGCGATGGTGATGGACAGGATCGACCAGGGTTTGAACATCTCCCACGCGGGGGTTCCGGTGACGTCGGCCAGCCGCCCGCCCAGCCAGAACCAGCCCGGCGGGTAGAACGGCGGCAGCCCGATGTAGGTCATGTCGTGCAGGGCGGCGGTGTCGGTCAGCCGGGTCAGGTACTCGGTGCGGAACTGCTGGTCGACGGAGATGCCGAACAGGTAGAGCCGGGTCGCACCGAGGGGCATCGCCAGCGTCACCACCGAGAAGGCGGCCAGGAACAGCACCGACCCGAATCGGGCCAGGGTGTGGCGGCCCCGCCGCCAGAGCCAGCCGGCGGCCAGCAGCCCGGCCAGGCAGGCGACCTGACCGACCGTGGTCAGCGCGTGCAGTTGGTTCGACGAGTTGTAGGCGGGCCATTCGACCCGGGCGATGGCGACCAGACTGACCGCTGTGACCACCGCGGCGGTGGCGGCCGCAGCGAGCATCTGGCCAGCCACGGTGGTCGGGACGGCCAGAGCGCTGCGCATCAGATGGGCAGCTTGCGGAAGATCGGGCGGGGGATGTGGCGCAGCACCATCATGACGTAGCGGAACGCGCCGGGCGCCCACACCAGATCCTTGCCCTTGGCCGACGCGGTGACCGCCAGGTCGGCGACATACTCCTTGTCGACGGTCAGGGGTGCTTCCTTGACGTGGGCGCTCATCCGGGTGCGCACCTGGCCGGGGCGGATGACGAGCACCCGCACCCCGAATTCGCGCAGCGCCTCACCGAGGCCGAGGTAGAAACCGTCGAGTCCGGCTTTGGTGGAGCCGTAGACGAAGTTGGACCGCCGGACGCGTTCGCCGGCGGCCGAGCTCATCGCGATGATCTGGCCGAACCCCTGGGCGCGCATCTTCTCGCCGAGCAGCACTCCCACCGAAACCGCTGCGGTGTAGTTGATGTCGGCGATCTGGACGGCTTTGCGCTGGTTCTGCCACAGTTCCTCGGCGTCGCCGAGCAGCCCGAACGCCACGATCGCGACGTCGATGTCTCTGGGGCCGTCGTCTCCTCCGAACGCCTCGTCGATGACCGCGGGGTGGCTGTCGGTGTCGACGGCGTCGAAGTCGATCACGTCGACCGCGCGGGCTCCGGCGCCGGTGAGTTGGGCCTTGGCCGTGTCGGCCAGCGGATCTCCGGGCATGCATGCCAGCACCACCCGGGCCGGCGCGTCGCGCAGATAGCGCTCGCAGATGGCCAGGCCGATCTCCGAGGTGCCGCCGAGCAGCAGGATGGTCTGCGGGTTACCTGTGGCGTCAAAGACCATCTAGAACAGCTCCAGTCGTCGGGCCATGTCGGAGGCGAACAGTCCGGTCGGATCGACCTTGCGGCGCACCGCGATCCATTCGTCGATCCGCGGGTACATGGCATGGAAGGTGTCGGCTGTGGTGCGGGAGTCCTTGGCGGTGTAGAGCCGGCCGCCGAACTCGAGGACGCGCTTGTCGAGTCCGGTGAGGAACTCGCTGAGCCCCGGCTTGATCTGGAAGTCCACGCAGACGTTCCAGCCGGGTATCGGAAAGCTCAGCGGTGCTTGGTTTCCGGGGCCGAAGAGTTTGAAGACGTTGAGGAACGAATAGTGGCCGGAACGCTGGATGTCGCCCATGATGCGCTTGAACTCGTCGACGGCTTCGGTGGGAACGACGAACTGGTACTGGGTGAAACCGGCTGAGCCGTAGGCCCGGTTCCACTCGCCGACCATGTCCAGCGGGTGGTAGAACTGCGTCAGGTTCTGGACCTTGCCGCGGTAGGTCTTGCCCATCCGGTACCACAGTGCGGTCATCGCGCCGAAGATCGGCTTGTTGCCCAATCCGTTGGGGAAGACGTCCGGCGCCGTGAAGTACTGGGGCGCATCGAATTTCAGTGGATCCTTCTGCAGCTTGGCGGGCAGTTGATCCACCCGGGCCAGCGAGCCGCGGGAGATGACCGCCCGGCCCAGGGCAGGTGGTGGGCTCATGGCGTCGAACCATGCGCTGGAGTAGGTGTAGTTGGCCTCGGTGCCGTCGCTGTGGAACGCGATCGTCTCGTCGAGGCCGGCGGTGACGTCTCCGTCGGCCACGAAGTACGCGGTCTCCGTCGGTGTCATCGCGATGGTGGCCCGCAGGATGATGCCGGTCAGGCCGTTGCCGCCGACGGTGGCCCAGAACAGCTCGGTGTCCTCGTCGGGGCCGCCGGACGGGGTCAGGGTGCGCACCCGGCCGTCGGCGGTGAGCAGATCCAGCGAACGCACATGGTTGCCGAAGCTGCCGGCGCTGTGATGGTTCTTGCCGTGGATGTCGCAGGCGATCGCGCCGCCCACGGTGACCTGCCGGGTACCGGGCAACACCGGGACCCACAGACCCAGCGGCAGCGCCGCGCGCATCAGCTGGTCGAGGTTCACGCCGGCGTCCACGTCGACCAGCGCATCGTCGGCGTCGATCGAGTGGATGCGGTTGCACGCGCTCATGTCGATGACGAGCCCGCCCCCGTTCTGGGCGTTGTCGCCGTAGGAGCGGCCGAGCCCGCGCGCCAGCACACCTCTGCGGCCGCGTTCACCGGCCTCGGCGACCGCTTCGACGATCATCTCGGGATCCGCGGTCGTCAGCACCCGCGCGGTGGACGGCGCGGTGCGGCCCCACCCCGTCAGCCGCCGGGTGGTGGTCGGAAACTCGGTGCTCGACATCGTCACAGAGGGTACCGCCTGGGGTGCGGCGCTCAGCGCAGCCGGAATATCACCGCGCGCTGGACGATGAAGTTGATCACCGTGGCGGTGCCCTGCGCGATCACGAATGCGACCGGCACCCGCCATGGCTGGCTCTCGAACTCCATGTAGAAGACGTAGTTGATGCCGACCTGCACGGCGTAGGTGACGGCGTAGAGGATCGCCACCGCGACGAAGCGGGCGGTGCTCGGCGGTGCCTGGAACGTCCACCGGCGGTTGATCAGGTAGGCGGTGGTGGTGCCGGCGATGAAGCTCAGCGTCTTGGCGACGTTGACGTGCAGGCCCGCGGCCAGGAACGCCACGTACAGCCCGAAGTCCACGACGGCGGCGAACCCGCCGGTGACGATGAACCGCCAGATCTGAGTCGTCAGGCTCAGCCGGGGAGACAGCGGGGGCTCGGCCACCCGGGCAGCTTACGGCTTCAACAGATGGTGGGTTCCTGCCTGGGGCTCCCGACGAATCCCGCGGGGTCAGCCGTCGATGTGGGTGGGCGGGTTGGCGAACGCGGGGTCCTGGGGGTGGCGGCCTGGACCGACGATGTCGCAGTGTTTGACGGGTATCAGGTGCGAACTCAGCCCGCTGTTCACCCATTGCGCGACGACGATGCAGCGTTGCCAGGTGCCGTCGGGCCGGACCGGTTCGTCGCACGTGCCGAGCTGCGGGCCGCCGTGCACACACCCCGCGCCCGCGGGTGGGGCTGCCGCGAGCAGTCCCGCGGTCAGCAGCGCCGGCCAGTACCGCTGTCGTCCCGAGTGTCGCCGTCGTCCCGAGTGTCATGGTCGTCCCCTTGCCCTCGTGTCGCGGTATTTGCCGGACGCTACCGCGGCGGTGGGCGCGGTGTGGGCTTAGGCCGAAGACGGGCGCTCGGTGGTTTCCAGCCTGACCACCGGGATGGTGCGTCCCTCGGCGCGCGCCACGTAGTCGTCGTAGCCGGGATAGATCTCGACGGCCTTGCGCCACGCCCGGTCCCGCTCCTGCGGGTCGGTGACCTCGGTCGCGGTGTAGGTGCCGCTGAGCTTGCCGGCGAGCACCGTGGCCGTCGGATTGGCCTTCAGGTTGTGGTACCAGGCGGGGTGCCCGGGCCGGCCGAAGTTGGAGGCGATCAGGATCAGCGAGTCGCCGTCATCGATGTAGACCAGCGGGGAGGACCGTTCGAGCCCGGACTTCGCTCCGGTCGTGGTCAACAGCATCACCGGCAGCGGATAGCCGAAGCTGAACCGGCCGCCGGTGAGCCGCAGTATCGCCGGGTCGAGCTTGGGTGGAACGGTCGAAACGAACCGGTAGCCCAGCGAGGTTTGTGAGATGCGTTGGATCAGTCGTTGCGCGGAGCCTGCCATCACCGGAGCGTAGCTGCCGCCGGTAAGTGCCATTGGACCCCGACCTGCGTCGACCCCTTCCTCTTGAAGGGTTGGCCGGCTGCGACGACGATGAAGCCATGGACGCCACCGAAACATCTGGAGACCCGGTCACCGAACTCAC
>JAXHTL010000093.1:0-6652 GCA_034190095.1 Actinomycetota bacterium
GTCGGTGCCGGCAGTGCAGGATCGGTGCTGGCCGAGCGGCTTTCCGCCGACGAACGCTGCCGGCACCGACGACGAGGACGTCGGCGGCGCGGGGCTGCACTGGACCACTACCGGGCAAGGTGTCGCTTCAGGTGCGAATCTCTGGTTTCAGCGCACCGACATGACGCTCGCGGGCGACCCCGGTCCACAGCCCGAGGCCGTAGGCGATGTCGTCGAGTCGCTTGAGCAGGATGTAGGTCACCAGCCCGACGCGTTTGGTGTCCTCGTCGGCGTTGCCGTTGCGGGTCACCCAGTCGAACACCCCGTCGAGCACCGCGGCGACCACCACCACGTGCCGGCACCGGCGCGAGAGCACGGCGGTGACCAGCGCGACCGGCCAGTAGTGCCGGCAGATCGCCGAGGACAGCTGCAGAGCGGCAGACCAGAGCCCCTGGGCCGCCACCGCGGCCACCTCCATGGGCTCGGTGGGCACGCACGACAGCGACTTGGCGATGCGCTGCCCGGTGATCGCGGCCACCACCATCGAGGCCAGGTAGCCGATCCCCGAGCCGATGGCCACCAGCATCCAGACCACCAGCGTCCACCCCGAGATCACCAGCGGAGCGGTCTTGCCCGGGTGCCGGATCGCCAGCGGAGCCGCTGAAGCACCGTAGAACGACTTGCGCACGAACCATTTACGCAGGTCGGTGCGATGGTCGTGGGCGACGGTCGCGATCGGTTCATAGCGCAGCCGTGCTCCGGCCTCGTTCAGCCGCCAGCACAGGTCGACATCCTCGCCGGAGACCAGGGACTCGTCGAACCCGCCGAGGTCGCTCAGCGCCGAGCGGCGGCAGATGATCGCCGCGCTCGGCACGTACGACACCGTGCCGAAGGGCACCACCGGCGCCTCACGCAGTCCGAGGTCCAGTGAGGACCGTACGGCCTCGTAGCGGGCCACGACGCTCTCCGACGGGTTCAGCGCGACGATGCGCGGCGCCACCAGCGCCACGGCCGGATCGCAGAAGTGGCCGAGCAGCGCCTCCAGCCAGCCCCGCCGCGGCACCACGTCGGAGTCGAGAAACGCGACGAAGTCGGTGTCACAGACCGCCAGGCCGGTGTTGCGCGCGGCGGCCGGGCCCTTGCTGCGGGGGTGGCGCAGCACCCGCACGTCGTTGTGCACCGCCGCGAGGTCCGATTCCGTCAGCGGTACCGCGGAGCCGTCGTCGACGACCACCACGCGCAGCCCGCGCAGTGCGGAGAGCAGCCGGGCGACTCCAGAAGCATTGTTGCGCACCGGAATAACGACGGTGACATCGCGATGAGAGGGGCCGCTCAGCGGACGCGGGTGGGCTACGGTGGCATCCAGCAGGGTGCGGGCGAGCTGGGCGCTCACCGCGTCGTGCACCTCCAGCCGGCCGCCGTTGAGCATCGTCTGAGCCGCCGGAGCCAACCGCAGCAGCCGGGTCGGCGACCCCCCGAGCAGCGCAGCGCCCTCCCCCAGGACGCGCACGCGTCGGTCCACCTGGACGGCGAACCCGTCGGGAAGCCGTGGCCCGGTCATCTCAACATCCCCTCCCCGTCGGGTGTCCATCGACTGCTGCGCTCGGCGCACCCGTCCACCATCTCAGCAAAGATTCTGCCCCCCTCTTCGGCCGTCGCGTTCATGGGGTCCCCGAGCACCCCCAGCGAACTGACAGCGGCCACTCCGCCACGCTCCATCGCCGGCATCAGCTCCGCGAGCGGGGCCCGGTTCCCCGGCACCCTTTCATCCTGCCTGACGACCTCCGGCGAAATATGTAGCAATACAGAAGTTTCGGTATGGCCTGCGTGGGCGTCCGAACCGCGGGCCGAGCAGGAACACCACGCGGCGTCCCGGCCCTCGTAGCGCAGCAAAGCGACCGCCTCGCGCAGCGCGGGCACGTTACCGCCGTGCCCGTTGACGAACAGTACCCGCGTGGCCCACCGGCATGCGGAACGGGCGAATTCCACAACAAGTTTCGCCAGTGCGGGTGTGCCAATCGAGACGGTGCCCGCGAAACCCTCGTGCTCCCCGCTGGCGCCGTAGGCGATGGGGGGTGCGACCGACCAGGCCACACCACTGCCGGCGGGCAGACGCTCGACGAGCGCGTCAGCCACGGCCATCGCGATGCGGGTGTCGGTGTCCAGCGGCAGGTGAGGTCCGTGCTGCTCGGTGGAACCTACCGGGACGATCAGCGCGGGCATCAGCTCAGATGACGTGTTCTGCAGCTGCCTCGACGTTGAGATCCCAAGCTCGCGGGGGAAAGCCACGCGACGATGGTAGGCCGAATTCACCTGCTGTGCGCCGGATGTTGGCGCATGCGTAGGGATTGATTTCCCGTGGGCCGTCGCGCCGGGTGAACTGGAGTTCACCCCAGCCCCCTGCGCCACGCCCGTATCAGACTCCCAGAGTGCGCGTGAAGCCGTCCGGGATCAGCACGTCCTCGCGAGTCAACTCGTGGATCGAGGATTTGCCCAGACCGAGCAACGCCGAGTCGATACCGCCCCGGAGGATGTCGAGGACGTTCTCCACCCCGGCCTGCCCGTTGGCCGCCAGACCCCACAGATAGGCCCGCCCGATCATCACCGCCCGGGCACCCAGAGCAACCGCCTTCACGACATCGCTGCCGCGCCGCACGCCACCGTCCAGCAAAACCTCGACCTGATCGCCGACCGCATCCGCGATCGCCGGCAGACAGCGAATCGCCGCCGGGGTGCCGTCGAGGTTGTTGCCACCGTGATTGGACACCGTGATGGCCGAAACACCGGCATCCACAGCGCGTTTGGCATCGTCGACCCGCACGGTCCCCTTGAGCAGGAACTTCCCGCCCCACTGCTCACGCAGCCAGGCGACGTCTTCCCAGGTCGGGGGCGGCGTCCCCATCCACTGGCCGTAGGCCTCGAAGAACGTGGGACCCTGCTCACCCCGCCTACCCTGGTTGGGAACCCGCAGGTCCGGGGGCCGAAGATGCTTGCCGAAGCTCCACAGCCAGCCGGGTTTGGTGATCACCTCGGGGGACATCTTGATCATCGTCTTGAGATCCATGCGCTCGGGGATCTTGGGGCTGCCCCAGTCCCGGCCGTGCGAGAAACTCCAGTCGGTGGTCAGGATCAGACCCTTCGCCCCGGCGGCGCGCGCCCGCTCCATCCGAGCGAGGATCTCGTCACGGCTGCCCAGCCAGTAGATCTGGAAGAAGATCTGGTCGTTGACCGCGACCACCTCTTCCATCGGCTTACTGGCGAACGACGAGAGGCCCATCGCGGTGCCCCGCGCGGCTGCGGCTCGCGCGACAGCCACCTCACCCTCGGGATGCACCGCCTGCACGCCCGTCGGCGAGATGATGACGGGCAGCGAAATGTCCTGCCCCATCACCGTTGTCGCCATATCGCGCTTCTCGGTGCCGCCGATGACGTGCGGGGCGAAGCCGAGTTCGGCGAACGACTCGACGTTGTCGGAGACGGTCACCCCCTTCTCCGACGCCGAGATCAGCGAGGAGTAGGCAGACTTCGGAAGCCGCTTCTTTGCCCGTTGCTGGGCGATGGCGACGGTCTCGAACCAGGTATCACGTGCCATGAGAACACTCCGTACTACACAGGGCTTTCGTTGCAGAATTTCTTGGGCGGAGCGCTCAGCAGCGTGAGCGGGACCGGTCCGGAGGCCTTGCGCCCACCGGACCGGGAGTGGTCCACGCTGGGCTTGGGCTTGTCACGCTCACGGGCCAGAGCCGGCTCGCCGTAGCCCTGGACGCATTCGGGGTCGGGCCCGTCCATCGGAAGCCCGGTGAAGAACTTGGCGGCCATGCAGCCACCGCGGCAGCTGTCGTAGTGACCGCAACTGCCGCACGCCCCGGCCGACTGCGGCTCACGCAGCTCCCGGAACAGCGACGAGTTCTGCCAGATGTTTCCGAAGCCGTTGTCGGCAAGGATGTTTCCCGCCAGGAAGTTGTCGTGGATGGCGAACGGGCAGGCATACACGTCGCCGACCGGATCGATCAGACAGACCACCCGGCCTGCGCCGCACAGGTTCAGCCCGGCAAGCGCGCCGGGCTCGCCGAGCCCGGACAGGTGAAAGAACGAATCACCGGTGAGCACCCGCTCGCCGTGCGCGACCAGCCAGTCGTAGAGCTGGACCTGCTGGGCCTGGGTGGGGTGCAGCTCGTCCCACACGTCGGCGCCGCGGCCCGACGGCCGCAACCGGGTGATGCGCAGCGTGGCGCCGTACCGATCGGCCAGCGCCTTGAAGTCGTCGAGCTGGTCGACGTTGTGCCGGGTCACCACCACCGAGATCTTCGCGTCGCCGAACCCGGCCTCGCGCAGGTTCTCCAGCGCACGCACCGCCATGTCGAACGATCCCGGTCCCCGGACCGCGTCGTTGACCTCGGCCGTCGCTCCGTCCAGCGAGATCTGCACGTCGACGTAGTCGCTGGCGGCCAGCTTGGCCGCCACCTCGGGGGTGATCCGCACCCCGTTGGTGGAGAACTTGACGCCCACATGGTGGGCGGTCGCGTAGTCGACCAACTCCCAGAAGTCCGACCGCACGGTCGGCTCTCCGCCACCGATGTTGACGTAGAAGACCTGCATGCGTTCGAGCTCGTCGATGATGTCCTTGCACTGCTGGGTCGACAGCTCGCGCGGATCGCGCTTGCCCGACGAGGACAGACAGTGCACGCAGGACAGATTGCAGGCGTAGGTCAGTTCCCAGGTCAGGCAGATCGGCGCGTCCAGTCCTTTCTCGAACTGGTCGACCAGGCGTGGTACGGGTGCAGCGACAGTCATTGATCCTCTTCTGCGACAAGCATCTTGGACTGGGCTAGCACGCCCAGCGCATGGAGGTAGGGCGCCTGCGCGTCGTCGTCCACCCCGGCGGCGCGACAGGCGGAGCGAACGTCGGGGTGATCAGTCAGCGTGTTGATCACCTCGACGATCGTCCGGTTCTTCAGGAACGAGAGCTTGCGGGTCCCGAAGTGGTAGAGCAACGCGCCGAACGGCTCGGGCCGGACGGACACCTGCGGATGCAGCCGCCAGCGTCGGTCCGGGTCGAACGAACCTGTCTCGGATCCGGTGTTCACCATCGGCGCGCGCACGCTCAGTAGACCCCGCACATCCCGTCGATCGACACTTCCTCGACCAGGCTCTCGGCGACCAGTTCGTCGTTGTCGCCGTGCTGATTCTGCTCCATCGATCCGGCCTTTCTTCTCGACTTTTGTGATGCAGGTCGCAATAATATGGCATCGGGTGCCGAAACGGAAGGGTGGATGTCCGATGCCCGCTGCAAAGGCGCGCGTGGGCCGCCGGAGATCGACGAGCTGGGAACACATCAGCGACGTCGCGATCGACCTGTTCATGACCGAGGGGTTCGACGCGGTCAGTGTCGACGACGTGGCCGCCGCGGCAGGCATCGCCCGCCGGACCCTGTTCCGCTACTACCCCTCGAAGAACGCCCTTCCGTGGGGCGACTTCGACGCGCATCTGGAGCACATGCGTGAACTGCTCGCCGCACTCGATCCCAGCGTGCCGATCCGCGAGGCGCTGCGCACCGCATTGCTGGCGTTCAACGAGTTCGACGACACCGACCGGCACCGTGAGCGGATGCGTCTGATTCTGGAAACCGAGGCGCTGCAGGCGTATTCGATGACCATGTACGCAGGCTGGCGGGCGGTGGTGGCGGCCTTCGTGGCAGCCCGCCTCGGCCGGGCGGCCGGCGATCTGGTGCCACAGACGGTGGCCTGGACGATGCTCGGCGTCGCGCTGGCCGCCTACGAGAACTGGCTGGCCGACGAATCGGTCGCGCTGGCGGCCGCGCTGGGCGATGCCTTCGACACCCTCGCCGGCGGACTCTGAGCAGACGCTGCGCACGCTCGCCGAAGAAATCTTCGATCAAGGCGTCGGAGTTTCGTGTCTCGGCGCGACGATAGAGGTGTGAGCGTCGAACCGGATGACCACGGTCCGCGCGCACTGCTGTCGCTCTATGACGAGGCCCTACCGGTCGTCTACGGGTACTTCGTCAGGCGCTGTGGTGACCGCGGAACGGCCGAGGACCTGACGTCGGAGACCTTCCTGGCGGCGATGGACGCTGCCCGAAAACCGACTCCGCCGTCGATCACGGTGCCGTGGCTCGTCGGGGTCGCCCGCCACAAACTCGCCGACCACTACCGCAGCCGCCACAACCGCCACTGGGTGCCGGTGGCTGATCCAGCCGAACAGACCGAGCCCACCGACACCTGGGAAGCCCACGTGGACCGCATCGTCGCCGAGCAGGTGCTGGCAGGCATGTCCGAACAGCATCGCACCGTGCTGGCGTTGCGCTACATGGACGACTGCTCGGTGCCGGAGTGCGCGGAACTGATCGGCCGGACCGTCCAGGCGACCGAGGCGCTGCTGGTGCGCGCGCGACGCGCCTTCCGAGCGCACTATCCCCAGCCGGAAGGAGGCACGCCGTGAACGACGACGGGAACGTCGTGGATCCGCTGACCGTGCTGCGCGGCGGCGACCACCCGCTCGCACCGGAGCCGGAGTTCGCCGCGCGACTGCGGTCGCGCCTCGAAGCGGCGGCGAGTGTTTTCGAACAGCAGCCGGATCGAACCGAAGGAGTCGTCATGAGCGGAACCGACACCGCCCTCGCGGAACTGAGCACATCCACTCCGCGGCCCGCCGC
>JAXHTL010000093.1:6752-16967 GCA_034190095.1 Actinomycetota bacterium
CACATCCACTCCGCGGCCCGCCGCGGTCCCCTACCTGGCTGTCTCCGACGCCCGCGCCGCCATCAGCTGGTACATCGAGACCTTCGGCGCCGTCGCAGTCGGTGCGCCCGTCGAGATGGACGACGGGCGCATCGGTCACGCTGAGCTCACCATCTCCGGCGGTGTCATGTACCTGGCCGACGAATACCCCGAGATCGGCGTGAAAGCGCCTTCGCCGCAGGCTGCTTCGGTCAGCCTGATGCTGGCCGTGCCCGACACCGACGCGGCTGTGCAGCGCGCCCGGGAGCGGGGCGCAGCCGTGCACACCGACGTCCGCGAGGCACACGGCAGCCGCAACGCGACGATCGTCGACCCGTTCGGCCACCGCTGGATGCTGACCGGACCATCCACCGGCGCACCCACCCCGATCCAGCACGGAGACGTCGGATACGTGTCGGTGTGGACCCCCGACGCCGAGCGGGCGGCCGCCTTCTACGGCCACGTGCTGGGCTGGACCTACGACCCGGCGACACACCAGGTCACCAACACCGACCAGCACATCGGCATCGCCTCCGTCGCCGGCCCGCCCACCCTGTTCTGCTGCTACGCGGTCACCGACCTCGAGGGCGCCCGGGAGGGCATCGTGGCCGGCGGCGGCACCGTTGGCCAGATGCGCGAGTTCGGGTTCGGCACGGTGCTCGAGGCCACGGATCCGCAGGGAGCCGCCTTCGCCGTGTACCGCCCGACGCCCGGACAGCCGCGTCCGGCGCTCAACGGCACCGGCCCGGGCGAGGTCGCCTACCTCACCTACCAGGTCCCGGATTCGGCGGCCTTCAAGGCGTTCTACAGCCGGGTCCTGTTCTGGGGCTTCGAGCCGGGACGGGTCGAGGACGGCTGGCAGGTGACCGGGGCCCACCCGATGGCGGGCGTCGCCGGCGGCAGCGACACCTCGACCACGGTGCCGATGTGGACCGTCGCCGACATCGAGGCGGCGGTCGACCGGGTCCGGGAGGCGGGCGGGTCGGTCATCGACGAGCCGACGCGACAGCCGTACGGAATGTCAGCGCTGTGCGCCGACGATCAGGGCACCCGCTTCTATCTGGGCGAGATCTGACACCTGCCGATGCTGCGGACGAGATCGGCATCATGGCTGCGTTCGGTGCCCCAACGGGTCAACCCACAGCCACGAGGTCATTTTCGCCGCCAGGGGCCACAGAGCACCACCAACGTGGCCGGCCGGCTCCCGATCGCAGCTGGCCGGGCCCGACGCGCGGACCTCAGCCCAGGACGTCGGCGATCGATGCGCGCGCGGAGATCTTGCCCCGGGTCTTCATCACCTTGCCGGGCATCCCGCCGCCGACGACCCCCACCACGATGCCGTCACGCTCGTAGTACGCCAGGAACTTGCGCCCGTCGTCCTCGACCACGTGCACGGTGTCGCCGGGCTCCGGCTCCCCCAGGCACTGGATCTTCACGTCGTACTGATCGCTCCAGAAGTAGGGCACCGTGGCCACCGCCGAGGCCTCCTGCCCGAGCATGGCCGGCACCATCGCCCGCGCCTGATCGGCGACGTTGCTCCAATGCTCCACCCGCACTTGACCAGCGACGACGTCGAGCCAGGATGCGACGTCGCCGATCGCCCACACATGCGGTGCGGTCGTGCGGCCGACCTCGTCGCACACCACGCCGTTGTCGACGGTGATGCCGCTGTCGCGCAGCCAGTCGGTGGCCGGGTGGGAACCGATGCCCACCACCACCAGATCGGCATCGAGTTCGGTGCCGTCACTGAGCGTCACGGACCGAACCCGGTCCTCGCCGCTGACCCGCTCGACCCCCACACCGCAGCGCACGTCCACGCCTTCGGCCCGGTGCAGCCGGGTGATCAACCCCCCGATCTTCTCGCCGAGCACCGATGCCAGCGGGGCGGGCTGGGGTTCGACGAGCACCACGTCGACACCGAGCGCGCGCAGGCTGGCCGCCACCTCGCAGCCGATGAATCCGGCGCCCACGACCACCGCGCGCGACGCGCTGCCCGCCTCGGTGCGCAATGCGCGGCTTTCGTCGAGGGAGCGCAGTACGTGGATACCGGCCAGGTCCGGGAACGACGGGATGCGCTTGGGCAGCAGGCCCGTCGCGATCACCAGCTCGTCGTAGCCCAACTCGGTGCCGTCGGTCAAGGTCAGCTTCTTGGCCACGGTGTCCACCGACTTCGCGCCGTTGCCGAGCAGCACGGTGATGTCGTTGTCTGCGTAGAACTCGGCAGGCTTGAGCGTCACATCGTCGGTTTCGGCGCGCAGCACTTCCTTCGACAACGGTGGCCGGTCATATGGCAGATGGTCTTCGTCACTGACGATCGTGATCGCCCCGGCGAACTCCGAGCGCCGCAGCTGCTCTGCCGTGCGTGCGGCCGCCAGCCCACCACCGACGATCACGACGCCGCCCGAGCCGCCCTGCGTAGCTGATGTGGTCACGTGCTGGTTTTACACGATCGTCCTGGGCTGTTGTGCGCCACCCCACAGGTTGCGCACCGCGGACGGCAGGGCCGGCGGGTCAGCCCCGCACCCGTTCGATCAGGTTGGACAACACGACGATGCTCTCGCTGCGCTCGATGCTGGCGCTCGCTCTGATCCGCTCCAGCGCCACCTCCAGGTGCCGCATGTCGCGGGCCAGCACGTGCAGCATCGCATCCGAGGTTCCGGTGACCGTCGCGGCGCTGACCACCTCGGGGATGTCGCGCCACGCGGCACGGAGTTCGTCCGGCGCGATGGTGCCCTGGCAGAACACCTGCACATAGGCCTCGGTGGTCCAGCCGAGCGCGTTGCGGTCGACGACCGTGGTGAACCCGCGGATGACGCCCGCGTCGAGCATCCGGTCGACGCGCCGCTTCACCGCGGGCGCCGACAGGTTCACCCGCTCGCCGACCTCGGCGTACGTCGCGCGCGCATGCTCGGCCAATTCGGCCAGGATCCGCTCATCCGTCTCGTCCAGGCGTTCCATCACCCCTCCTGCACAACAAACCCCGAATAATCTCGGATTGACGCAACAGATCGCTCCTCAACACGCAATGTACATTGATTGATTGCACCACTACCGGGCAATATCGTTGCATTCATGACGTTGACCGACGCCTCGGCCGCGCGAGCGGGCGCCCAGAAACCGGTTCTCGGCACCCGCAGCAGGTCTGCCCGCCCCCGCCGCTATGTGATGAGCGCCCCGAGCTACTTCACCGTCGAATACGTCATCAACCCCTGGATGGACACCTCCACACCGGTCGACGCCGGGCTCGCGCTGCGGCAGTGGGAAGCGCTGCGCCAGGCCTACCTGTCCCTCGGGCACACCGTAGAGCTGGTGGAGCCGGTCGAGGGCCTGCCCGACATGGTCTATGCCGCCAACGGCGGCCTGATCGTCAACGATCGAGCGGTGGTCGCCCGGTTCGCGCACGCCGAACGCACCGGCGAGTCGATCGCCCACGCCGGCTGGATGACCGCCAACAGCTATCCGCCGGCCGAGACCCGCCACGTCAACGAGGGCCAGGGCGACCTGCTGGTGATCGGCTCGATGATCCTGGCCGGCTACGGGTTCCGCACCGACCGGCGCGCCCACGACGAAATCGCCGCCCACGTCGGGCTGCCCGTCGTCGGCCTCGAGCTCGTCGACCCGCGCTTCTACCATCTCGACACCGCGCTGGCGGTCCTCGACGACACCACGGTGGCCTACTATCCCCCGGCGTTCGCCGAACACTCCCGACAGCTGCTGAACCAGCTGTTCCCCGACGCGATCGAGGTCGCCAGCGCCGATGCCTACGTGCTGGGCCTCAACGCGGTATCCGACGGCCACAACGTCGTGCTGCCCGCTGCCGCGACGGGTTTCGCCGACCAACTGCGCGCCGCCGGGTTCCGCCCGATCGGCGTCGACCTGTCCGAGCTGCTCAAGGGCGGCGGATCCGTCAAATGCTGCACCCTGGAGGTGCATCCGTGACGATGCTGAACCTCATGACCACTCGCACCGAGCAGGCGATCGAGCTCGACAGCCGTCATGTCGCGCACAACTACTCACCGCTGCCGGTGGTGGCCGCCGCCGCGCAGGGCGCCTGGATCACCGACGTCGAGGGCCGCCGCTACCTCGACTGCCTGGCCGCCTACTCCGCGGTCAACTTCGGCCACCGCAACCCGGAGGTGATCGCGACCGCGCACGCGCAGCTCGACGCGGTGACGCTGGTCAGCCGCGCGTTCCATTCCGATCGGCTGGCCCCGTTCTGCGCGGCGCTGGCCGGGCTGTGCGGCAAGGACATGGTGCTGCCGATGAACAGCGGCGCCGAAGCCGTCGAAAGCGCCATCAAGGTCGCCCGCAAATGGGGTGTCGACGTCAAGGGTGTTCCAGCCGACCAGGGCAATATCGTTGTGGCGCAGAATAACTTCCACGGTCGGACCACGACCATCATCAGCTTCTCCGACGACTCGGCCGCCCGCCGCGGGTTCGGGCCCTACACACCGGGTTTCCGGTCGGTTCCGTTCGGCGACGCCGACGCGCTGGCCGGCGCGATCGACGAACACACCGTCGCGGTGCTGCTCGAACCCATCCAGGGTGAGGCGGGGATCGTCGTGCCACCCGACGACTTCCTGCCGCGGGTGCGTGCGCTGTGCACCCAGCGCAACGTCCTGATGATCGCCGACGAGATCCAGTCCGGGCTGGCACGCACCGGACGCACCTTTGCCTGCGACCACTGGGATGTGGTGCCCGATGTCTACCTGCTGGGCAAGGCCCTCGGCGGTGGGGTGCTCCCGCTGTCGGCGGTGGTCGCCGACCGCGACGTCCTCGGCGTCCTCAACCCCGGTGAACACGGCTCGACGTTCGGCGGCAACCCGCTCGCGGCCGCCGTCGGGACGACGGTGGTCGACATTCTCCGGCGGGGCGAATTCCAGCAGCGCTCAGCTGAACTCGGAGCGCATCTGCATCACCGGCTTCGCTCCCTGATCGGCAGCGGTGTCCTCGCCGTGCGGGGCAGGGGATTGTGGGCAGGCGTCGACATCGACCCCGTACACGGCACCGGAAAACAGATCAGCCTGCGGCTGGCCGACCGTGGCGTGCTCGTCAAGGACACCCACGGATCGACGCTGCGCTTCGCACCACCGCTGGTCATCACCGCCGACGAAATCGACTGGGCCGTTGATTGCTTAGCGCACGTTCTGGCCGAATCGGGGTCACACTAGAGCGACACCCACACGCCGGACGACCAGGAGGCCCGATGCCCGCCCCAGCGCTAGGCCTGACCGAGCAGATGCTGCGGCGCCGGCCGGTGATCGGTGCGCCGACCGCACACGGTGCGGCGCAGAACCTGCACCGCAGCATCGGGACCTTCCAGCTGATGATGTTCGGCGTCGGCGCCACCGTGGGCACCGGCATCTTCATCGTGCTGCAGGAAGCGGTTCCCGAAGCCGGCCCCGCGGTGCTGGTGTCCTTCGTGCTCGCGGGTATCGCCGCCGGTCTGTCGGCCGTGTGTTACGCCGAGATGGCTTCCTCGGTACCGGTTTCGGGCTCCACCTACTCCTACGCGTACACCACCATGGGCGAGGTGGTCGCGATGGGGGTCGCCGCCTGCCTGCTGCTCGAGTACGGCGTGTCCATGTCGGCCACCTCGATCGGCTGGAGCGGCTACCTCAACGAGTTGCTCAACAACGTGTTCGGGGTCCGGATACCGCATGCGCTGACCGCCGCCCCGTTCGGTGAGAACCCCGGCATTGTGAACCTGCCGGCGATGCTGTTGATCGCGATGTGCGCGCTGCTGCTGATCCGCGGGGCCAGCGAGTCCGCGCGGGTCAACGCAATCATGGTGGTCATCAAGATCGGTGTGCTGGCACTGTTCGTCGCGATCGCGTTCACCGCGTTCACCACCGACCATTTCGCCGGCTTCTGGGACAAGGGCTTCGCCGGGATCACCGCGGGCGCGGCGACGATCTTCTTCACGTTCATCGGCCTGGACGCGGTGTCCACCGCCGGCGACGAGGTCAAGGATCCCCAGAAGACCATGCCGCGAGCCATCATCGGGGCGCTGATCGCCGTCACCAGCATCTACATCCTGGTCGCCTTCGCCGGCCTGGGCACCCAGTCCGCCGACGAGTTCGCCTCACCCGAGCAGGCCGACGCCGGCCTGTCGGTCATGTTGCGCAACATCCTCGACGGCCAGACCTGGGCCAGCAACATCCTGGCCGCCGGTGCGGTCATCTCGATCTTCTCGGTGACCCTGGTGGTGATGTACGGGCAGACCCGCATCCTGTTCGCGATGGGCCGCGACGGGCTGCTGCCGTCCCGGTTCGCCAGGGTCAATCCTCGCACCATGACCCCGGTCAACAACACGATCGTGGTGGCCGTGGTCACCGGTACGTTGTCGGGCTTCGTCCCGCTGGACTACCTGTGGGACCTGGTGTCGATCGGCACCCTGGTCGCCTTCATCACGGTGTCGATCGGCGTGATCATCCTGCGGGTGCGCGAACCCGACCTGCCGCGGGGCTTCAAGGTCCCCGGCTACCCGGTCACCCCGATCCTGTCGGTGGCGGCCTGCGTGTTCATCCTGATCGGCCTGCCGCCGCTGACCTGGTTGTGGTTCACCCTGTGGGTGGGCACGGTGCTGCTGTTCTACTTCTTCTGGAGCCGCCACCACAGCGCGCTCAATACCGGCGGCGGGGCCGCGGGCTCCGAGCTCGAGGACGCGAAATGACCGTGCTGGTCGGCTACCTGTCCGGCAAGTGCGGACATGCGCCGCTGAACCTGGCCGTCGAGGCGGCGAAGTCGCTGGGCACCTCCCTGACCGTCGCTGCGGTGGTGCCGCAGCCGTGGATGACGCCGTCCCCCGCTCGGGTGGACGCCGAATTCGCGGCCTATGCAGAGCAATTGGGATCAGAGTCGGCCCAGGAGGCGCGCAGCTACCTCGAGGCGCAAGCCCCCGAGATCGCGGTCGACTTCCTCCAGGTGGCCAGCCGCACCGCCGGTGACGGACTCATGGACGCGGTGGTCCGCACCGGCGCCGAGGTGCTCGTGGTGGGATCGTCCTCCGACGGGGCGTACGGCCAGGTGGTCCTGGGCTCGACCACGGACTGGCTGCTGCACGCCTGCCCGATCCCGGTGGCGGTGAGTCCGCGCGGCTACCGCGGCTCGCGCGCCGGAGTGGTGCGACGGATCACCTGCGCCTACTCGGGAACACCCGAGTCGGTGCGGGTGGTCGAGCGGGTCGCGGCGCTGACGAGCCGCCTCGGGGTTCCGCTGCGGGTGGTCAGCTACGCGATCCGGGGCCGGACCATGTTCCCCCCCGAGGTCGGACTGCACGCCGAGGACACGGTGCTCGACGCGTGGGCCGAGCAACTGCGCGAGATGATGGCCACGCTGCGGACCGACGGAGTCGTCGGCGACGACGCCGAACTGCAGGTCATCGCGGGCAACGGCTGGGACCGCGCGCTCGATTCCACCGAATGGGACGACGGCGACCTGCTGGCGCTGGGCACCACGTCGCGACGCAGCATCAAAGGCGTGTTCCTCGGGGCGCACGGCGCCAAGATCATCCGGCACAGCCCGGTGCCGGTGCTGGTGTTGCCCAGCTAGTACTTCATCACGCCGCGGTCGACGGCGATCTGCGAACCCGACACCGTCATCGACGCATCGGAGGCCAGCCAGGCCACCACATCGGACACCTCTTCGGGCGCCATGAACTCCTGGAGGCCCGGTTTGCCTTCCTTGGCAACGGGTTTCAGCGGCATCGGTGCGAAGCTGTGCAGGAACGTCGGGTACTTGCCGAACATCGTCGCCATCGCGTCGGGTTCGATCATCGGGGTGTTGATCGAATACGGGTGGATCGAGTTGACCCGGATGCCGTACTCCCCCGCCTCCAGCGCCAGCGCGTTGGTCAGCGCCACCAGCCCGTGCTTGGACGCCGAGTAGTGCGCGTTGCCGGGGGTGGCCTTCAACCCGGCCGACGAGCTGACCACGATGATGGACCCGCCGTTCCCGGCCTCGATCATCGCGGGCACCGCGGCCCGGATGGTGCGCCAGGTGCCGTTGAGGTTGATCTCGACGACGACGTCCCACTGTTCCTCGGACATCTCCCAGATCCGCCCCCAGCTCAACACGCCGGCGTTGGCGACCACGATGTCCAGCCGGCCGAACTGTTCGACTCCGTCGGCCACCAGCTGCTGCTGGGCGGCCAGGTCGCGGATGTCGAGCTGGCGCGCGATGACCTTGCGGCCGGTGTCCTCGACCTGACGCGCAGTCTCGGCGAGATCGTCGGCGGTGGGCATCGGATAGGTGACGGTCTCGGACACCGGCCCACAGACGTCGACGGCGATGACGTCGGCTCCGTCGCGGGCCAACCGGACCGCATGGGCCCGCCCCTGTCCGCGGGCCGCCCCGGTGATCAACGCGACACGGCCGTCCAGAGGTGCCCCAGCAGCCACAGGTGGTCCTTTCTCTCCACGAGCTCACGCGCCGGCGCGGCGCAACGCCGACCGGGCGAGGTCAGGCTAACACCGTGACTAGAACGTGTTGCAGAAAACTACCAGTCGAGCGCATCGCGGATGATCGGGCAGGTCATGCAGTGCCCGCCGCCGCGCCCCCGGCCGAGTTCGGCGCCGACGATGGTGATGACCTCGATCCCGGCCTTGCGCAACAGCGAATTGGTGTGGGTGTTGCGGTCGTAGGCGAACACCACACCCGGTTCCACGGCGACCAGGTTGTTGCCGCTGTCCCACTGCTGGCGCTCCGAGTCGTACCGGGTGCCGCCGGTCTCGACCACCCGCAACGCAGACAGGCCCAGTGCGGCCGCGACGACCTCGACGAACGGTTTGGTCTCGGGTCGCACCTCGACCCCGATCCCGGTGTCGCTGGGCAGCAGCGTGAAAGGCACGATCCCGTCGACGATTTCGGGATAGATCGTCACCACGTCACGGTCGGCGAAGGTGAACACCGTGTCGAGGTGCATCGCGGCGCGCAGCTTCGGCATACCCGCGACGATCACCTTCTCGGCGACCGCGTTGGCGAACAGTTCGGCGGCGACCTGCGTGATCGCCTGCCGGGAGGTGCGTTCGCTCATCCCGATCAGCACCACCCCGTTGCCGGGCACCAGCACATCGCCGCCCTCGATGGTGGCCAGCCCCCACGACTTCTCCGGGTCCCCCCACCACACCGGTGAACCGACGAAATCGGGGTGGTATTCGTAGATGGCCTTCATCAGCAGGGTCTCGTCGTGGCGGGCCGGCCAGAACAGCGGGTTGAGGGTCAGCCCGCCGTATATCCAGCAGGTGGTGTCACGGGTGTAGAGCGTGTTCGGCAGCGGAGGCATCAGGTACTCGGTCACGCCGGTGTCCTCACGCGCCAGGGCCCGGTAGCCGGTACCGAGGTCGGCCGGCAGATCGACGGTGGACATCCCACCGATGAGCAACTCCACGAGGCGGCGCGGCTGCAGTTCGTCGAGGAACCCGCGGGTGTCCTCGGTCAAGCCCGGTCCCACCTCGTTGGGCACGATCTTGCGGTCCAGCAGCCAGGCCTTGGCCTGCGGGTTCTCCATCGTCTCGGTCAGCACGTCGTGCAGTTCGACGACCTCGACTCCACGCTCGCCCATCCTGTCCATGAAATCGGCGTGGTCGCGACGCGCGTTCTGCACCCACAGCACGTCGTCGAACAGCAGATCGTCACAGTTGGTCGGGGTGAGCCGCTCGTGTGCCAGACCCGGTGCGCACACCAGGACCTTGCGCAGCGTGCCCACCTCGGAATGCACGCCGTAGCCGCTCGATGCCGCATTCATGCCAGATACCCTCCGCTGGATCAGATCTCCCGCCGGCGAGCCAGGAAATCCGGGACCGCTCCGCCGACGCTAGTGGATCAGCACGGGCCGGGCGCGGCGATCCGGTCAACTGCGCTGTCCGCGCGGCTGGCGGCCGGACTAGTAGTCGACGCGGATCGGCCTGCGGTAGGGCTCGCAGCCCTTGGGTTGCGGCGGCGGGGTCCGGTAGGCCAGTGCCGGTATCGGCAGGGTGACCGGCGTGTCCGGTTCGAGTACGAAGGGCTCACCGTGGTGCGCGAGATCGGTGGGGCTGCCCTGCAGCAGTCGGTACGTTGCGTTGTTCCGGTCAATTGCCACGACGATCTTGCTGTCGCGCAGCACTATTCGGAACGACAGGTAGGACAGCGCGCCGGGCAGGCGGGGAGCAAAAGTTATCCTGCCGCCGTGGTCGCGCATGCCGCCGAAACCGG
>JAXHTL010000094.1:0-16965 GCA_034190095.1 Actinomycetota bacterium
AGAGCTCGTCGATACCGAGGATCGCGATGATGTCCTGAAGGTCCTTGTAGCGCTGCAGGATCCGGATGACCTCCTGGGCGACGCGGTAGTGCTCGTCACCGACCACGGCCGGGTCCAGGATCGTCGAGGACGAGGCCAGCGGATCCACCGCCGGGAAGATGCCCTTCGAGAACACCGCACGCGACAGCTCCGTGGTGGCGTCGAGGTGGGCGAACGTGGTCGCCGGTGCCGGGTCGGTGTAGTCGTCGGCGGGCACGTACACGGCCTGCATCGAGGTGATCGAACGGCCACGCGTCGAGGTGATGCGTTCCTGCAGCTCACCCATCTCGTCGGCCAGCGTCGGCTGGTAGCCCACCGCGGACGGCATACGGCCGAGCAGCGTCGACACCTCCGAGCCGGCCTGGGTGAACCGGAAGATGTTGTCGATGAACAGCAGCACGTCCTGGCCCTGCTCGTCACGGAAGAACTCCGCCATCGTCAGCGCCGAGAGCGCGACACGCATACGGGTGCCCGGCGGCTCGTCCATCTGGCCGAACACCAGCGCGGTGTCCTTGAGCACGTTGGCGTCCTCGAGCTCGACCCACAGGTCGTTGCCCTCACGGGTACGCTCCCCCACCCCGGCGAACACGGACGTGCCGCCGAAGTTGCGGGCGATACGGTTGATCATCTCCTGGATGAGCACCGTCTTGCCCACGCCGGCACCGCCGAACAGGGCGATCTTGCCACCACGCACGTACGGGGTGAGCAGGTCGACGACCTTCAGACCGGTCTCCAGCATCTCGGTGCGGGGCTCCAGATCCGAGAAGGCCGGCGGCTTGCGGTGGATCGACCAGTGATCGAAGTCCTTGCCGTAACCCGGCTCGTCCAGGCAGTCACCCAGGGCGTTGAACACGTGCCCCTTGACGCCGTCACCGACCGGCACCGAGATCGAGGTCCCGGTGTCGGTCACCTCGACGCCGCGGACCAGCCCGTCGGTCGGCTGCATCGAGATGGTGCGCACCAGGTTGTCACCCAGGTGCTGCGCGACCTCGAGGGTCAGCGTCTTGGACAACTCCTTGTAGGAGATGTCGGCGTGCAGCGCGTTGAACAGTTCCGGAACGGAGCCGCGGGGGAACTCGACGTCGACGACCGGGCCGGTGATGCGAACAACGCGACCCGTGGTCTCTTTGGCTTCTGCGGTTGCAGTCATTTTCTCTTCGCTTCCTAACGGGCCGTACTACTGAAGGTCATTTGGCATCGGCCAGCGCGTTGGCGCCGCCGACGATCTCGCTGATTTCCTGGGTGATCTGGGCCTGACGTTCGCGGTTGGCCGCCAGGGTCAGCCCCTTGATCAGCTCGTCGGCGTTGTCGGTCGCCGACTTCATCGCGCGGCGGCGGGATGCCGATTCCGAGGCCGCCGCCTCCAGCAGGGCCGCATACACCCGGGTTGCGACGTAGCGCGGCAGCAAGGCGTCGAACAGCGTCTCCGCGTCAGGCTCGAACGAGAACAACGTCCGCGGACCCTCATCGGGACGCTCGTCCTCGACGTACTCGACCACCATCGGCGCGATCCGCCGCGCCACCGCGGTCTGCGAGAGCATCGACTTGAACTCGGTGAACACGATGTGCAGCTCGTCGACGCCCAGAATGCCGTCGGCTCCCGGCTCGTCACCGTCGTCGTCGGCGCCGGACATGAAGGCCGTGACCAGCGTCTCGGCGATGTCGCGGGCATGCTCGTAGTCGGGCCGCTCGGAGAAACCGGTCCACGACTCGGTCACCGTGCGCTGGCGGAAGTTGAAGTACCCCAGCGCTTTGCGGCCGACGACGTACAGCACCGGATTCTTGCCCTCGTCACGCAGCAGCGAGGAGAGCTCCTCGGCCTGCCGCAGCACGTTGGCGTTGTAGGCCCCGCACAGACCACGGTCCGAGGAAACCACCAGCACCCCGGCCCGCTTGGCCGACTCCCGCGGCACCAGCAGCGGGTGGTCCAGCGCGCTCGCGCTGGCCAGCTCGGTGAGCATGCTGGTGATCTCGGTGCTGTAGGGCCGAGCCGCCTCGACTCGGGCCTGCGCCTTGCCGATCCGCGAGGTGGCGATCAGTTCCTGGGCCTTGGTGATCTTCTTGATCGACCCGGCCGAACGGATACGCCCGCGCAGCTCACGCAATGTTGCAGCCATTTAGCTCTCCAGACCCTTCACAGCCTTCCGGTCCCTACTTCCCCGCCGGCTTGCGGACCTTGACCGACTCCTTCTGGACCTCTTCCTCGTCCATGGCCTCGGCCTCCGCCTCGTTGACCACCGAACTGCCGTCCGAGGCGGCGAAGCCCTTCTTGAACTCGTTGATGACGCCGGAGAGCTTCTCCTCGGCCTCCTCGGAGAGCTTCTTGGTCTCGCGGATGCCTTCGAGGATGTCGTCGTGCGACGCCTTGACGTGTTCGAGCAGCTCGGTCTCGAAACGGGCGACGTCTTCGACCGGAACCGAATCCAGGTGCCCGCCGGTGCCCAGGAAGATCGAGACGACCTGGTCCTCGACGGCGTAGGGGGTGTACTGCGGCTGCTTGAGCAGCTCCACCAGCCGGGCACCACGGTCCAGCTGGGCCTTCGAAGCGGCGTCGAGGTCCGAGGCGAACGCGGCGAACGACTCCAGCTCGCGGAACTGCGACAGCTCCAGACGCAGCGAGCCGGCCACCTCCTTCATGGCCTTGATCTGTGCGGCGCCACCGACGCGCGACACCGAGACACCGACGTTGATGGCCGGTCGCACACCCTGGTTGAACAGGTCGCTCTCCAGGAAGCACTGGCCGTCGGTGATCGAGATGACGTTGGTCGGGATGAAGGCCGAGATGTCGTTGGCCTTGGTCTCGATGATCGGCAGACCGGTCAGCGAGCCACCACCGAGCTCGTCGGACAGCTTGGCGCAGCGCTCCAGCAGACGCGAGTGCAGGTAGAACACGTCGCCGGGGAAGGCCTCGCGGCCCGGCGGGCGGCGCAGCAGCAGCGAGATCGCGCGGTAGGCGTCGGCCTGCTTGGTGAGGTCGTCGAACACGATCAGCACGTGCTTGCCGTCGTACATCCAGTGCTGACCGATCGTCGACCCGGTGTAGGGCGCGAGCCACTTGAAGCCGGCCGAGTCGGAGGCGGGAGCGGCGACGATGGTGGTGTACTCCATCGCGCCACCCTCTTCGAGGGCCCGCTTCACCGAGGCGATCGTGGTGCCCTTCTGGCCGATCGCGACGTAGACGCAGCGCACCTGCTGCTTGGGGTCGCCGGTCTCCCAGTTCTTGCGCTGGTTGAGGATCGTGTCGACGCACACCGCGGTCTTGCCGGTCTTGCGGTCGCCGATGATCAGCTGGCGCTGGCCGCGCCCGATCGGGGTCATCGAGTCGATGGCCTTGATACCGGTCTGCAGCGGCTCGCTGACGCTCTGGCGCTGCACCACCGAGGGCGCCTGCAGCTCCAGCGCGCGGCGCTCGGTGGAAGCGATGTCACCCTGTCCGTCGATCGGCTGACCGAGCGGGTTGATGACCCGGCCGAGGAACCCGTCGCCGACCGGCACCGAGAGCACCTCGCCGGTGCGCTTGACCTGCTGGCCCTCTTCGATGTTCTCGAAGTTACCCAGGATCACGGCGCCGACGCTGTGCTCGTCGAGGTTCAGCGCGACGCCGAGGACGCCGCCGGGGAACTCGAGGAGCTCCTGGGTCATGACCGAGGGCAGACCCTCGACGTGGGCGATACCGTCGCCGGCGTCGATAACGGTGCCGACCTCTTCGCGCTCGGAACCGGCGGCGAACGAGGAGACGTAGTCCTCGATCGCTCCCTGGATGTCAGCAGCCGAGATAGTCAACTCTGCCATGGCTTTTCGCTTCCTGCCTGTTGTGTTCTCAATGGTCTGGGTGGATTGGGGTCAGCTCGAGCCGGGCTCAGGCTCAGTCGGGTAGCCGGGTCTCGGCCGATGCGAGTCGTGACGACAGCGAGCCGTCGATGACCTCGTCGCCGACGGTCACGGTGAGACCGCCGAGCAGCGCCGGATCGATGTGCAGCTGCACCGACACCGGATGGCTGTAGATCCGGGTGAGCAGCTCGGTCAGGCGGGACCGCTGCGCGTCGCTGAGCGCGGCGGCGGCGCTGACGTTGGCGACCACCTCACCGCGGCGCGAGACCGCCAGCTCGGCGAGCTCACGCACCGCCTCGTCGGCACGCTCACCGTGCAGCAGCTCGACTGTCTGGGCGAGCAGCGCCTTGGTGGAGTCGTTGGCCTGGTTGGCCAGCAGCTTGTCCAACAAGCCGATTCGACCCTCGACGGGGGTGGTGTAGTCGCTCAGCACCGCGCTCAGCTGGGATTCGCTGTCGAGGATGCGGCTGAAGCGGAACAGCTGATCTTCGACCTCGGCCGCCTCGTCGTTGCGTTCGGCTCGCACCAGCAACGCGAGTCGGGCGGCGTAGCGGATCGCGTAGGCCAGGTCCTCTTCGCTCGACCAGCGTTGCACCACAGCGGTTTTCACCAGTTCCAGCGTGGTGTCGGAGGCCTTCCCGGACAACAGCGCCTCGACCAGGTTGGCCTTGGCGTCGGGGTTGTCGGTCGGCTCGCCGAGATGCTTGCTCAACACCGGCTCGGACTTCAGCAGCTTGGCCACCGAAACCAGATCCGAGGCCAGCGTCGCCAGCCCGTCGGCCGGCACGTCGGCGGTCAGTTCGTCGAACCGGGAGATCACCACCTGCAGCGCCTCGCGGCTGGTGGCTCGCATGTCGGAGCCGGCGGTGGCGCCGACGGTTGCCAGCGACGGGGCCATCGCGTCGAGTTCGTCGAGGAACCGGTCGACGGTCGCCGAGCGGTTGCCGTCGTCGGAGACGTGATCGCTGACCAGCTGCCGAGCCCGTACCACCGACTCGGTGCCCAGCTGCTGACGCAGTTCCCGGATGAGCTGCTGGCGGAGCAGTTCAGCCTGCGCGGCCCCCTGCACCTTGATGCGCTCCACGTCGGCGTCGGCCTGTTCGCGCAGCTGCACCGAGATCTTCTCGGCGTCGGCCCGGGCCTCTTCGACCACCCGCGCCGCCTCGGCCTCGGCCTCGGCAAGTGCGGCGGCGTGCTGCTCGTCGGCCTTGGCGACCTTCTCGGCCGCCGTGGCGCTGTCCTCGAGCTGCTGGCGCACCGCGTCCTGCTGGGTGCGCATCATGTTCCGCACCGGCGGAACCACGTAGCGCACCACCAGGAACACGATGACCAAGAACCCGATGAACTGACCGATGAATGTCGACATGCCTACCGTCCCTGGCTCGTTGACGCGCCCGCGACGTCGACCCCGAGAACCCGGCTGGCCAATGTCTCGGAAAGCGTTTCGATCGACGACCGCAGCTCGTCGGCAGTCGCCCTGCCCTGCTGCGTCAGTTCCTCGTTGGTCCGAGTCACTGTGGCCGTGACCTCGTCGTTGGCCCGCGAGCGCATGTCGTCGAGGATCTGCCGGCCTTCGCCGCGCGCCTGGTCCCGGATGGCCGAGGCTTCCCGGCGCGCCTCGGCCATCACCTTCGCGGAGTCGCCCTGTGCTGCGGCGACCAACTCCGCGGACTTGCGGTTGTCCTGGTCGGTCTTGGCGACCATCGCTTCGCGTTCGTGCAGAACCGCGCTGATCGGGGGCACCACGAACTTGGCGATGACACCCAGCACGATCAGGAAGATCAACAACACGAAGATGAACGTGCCGTTGGGCAGCAGGAAGTTGCTCTGCCCGCCTTCCTCCGCCGCGAGGACAGTGATGCTCAGGTCACCCATGACTCTCCAGTCCGACTATGCAACCGGCGTGGCGAAGACGAACAGCGCCATGAACGCCAGGTTGATGAAGTACATGGCCTCCACCAGGCCGACGGTGATGAAGAACGGCACGAACAGCCGGCCCTGGGCCTCGGGCTGCCGAGCGACGCCTTCGACCAGCGCGCTACCGACGACACCGTCGCCGATGGCTGCGCCGATGGCGCCGCCGCCCAACAGAAGTCCACCGCCAATGAGCGCGCCGGCAGCGATCGTGGGATCCATTTCTTTCCTCCTTGCTAACTGGCAGGGCGTCCTACCAGGTCTGGGTTGAGTCGATCAGGTTGTTTGAAGCGATCTGGTTGGTGCGTCAGTGGTGGTCGTCTTCGAGCTCCATCGACTGGCCGAAGTAGAGGATCGTCAGCAGCGCGAAGATGAAGGCCTGGATCGCACCGATGAACAGTTCGAAGGATTTCCACAGCGCGTTGGGCGCCCACATGATGTAGGCGGGGAACAGCGCGATGATCGTGACCATGATGCCGCCGGCGAAGACGTTGCCGAAAAGACGGAGGGACAGCGAGATCGGCTTGGCGAGCTCTTCGACGATGTTGATCGGCGCGAGGAACGCGACGTGGCCCTTGACCAGCTTGACCGGGTGGCCGAGCGCACCACGGCGCCAGAAACCGGCTGCGTGGTAGCAGATGAACACGAACAGACCCAGCGCCAGCACGAAGTTGATGTCGGCAGCCGCCGGCTTGAGGAATTCGTGGATGCCGGTCTCATCGGAGTACTGCCACGGGAACACCGACAGCCAGTTGGCAACGAGGATGAACACGAACAGTGTGACCGCCAGCGGAAGCACGAACGGTGCGATCTTCATCCCGATCGCGCTTTCGATCTGGTTGCGCGACTGCACCGTGATGGCTTCCCAGAACAGCTGCACCCCACTGGGCACCCCCTTGGAGGTGACCTTGGACTTCAGGTAGAAGGCGAGGGCGAGAACGATGATCGCGGCGATCGACGTCGACAGCAGGGTGTCGGTGTTGACCGTGAGGCCGAACCAGTTGGCCTCGGTGTGGACGCCGACGTGGATCCCGGATTCGGCGGCGAGGATCGTCACCTGGTCGGCGGCGACTTGATTTCCCGTCATTGCTAGCTCGCATCTCCTTCAGAGCTCTGGGCGGCACCGGCCCGCAGTTTGCGCGCAACGGGCAAGGTGGTGGAGAACACCAACAACATCTGGAACAGCGCCATCCCGAACACCACGCCGAGCCCCTGGGGCCGGAAGACGTAGGCAATGGCCAGTCCGATCACCGACAGCACCATCAGCCGGGCCGCCGAGTTCAATGCCATGGCGCTCTTGAGTGGGTGTTCCTTGGCGGTGATCTTGGTGACCGAGCGGCGCACCAGCACTGCGTTGATCAGGCCGAGCCCGAGGCCCACGCCGAAGAACACGCCGACCATGATGTGGCCGAGCAGGGCGGCGCCCAGCGTGCCCAGCCCAGCCAGTACCACGCAGATGATCAGGAGTCGTAACGGCCTGAAAGCTATGGATGGCAACACCAACGGCGCATCCTGCGCTGGCGTCGTCACTGACTCACCTCAATCCCGCGGTCATGCATCATCTACGGAAGCCGTTTCTGGATGGTTCCTGTGCGTGGCGCCCGTAGCGTATCGGAGGGCGTCAGGCGCGCTGGAATCACCCAAGGCGCAGCTCCTGTAATTCGGTCAAACTGTCGGTCGTTGTTCCATTCCGGTCGACGCCGAACCGATGCGGAATCGGGTGGCGCCGAACGGGCCGGAGGGCCGGCAACCCGCGAGGTTCTTCGGGTTCTAAGAGCACCCTAACATATGGTCGAGGCCACAAAAGAGGGCCTACTACTAGCTGTCGTATACCCCGTCCGAAGCCGAATCTCTGCGGCGTAACAGCGGGATCAGAGTGACCACGATGGCGACCACGATCGCAGCCCCCATGACCGCCGCGGTGTCGCGCGGATCGAAGAAGATCGTGCTGGCGGCCCCGAGGGCGACGATGCTCACCCACAGATAGATCAGCAGCACCACCCGCCGATGCGAATGGCCGATCTCGAGCAGCCGGTGGTGCAGGTGCATCTTGTCCGGGCTGAACGGGCTCAGCCCGGCGCGGGTGCGCCGGATGATGGCCAGCAGCATGTCCAGTGCCGGGACGAACATGACGGCGACCACCAGCAGAAACGGCGACAACAGCGCGAACACGTCGCGCACCCCGTAGGCGGTCTGAGAGATCGGGCCCGCCGCGGTCGTGGACGCGGCGGCCAGCATCAGGCCGATCAGCATCGAGCCCGAGTCCCCCATGAAGATCCGCGCCTTGTGGAAATTGTGCGGAAGGAAGCCCAGGCAGACTCCGGCGAGCACCACCGAGATCACCGCCGGCGGATAGAACAACACGTCGCCACCGTGGTCGCGGAGCAGCCCCACCGAGAACAGACAGATCGCCGAGGCGGTGATCAGTCCGAGTCCGGCGGCCAGGCCGTCGAGACCGTCGACGAAGTTCATCGCATTGACGATCGCCACCGTCAGCGCCAGCGTCAGCAGGATCGACGCCACCTGGTCGAGCACGATCGTCCCGACGCCACCGATCGGGATGTAGAGCACGCTCCACGCCACCCCCATCGTGACCAGCACACTCGCGGCCGTGATCTGGCCGGCGAACTTCGTCAGCGCATCGAGGCCCCAGCGGTCGTCGATCAGCCCGACGGCCATGATCAGACCCCCGGCCACCACCACCGCGGGCATTCCCGAGGAGTAGACGAAACCCCGGGTCAGCGCCGGCAGCTGGGAGGCCAGCAGCACCGCGGCCACCACGCCGACGTACATGGCCAGTCCACCCATCCGGGGAGTGGGCTGGAGGTGGACGTCACGCTCGCGGGGGTAGGCCACCGCACCCCACTTCATCGCCAGCACCCGCACGAACCCGGTGGCCAGATACGTGATGACGGCCGCGGTCAGTCCCACCAGCGCGAGCTCGCGGAGCGGCACACCGGCCCCGCGATCGGCGAGCGCAAGAAGGCTCCCGCGCTCGGAGAGCGCAAGAAGGCTCTCCGCGTGGGTCGCCGTGATCATCGCTGCACCGTAAGCCACCGCACCCGCGTTCTAATCCGGTGTCTGCGCGGGTTCGTCCACCAGGCTCGCCGCCTCGACCCCCAGCACGGTGGCGATGGCGTCGACGGTCACCGGTCCTTGCCGCAGTACCCGCGGATGCGCTCCGGTGAGGTCGACGATCGTCGAGGCCGCCTGCTGCTCGGCCGGGCCCCCGTCGAGGTACACCGAGACCAGCTCGGCGAGCTGGTCTCGGGCCTGTGCCGCGGTGACCGCGGCCGGCCGGCCCGAGATGTTGGCGCTCGACACCGCCATCGGGCCCACCGCCCGCAGCAACTCGATCGCCACCGGGTGCAGTGGCATCCGCAGCATGACCGTGCCGTTCGCGTCGCCGAGGTCCCAGTGCAGCGACGGGGCCTGCCGGACCACCAGGCTCAAAGCTCCCGGCCAGAATGCGCGGATCAGCTCCTTGGCACTGTTGGGTACCGAGTAGACCAGCCCCGCGATGGTGTGCCAGGACCCGACCAGCACCGGAACGGGCATGTCGCGCCCGCGCCCCTTGGCCGCCAGCAGCGCGGCGACGGCGTCGCCGTCGAAGGCATCCGCGCCGATTCCGTAGACCGTGTCGGTGGGCATCACGACCAGACGGCCGCTTTTGAGCGCACTGATGGCCGCGGCGATGCCGGTCTCACGCTGCGCGGGGTCGGCGCAGTCGTACATGTCGCTCACGGGCGATCCGCCTTCGCTTCTCGCTGGTTCACGTCCGCCAGCCTCTCACTCGCCGCGCACCGCGGTCACGAATCGGGGACGTCCGGTCAGGTCGTGTCGGGCCCTGACCTCGACAAAGCAGCCGGTGGCGACGAACTGGTCGACCGTGCGCGCCGAAGTCGTGTCATCGTGTTCGACCGCGCAGCGCCCGCCCCGGCGCAGCAGCCGGGCCGCCAGTCCGGCGAGGTGCACGATGACCGACATCCCGTCCTCGCCGCCGAACAGGGCATGCGCCGGATCGTGCTGCTCGACCTCGGGATCCAGCGCTGCACCCAGCGGGATGTAGGGCGGATTGGCCACGACGAGATCGACGGAACCGTCGAGGTCGGCCAGCACCCCGGCCCGGGTGACGTCGGCCTGCACCAGTTCCACCCCGGTGTCGCGGGTATTGCGGCTGGCATAGGCCAACGCTGTGTCACAGTCGTCCACCCCGATCACGCGGGCCGCCGGCACCTCGGCGGCCAGCGCGATCGCCAGCGCCCCGGAGCCGGTGCACAGGTCGACGATCAGCGGGGCGGCTGGCAGCGGCTGAGCCAGCGCCCATTCCAGCATCGACTCGGTCTCCGGGCGCGGCACGAAGACCCCCGGGCCGACGTCGAGCACGACCGGGCCGAACGGTGCGGTGCCGGTCAGATGCTGCAGCGGGACCCGGGTGGCGCGGGCGGCGGTGAGTTCGGCGTAGCGGTCGGCGAACCCGGGCCCGGGTTCGGTGAAGGCCAACAGGCCGCGGTCGGTTCCGGCGGCGTGAGCGGCGAGCAGTTCGGCATCGACGCGCGCAGCGTCGATTCCGGCGGCGGCCAGCGTGTCCGCTGCCGCTTCGATCAACCGGCGCATCGTCACCGGCCGGTCGGTGGTCATCACGTGTTCTGCAGCCGGGCCTGTTTGTCGGCGGCGGCCAGCGCGTCGAACAACGGGTCCAGGTCACCGTCGAGCACCTGGTCGAGGTTGTGTGACTTGTAGTTGATCCGGTGGTCGGCGATCCGGTTCTCCGGGAAGTTGTAGGTGCGGATCCGCTCGCTGCGGTCGACGGTGCGGATCTGGCTGGCCCGGTCGGCCGACGCATCGGCCTGGGCCTGCTCCTCGGCCAGGGCCTGCAGCCGAGCCGCGAGCACCTGCAGTGCACGCGCCTTGTTCTGCAGCTGCGACCGCTCGTTCTGGCAGGTGACGACGATGCCGGTGGGCAGATGGGTGATGCGTACCGCCGAGTCGGTGGTGTTGACGCCCTGGCCGCCCTTGCCCGAACTGCGGTAGACGTCGATGCGCAGGTCGGATTCGTCGATCTGGACCTGTTCGACCTCTTCGGGCTCGGGGTAGACGAGCACGCCGGCCGCCGAGGTGTGGACCCGGCCCTGCGACTCGGTGACCGGTACCCGCTGGACGCGGTGCACGCCGCCCTCGAACTTCAGCCGCGACCACACGCCGTCGGCGGAATCGCCCTTGCTGGCGATCGACAGCGTGGCGTCCTTGTAACCGCCCAGGTCGGAGGTCGTCTCGTCGAGCATGGTGACCGTCCAGCCGTGGCGCTCGGCGTAGCGGATGTACATCCGGGCCAGATCGGCGGCGAACAGCGCCGACTCCTCCCCGCCCTCGCCGGACTTGACCTCCAGCACGATGTCGTCGGCATCGTGGGGATCGCGGGGTGAGAGCAGCTCGGTCAGGTGATCGTCGAGTTCGCTGACCGCGGCGGTCAGCTCGTCGACCTCCGCGGCGAAGGAGTCGTCGTCGGCGGCGAGCTCGCGGGCCGCCTCCAGATCACCGCGCGCCGCCTCGAGCTTGCGGTAGGTGGTGACGATCGGCGCCAACTGAGAGAAGCGGCGACCGGCCTTGCGCGCGGCGCCGGGATCGGAGTGCAGCTCCGGGTCGCCCAGCCGGCGCTCCAGGTCCGAGTGCTCGGCGAGGATGGCCTCGATCGCGGGTGCGGTGTCGGTCATCTCGCCTCCTTCGGCCTGGTCCAGCTATCGTCCCCCAATCGCGAAACGGCGCCCGGCCTGCACGTGAGCTGCAGAACGGGCGCCGATCGGACGGCTACTTGTCGGCAGTCTTGCTGCGCTTGCCGTAGCGCTTCTCGAAGCGGGCAACGCGGCCGCCGCTGTCGAGGATCTTCTGCTTGCCGGTGTAGAACGGGTGGCACTGCGAGCACACCTCGACGGTGATCTGCCCGCTCTGCTTGGTGCTACGGGTGGTGAAGCTGGCTCCACAGCCGCACAGCACCGTCGTGTCTACGTAGTCAGGGTGAATACCCGATTGCATGGCTTCCTCTTCCATCGTGTGGCCCCGGGTCGCCCTCCCCCGTCGGAGGAGGCTGCGGCGTGAACCGGAACCGAGGTGTCGGCGGTGTCCCCGGCCGGAGGCCGGATCTCTGACCTGCGGCCGACCTGCCGATTATGCCAGGTCAACCGCCAGCAGCCTAAACGCGCACGCGGCGGCCACTATTCCGGACGGTAGGTACGGCCGTCACGTTTCCACAGCCGGCGACCGGCGGGTTCGGTGCCCATCGCGACGAGGTCGCGTTTGAGCACTTTGTTGGTGGCGGTGCTGGGCAGTTCCTCGGCGATCCAGATGTGTCGCGGCCACGCCTTGGGCGACAGATCGGGCTGCTCGGCGAGGAATTCGCCGAAGTCCTCGGGGGTCAGTTCCGCCCCGTCCTGCAGCACGATCGCCGCCATCACCTGGTCCCCGACGAACTCGTCGGGGACCGGGTACACCGCGGCCTGGCTGATCGCAAGCAACCGCACCAGGATGCGCTCGATGGGGGCCGAGGTCATGTTCTCCCCGTCCACCCGCATCCAGTCGGCGGTGCGCCCGGCCAGGTAGATCCATCCCTGCGCATCGCGATAGGCGAGGTCACCGGACCAGAACATGCCGTTGCGCAGGCGTTCGTCGGTGGCGCCGGGGTCGTTGTAGTACCCGGCGAACATCCCGGCGCCCTCGGTGTTGACCAGTTCCCCGATGGCTTCGTCGCCGTTGACCAGTTGCCCGTGCGCGTCGAAACGGGCCACGGCGCACTCGGTGACGGTGTCCGGATCGTAGATCGCCACCCCCGGGAACCCCTTGCCGATCGATCCCGGCGGGCAGCCCTCGTCGCGGGTCACCGTCACTGCGTTCTCGGTGGAGCCGAAGCCGTCCCACACCTGACATCCGAACCGTCGGCCGAACTCGGCGATGTCGCGGTCGCTGGCCTCGTTGCCGAATGCCACCCGCAACGGGTTGTCGAGGTCGTCGGGCCGCTCGGGGCCGGCCAAGATGTAGGCCAGCGGCTTGCCGACGTAGTTCATGTAGGTGACGCCGTAGTGGCGCACGTCGTCGATGAACCGCGAGGCGCTGAACTGGGCGGGGGCCATCGCTGCGCCGGCGTTGAGCGCCACCGACCAGCCGGCCAGCACCGCGTTGGAGTGGAACAGCGGCATCGAGAGGTAGCAGACGTCGTCGCAGCTGAGCTCGTAGCGTGCGGCGAGCGCCGCGCCGGCGAGCAACACCATGGCGTGCATGACCTTGACGGCCTTCGGGTCACCGCTGGTGCCCGAGGTGAAGATCAGCATGAAGGTGTCGGTCGCGGTGGCCTCGCGGTGCGGTCTCAGCTCGCCGGGCTCGGCGGTGAGTTCCTGCCACTCGGGGCTGCCGACGACGAGCAGGCGCACCCCGGTGAGGTCCAGGCCGTCGAGCAGCCCGGCGTGGTCGGTGTCGGTGATCAGGATCTGGCAGTCCGCGCGGCGGATGTCGCGGGCCAGGGCCTCGCCGCGGCGGGTGTTGTTGATGCCGCAGACGACGTAGCCACCCAGGCCGGCGGCGGCCATCGCGGTGAGCATGTCCGGGGTGTTGCCCAGCAGCACCCCGACGTGCACCGGCCGGTCCGGGTCGGCGAGGCCGAGCAGCGCCGCCGCCTGCCCGGCGGCCGCGTCGAGGTGTTCGCGCCACGTCCAGCTCTGGTCCTGGAATTTCACCGCGACCTTCGCCGAGACGCCCTCGTCGTCCCGGAGCTCGCGCAACAACTGCTGAACCGTCTCCGCCACCTGCCCGCCCTTCACGTGAACAGATTCTTACATGTGTCTACTCCCGGATCGCCGGGCAGTCGACATCGGCCCGGTACGCACGGGCCATCTGCGAAGATAGGTCCGTGAGCGTCGACACCGTGACCAGTTCGGAGGCGAAACCGGAGACCAAGTCGGTCCGGGACCGCCTGATCGACGCTGCCGAGCAGTGTTTGACCGCCAAGGGAATCCGCGCCACCACGGTGTCGGAGGTCGCCGAGGTCGCGGGCGTGAGCCGGGGTTGGCTCTACCGGCACTTCCCCGACAAGGCCGAGTTGCTCGGCGCCGCGATCGTGCGGCTCAACGACGCGTTCTGGACCGAATCCCGGACCCGGCTGGACCAGGTGACCGGCTTGGACCAGCAGATCGCGGCCGGGGTGGCCCTGGCGCGCCAGGAGTCGGAGACACCGGGCGCCCTGGTCCTCAAACTCCGCCAGGAGGAGCCGGAGGCCTTCACCGCATGCGTGGGCCTCGGGGTGCGCGGACTCATCCCCGAGATCGCGGCGTTCTGGACGCCCTACCTGCAGGCGGCCGTCGACCGCGGTGAGATCCACCTGGACACCGACTGCGCCGAAGCCGCCGAGTGGATCGCCCGGATCACGATGAGCCTGGTCACCGTGCCCGGGGAGCTGTGCGACGTCGATGACCACGACTCGGTGCTGCGCCATGCGCGCCGCTACATCGTGGCGGGCCTTCGCTGCGATCCGGCCGTCTAGCAGCCTTACCCGGCCGCGTTCACGTCGGCCGGCCGGCCCGTCAGCACCATGAGCAGGTCACGGATCGGCGCCGACATCACCTCCGGGCCGTCACCGACGGCGAAGTCCGCGTCGGTGGCAACCATGCGGACCCCGGCCGGCCGCACCGGCCGCTGGAACGGCAGCCCCTTCGCCCATACCCGTTCGGCGGCGGCGACGGCGGCGTCGGCGGGCATCGCGCGATCGATACCCAGCGGGACGCAGATGTCCTGGGCATGGACCAGAACGTCGATCAGCGGCTCCAGCTCGCTGGTTCCGGGAGGGTGGCGCCGACAGCCGACGATCCGGCGCAGATTGGCGGCCAATTCGGCCGGCGGGCGCGCATCCTGAAGGGCCATGCGGTCCACCACGGCGCCGAACCGGAAGCCGTGGCGCGCCGCCTCGGCCAGCATCCGCGGCATCGGGAGCGTCGAGTGGGTGAGGTGGGCGGCCACGTTGCGCACGGTCCACCCGGTGCACAACGACGGTGTGTCCCAGCGGCCGGGATCATCCGCGTCGATCGCATCGATCAGATCGGCGAGCTCGGCACGTTGACGATCGATGTGCTGCCAGACGACGCCCCGGTCCATGGCCACTCCCGACATGCTATTTAGTCAGCTTTCCTGACGAAAATAGTCAGGACTTCGTACTAAAGTCAACGCATGGCCACCCAGCCGGCGACCTCGGTGTTGATGTTCATCGCGCACCGCGATGCGGAGAGCAGGGTGATGGCGGCGCTGGCGCGGGCCGGGGTCGACCTCACGGTCGCCCAGTCGCGGCTGCTGCAACGGCTCGATCCCGCCGGGATGCGGTTGACCGACCTCGCCGAGCAGGCGCGGGTGACCAAGCAGACTGCCGGGGCACTCGTCGATCAGCTCGAACGGGCCGGCTACGTGGTGCGCCGACCCGACCCCACCGATGCCCGGGCGCGCCTGGTCACGCTCAGCGACCGCGGTGTCCAGCTGTGCCGACTCGCCGCGGACGAAGTCGCCGCCATCGAGCAGGAATGGCGAAACCACCTGGGCGACAAGGACTACAACGCCCTGCGCACTGCGCTGGTCTCGCTGCGCGCCATCACCGACCCGTACCGGTGATTCCGGCGCAGTCGGTCACTCGGTTTCGGCGCCGCCGGGGGTGTTCTTCGAGACCTGGACCAGGAACTCGTAGTTGTTCTTGGTCTTGCGCAGCTGGCTCATCAACAGGTCGATGGCCTGGTGCGGGTCCAGCCCGGAGAGCACCCGGCGCAGCTTGTGCACGATGGCGAACTCGTCCGGCGAGAGCAGCAGCTCGTCCTTACGGGTGCCCGACGGATTGACGTCCACGGCCGGGAACACCCGGCGCTCGGCGATCTTGCGGTCCAGCTTGAGCTCGGCGTTGCCGGTGCCCTTGAACTCCTCGAAGATCACCGTGTCGCCGGTGGATCCGGTCTCGACCATCGCCGTGGCGATGATCGTCAGCGAACCGCCCTCCTCGATGTTGCGCGCCGCGCCGAGGAACCGCTTGGGCGGATACAGCGCGGTGGAGTCGACACCACCGGAGAGGATGCGGCCCGACGCGGGCGAGGCGTTGTTGTAGGCGCGCCCCAGCCGGGTGATGGAGTCGAGCAGCACCACCACGTCCTTGCCCTGTTCGACCAGGCGCTTGGCGCGCTCGATCGCCAACTCGGCGGCCTGGGTGTGGTCGGACGGTGGCCGGTCGAAGGTGGAGGCGATGACCTCACCCTTGACCGAACGCTGCATGTCGGTGACCTCTTCGGGTCGCTCGTCGACCAGCACCACCATCAGGTGGCACTCCGGGTTGTTGCGGGTGATCGCATTGGCGATGTCCTGCATGATCGTGGTCTTACCCGCCTTGGGCGGCGACACGATCAGGGCACGCTGCCCCTTACCGATCGGCATGATCAGGTCGATCACCCGGGTGGTCAGCCGTTCTGTGCTGGTCTCAAGGCGCAGCCGCTGGTTGGGGTACAGCGGGGTCAGCTTGCTGAACTCGGGGCGCTTCTTGGCATCCTCGACGGATCCGCCGTTGACGCTGTCGATACGCACCAGCGGGTTGAACTTCTGGCGCTGGTTGTTCTGCTCACCCTCTTTGGGCACCCGCACCGCCCCGGTGATCGCGTCACCGCGGCGCAGGCCGTTCTTGCGCACCATGTTCATCGACACGTAGACGTCGTTCGGCCCGGCCAGGTAGCCCGACGTCCGCACGAACGCGTAGTTGTCGAGCACGTCGAGAATGCCGGCGACCGGCTGGACGACGTCGTCGTCACGCAGCTCGGTGTCGCGGTCGTTGCCGCCCTCGCCACCGCCGCCGCGCTCGCGGCGCCGGCGATCCCGGAAACGGCGTCCCCGCCGACCCTGGCGACCCTCGCCGCCGTCGTCGTCGTTGTTGTTGTTGTTCCGGTTCTGGCCGCCGCCCTGCTGGTCGGAGCCGTCACCCCGGTCGGACTTGCCGCCCTGGTTGTCCTGGTTGTCGCGCCGGTTCTTGTCCTTGTCGGAGGACTGGGTCTTGTCCGACTTATCGGACTTGTCCGACCCCTTGGCCTGCTGTCCGCCGTCCTGCGGCTTCTGCTCTTTACCCTGCTCAGAGGGCTGCTCACCGGCCTGCTCGGCTTCGCGTGAGCAGGGTGGCGCCGCGGC
>JAXHTL010000095.1:0-16948 GCA_034190095.1 Actinomycetota bacterium
GCTGCATCTGAGCGGCCATCTGGATGCGTTGGTCGCGCGGTGCCGCCAGGTACTGCTGCATGAACGCCTGCGCGGGAGGTGAGCCGTGGAACTGCGCCGCAGCGGCCGGATCGTTCGCGTCCAGCGCCGCGACCGCCTGGCTGTAGCTGCAGTTCGTGTTGATGATCGGCTCGAGGTTCTGCGCACTGGCGATACCGGCGGTCGCAGTGGACCAGACCAGCGCCGCACCGCCCAGTGCCACAACCCACGCCGACGCTTTGCCTGATTTCATATCGCGTCTTTCCTTTGCTGAAACTGCTGTCCGTTGTTTCATCGTCTGTGTGGTCGGAACGTTACAGGTTGGGCGGGGCCGGTGACCGGGGATTTCTCGGGTGCAGCGCACTTTTCGGCCGGCCGGAGAGGGATCCGGCGACCGACGCCGCGAACTGCTCATCGCCCCTTGCGACGGGCCGAGCGACGAGTCACCGAGAGCTTCCGGAGCCCCTCCTCGGCTCCTCGGCGCCGAGGCGCCCCGGCTGCCGTCGGGGCGGCTCTCTCGCGCAAACTCCTCGATCTGGGTAACTCCCGGTATTGCTACGAAACGCCCCAGTTCAGCGTTGGGCTTGTCTGCGGAGCGACCTCGTGGCCCCCTCTGACGTGGGGCGCGCGGGCCTGGACACGCGACCAGTGGATTAGCGCGCGCTTGAGGACAATGGCGGACAGAATTGCTTGCACAACAACAGGATTCGTCCTATAGCGTTTCCGTCAGCGCTCCGACGATTCCTGACCGTTCCCGCTCAATCCTGGACATCTGCTCCGAAAAACGCCGACTCCTCGCCGTTGCTAGGATTAGTCGTCGCCCGAGGGTCTGGGCGGTAGGGGAGGACCTACCTGATGAATACATGGTGTTCGTGGGGCAGATTGGCTGCACTTAGCACTGCCGGCCTAGCCGTGTCCATGGCTAGCGCTGGGGTAGCCAGCGCAGACTACATCGACTTCGGGACGAACCAGGCGGCGTGCAAGGCTGCGGCTCGACAGGCGAACGCATCGGGTTATAGCTACTCGTACTGCTACGAGACCGGGCCGGGACACTACTCGCTGTACCTCGCGGACTAGCAGCTGTAGCACTGCCTGGTGTTCCGCGTTTCCGGAGGGGAAGGACCGCCATAAACGACGATAAATGTCGGATCACGGGTCCTGATCTTGAAAACACCCTCTGACGTGGGGCGGGCGGGGCTCGAACCCGCGACCAATGGATTATGAGTCCACGGCTCTAACCGACTGAGCTACCGCCCCCGGCGCTGTGCGCGGCCATTATGGTCGCACATGCCCGCTCAGGCGAAGACCGTCTGCCCCGCCTCGTCGATCTCGTAGAGCTCGGTGCCCTCGGTCACCCGCGCGGCGTCCGAGCCCAGCGACACCAGGATCTTGTTGGCAGCGTTGCGCATCACGTCGAGGGTCAGCTCGAGGGCCTGTTTCTGGGAGAAGTGTTTGCGCACCCCGGCGGCCACTTTCTCGCCGATCGTGGCCGGCGACCAAACTAGGGCGTCGACGTAGCGCAGCGCGGCCTTGTGGGCGTCGGACAGATCGCTGCCGTGCTCGAAGTCGTGGATCTGGCCGTAGATGTCCTCCGAGCCGCCGGCGTCCAGGGCGTGGCGCTCCCGCAGCGACTTGCACAGCCGGCAGTCGTGGGCCTCGGCTCCGCGCAACCGCACCACCTCGGTGGTCACCGGGTCGAGCTCGCGCTGGCGTGCCACCTCGGGCACGAAACCGTTGAGCACGAAGTCGATCGGGTCGGTCTCGCGGTCCCACTGCACCTCGGCGGTGCGCCCCGGCGCGCCCAGCCCCAGCGCCTGGCAGCCGGCCCACACCCGTGGGACGAAGTCGGCGATGTAGACCGCCACCACGGTGCGGAACGCGTCGGCGCCCCAACAGTCGACGAACCGGGTGCGCAGGTTCTCACCGATGCCGGTGACGTCCACGGTGAACTGTTCGGCGAACGCCGCCAGCACCGATTCGGCCTGGGTCTGGTCGTCGGGCAGGTCGGTCGGCAGCGGTAGCGGCGGCAGCGCCAGGGCCCGCCCGCAGGTCAACCGGATCAGCGTGTCAGCTCGGTCGCTTCCCGAGGACAACGCCACCATCCCCGCGAGTCGATCGGCCACTGGGGAATGGGTCACGAGTGCGATTATTGCGCCTGAGACACCGATGACATGTGGAAGTCGGGAATTCGCAGCGACGGCATCTGTGCGCGGGTGGCCCAGTCGCCCCACTCGCGGGGCAGGGTGACCTCGCTGACGCCGGCCTCGCTCGCGCGCCGCAGCAGGTCCAGCGGGCTCTCGTTGAACCGGAAATTGTTGACCGCGCCGGTGACCTGGCCGTCTTCGATCAGATACACCCCGTCGCGGGTCAGCCCGGTCAGCAGCAGCACCGACGGGTCGACGGTGCGGATGTACCACAGGGTGGTCAGCAGCAGCCCGCGCTCGGTGTTGGCCACCATGTCGTCGAGGCTGGCCGTGCCGCCGGTCATCAGCAGGTTGTCGGCCCCCACCGCCACCGGCTGGCTGAACTCGGCGGCGGCGGCCCGCGGGTAGGCCAGCGCGTTGATCGCCCCGTCGCGGATCCAGTCCACCCGGTCGATGCCCATGCCGTTGTCGAACACCGAGGCCCGCTCCGAGGAACTCGGCACCGCGACGAACGGGGCGCACTGCAGCCCGGGCGCGTGCGGATCCGAGTACAGCGTCAGCGGCAGCGTCGTCAGCTTCTCTCCCACCCGGGTTCCGCCCCCGGGCGCTGCCAGAGCGGTGCGTCCTTCCTGCGCGCCGCGCCCGCCCATCGTCCAGGCCAGGTAGATCATCATGTCCGCAACCGTCGAGGGCGGCATCAGGGTCTCGTAGCGTCCGGCCGGCAGCTCCACGCTGCGCGCCGCCCAGGACAGCCGTGTGCCCAGGTCCTCGAGCATCGCGTCGGTGGGCACGTCGACGAAGTCCGGGGTGCTGACCCCCGCCCAGGCGCTGGCGCCGTCGCGTTTGGCGTTGATCTCCACCGACCCGGTGGGCTGGGTGAAGCGGCGCCGCAGGCCCGACGAGGTCGCGACGAACGTCGTCTCCATCACATGCCGCGCATAGCCGAAAAGCGTGTCCTTACCGGAGAATCCGCGCACCAGAGCCTCGGCGACCGCACCGAATGCGCCGACCCCGGTGCGGGGAATCGGGGCGTCCCAGTCCGCGGGTTTGGCGTCGGCGGGCAGTGCCTCGGCGTCGTCTCGGGCCGGCGAGGCCACCGCGGCGGCGTGCTGGGAGGCCTGCACCAGGTCCATCAGCACTGCCGGGGCCACCGCGCTGGAGCGCACCGAGCCGACGTGGGCGTGGCCGTCGCGCCGCACGATGGAGATCACCGTGGTGGTGCGGCTGGTCGATTCACCGTTGGTGGTCATCGTGTTGTTGGCCCAGCGCAGCGACGCGTCGATGCGGTCGCTGACCAGCACGATCGTCTCGTCGGCGCGGCCCAGCCGGCGCGCCTCGGCCAGCACGATGTCCACGACTTGTTGTGCCCCGATCACCGCTTACCGACCGCCTTCTTCACGCGTGTTGAGCACGTTGACCCCGCGAAACAACGCCGACGGGCAGCCGTGGCTGACCGCGGCCACCTGACCGGGCTGGGCCTTGCCGCAGTTGAACGCCCCGCCCAGGCGCCAGGTGGACTGCCCCCCAACGGCTTCCAGCGCCCCCCAGAAGTCGGTGGTGGTGGCCTGATAGGCCACGTCGCGAACCTGCCCGTCGAGCTTGCCGTCGCGGATCCGGAAGAAGCGCTGGCCGGTGAACTGGAAGTTGTACCGCTGCATGTCGATCGACCAGCTCTTGTCACCGACGATGTAGAGGCCGTCGTCGACCCGGCCGATCAGGTCGTCGGTGCTCAGGTCCTCGGGGCCCGGCTGCAATGACACATTGGCCATCCGCTGAATCGGCACATGGTGGGCCGAGTCGGCATAGGAGCACCCGTTGGAGCGGGCCTCCCCCAGCCTCGGCGCGAACACCCGATCCAGTTGGTATCCGACGAACATCCCGTCGCGCACCAGATCCCAGCTCTGCGCCTGCACCCCCTCATCGTCGAAACCGACTGTGGCCAGGCCGTGTTCGACGGTGCGGTCGGCGGTGACGTTCATCACCGGCGACCCGTAGCGCATGGTGCCCAACTTGTCCGGGGTGGCGAACGACGTCCCGGCGTAGGCGGCTTCGTAACCGATTGCGCGGTCGTATTCGGTGGCGTGCCCGATCGACTCGTGGATCGTCAGCCACAGGTTGGTCGGGTCGATCACCAGGTCGGTGGGCCCGGCGACCACGCTGGGCGCCTTGAGTTTCTCGGCGAGCAGCCAGGGCAGCTGGGCCAATTCACCGGTCCAGTCCCACACCTCGTCGCCGGCCACGGCCTCCCAGCCCCGCGCGGTCGGCGGCGCCAGGGTGCGCATGGTGTCGAAGGTGCCCGCCGCGGCGTCCACGGCGACGGCCTCCAGGCTGGGCAGCACCCGCACCCGCTGCTGGGTGATCGTCGAGCCGAACGTGTCGGCGTAGAACGTCTGCTCCTTGGCCGCATGCAGCCAGGCCGACACATGGTCGACTCCGTCGGAGGCCAGCAGCCGGCCCGAATAGTCCTCGAGCACCGCGATCTTGTCGGCCGCGCTGACCGTGAACGGGTCGATGCGGTAGTCGGTGGACCAGAACGCGTCGTGGTAGACCGGTTCCTCGGCCAACTCGATGCGTTCGGCGTTCAGCGGTGCGAGCTCGCTCGCCACCCGCACCGCGCGCCGGGCGGTGTCGGCGGCTGCGGCGGTGTCGAGCTGGGCATGCGAGGCGAACCCCCACGTGCCGTCCACGATGACCCGCACCGCCAGCCCGATCTCGTGGTCGGTGACCGCGTTCTCCAGCGCACCGTCGCGCAGCTGCACGGTTTCAGTGGTGATGGCGTGGATGCGCAGATCGGCGTAGCTCGCTCCGGCCTGCCTGGCCGCGGTGAGCGCGGCGTCGGCGATCGCGCGGCGCGGCATCGCGAGGAAGTCGGCGTCGATATGTCGGTGCCCCGTCACACCCTTACCGTAACGGCTGGCTGTGCGGTCAGCTCCGGATGCCGCTGGTGCCCAGGATGGTCAGTTCCAGCACCAGCGCGGTCCCGCACACCGCGATGACGACCGCGAAGGCCAGCCAGTCGCGGCGTTGGGGCCGTGTCGGCGCGGCCGAGATCTGCCCCGCTCCGCCCCGGGCGGTGATCGCGTCGCCCATCTCGTCGGCGCGGCGCAGCGCGACGGTGATCGCCGCGGCCAGCAGGTCGATCAACTCCGTCGCCCAGCGCCGGCCGCGGCCGCGGCGGCTGGTTTCGGGGTCCGGGGGCCGCAACCGGCGTGCCGCGTAGAGCACGCTGAACTCGTCGATGAGCATCGGGAACGCGCGCAGTGCCAGCGCCAGGGCGACAGCCCAGTCGTTGATCGGTACCCGCAGCGCACGCAGCGGCCGCCCCAGCGTGGCCACCGCGGGTGCCACCTCAGCGACGTTGGTGGTCCACGAAACCATCGCCCCCAGCCCGAGCAGCACGATCGACAGCGCGGTGATGCGCAGGAAGTTCAGCAGCCCACCCAACCCGATGTCGACCGTGCCGACCGAGAGCACCGGGCTGCCGCCGGCGAAGGTGGCGGTCAGGGCGCCCAGGAACAGCAGCACCCACAGCCAGCGCGGAACGGTCGGCAGCACACCACGCGGGATGTGCGCCAGGGTGGCGGCCAGCACGACCAGCAACGCCACCGACCCGATGGGCACCCAGCCCGGATAGAAGGTCAGCAGCACCCCGATCGCCGCGACGATCGCCAGCTTGGAGCCGGCCCACATCTCGTGGATGACGCTGGTTCCGGGCACCGGCCGCAGCAGCACCACCTGCCTGCGGGGCTTGCGTTCGCTCATGACCTGCCCCCGGCGGCGGTCGGCGCCGTGGCCAGCTCCCCGTCCTGCAGGTGCAGGGTGCGCGGGCACAGCTCCTCCAGCCCGGCGAAGTCGTGCGAGATCACCACCACGGTCAGCCGCTTGCGCCGGCGCAGGTCCACCAGCATGCGCAGCAGTCCCTGCTGGGAGGCGGCGTCCAGCCCGGCCAACGGCTCGTCGAGGATCAGCGCGCGCGGCGAGCGGGCCAGCAGGCCGGCCAGCACCACACGACGCATCTGACCGCCGCTGAGCTGGTCGATGCGCCGGGAGGCCAGCGTCGGCTCCAGGCCCACGGTGTGCAGGGCCTCGGTGACCTTGGCCTGGTCGTAGATCGAGAACCCGGCCGACGAGGCGATCTCCAGCGCCACGTGGCTGCGCATCAACTGCAGCCGAGCGGCCTGGAAGGAGATCGCGACCGCGCCGACCTGTTCGGACACCGGGGCGCCGTCGAGCAGGCAGCTGCCCGCGCTCGGCACCGTCAGCCCGGCCATGATCCAGGCCAGCGTCGACTTGCCCGAACCGTTGAGGCCGTGGATCAGTACGCCGTCGCCCTCGTGTACGGCGAAGTCGACGTCGCGCAGCGCGGTTTTCGCCCAGGGCGTGCCGAGCCCGTACTCGTGGCCGACCCCGTTGAGCTCGAGGACCGGGGCGCCCCGCGGGGCCTCGGGGGTGGCCGGTGCGGTGTGCACCTCGGCCTTCTCCACCATCGCGACGTCCTCGGCGCGGGCGGCGCCGCCCCCGGTCAGGTTGACGGTGCGGTCGGCGGCGTCGGCCTCGTTGTTGTAGTGCGTGATGTGCACCAGGGCGGTGCGATGCCGCTGAGTCAGGCCGGACAGCACCGTCATCACCGCGTCGCGGCCCTCCTGGTCGACCATGCTGGTGACCTCGTCGGCGATCAGCAGGGACGGATCGCGCGCCAGCGCCCCGGCCACCGCCAGGCGCTGCAGTTCCCCGCCCGACAGACCACCGGTGTCCCGCTCCCCGAACCCACCCAGGCCGACCTCGGTCAGCAGGTGCTCCACGTCGATGGCGACGCCCGGGGGCAGGCCCCAGACGACGTCGTCGGCGACCCGGGTGCCCAGCACCTGGCTCTCCGGGTGCTGCATCACCACCGCGGTGCCGCCCAGCTTGCCCAGGCCGACAGCTCCGGGCCGGCTCACCGTGCCCGAGGTGGGTTCGCGACCCGCCAGGATCAGCATCAGCGTCGTCTTGCCCGAGCCGTTGGCACCGGTCACCGCGAGATGTTCCCCGGGTTGCACATCCAGTGACACCGGGCCCAGCGCGTCCTGGGCGGAGCCCGGATAGCGGAACCGGACGTCGCTGAGCTGCAGCGGTATCGGGGCGATCGCGCCGGTGTCGCTGTCGACCTCGAGCTTGTGCACATCGGGGACGCCGAACAGGCGCGCGAGCACCTTCGACAGCGCCCACCAGCCGACCAGGCTCACCCAGGTGATGGAGAAGACGCCGGCGGCGAAGAACAGCAGCGGCCAGTAGTCCAGGGCGGTGGCGAAATCGCGGGTCATCCGGTCGGCCAGGCCCTCCAGGCCGGGGATCCGGTTGACCACCGCGGCCAGGCCGGTGACGTTGGCGGTGACGGACTCGAAGAGCAGATGGCGCAGCCGGGACAGCACCGCCAGCGCCCCGACGATGACCAGACCGAACAGCGCACCGGCCACCAGCGCCGACACCACGACCGTCGGGGTTCCGCGGCCCCGCCTCTTCACGATGCCGGTCAGGCCGCCGATGTACGCGCAGTTGGCGACCGTCATGAACCCGCCCATCCCGGCGATCAGGAACGCGATAAGCCCGCCGGCCACCGTGGCAGCGATCAGCACGCGCAGCCGGTAGCGGTAGGCCAGCAGGCCCATGGGCACGGTGCCGAGCAAGGACAGGCCCGCTGCGAACGGAACCACGACGGCGATGATCGCGATGGCCGCACACAGCGCTGCCATCACGGCAGCCTGCGCGAGTTCCACCGGGTGAAGCGGACCAGTCCGTCGAGGCACGCTCTCCGGGCCGGTCGAGGTCATTTCACGATTCTGCCAGTCGGTGGTCGCAACACCTGCGTGCCGGTCTGTGACTGGCACCACCGGGGCGCGGGTTCGACATACATAGTAATTCTATGTAACGATGGCTGCCATGTCCTCGACGTCCTCGACTCTCGGCGCAGACCTCCTCGCGGTGGTGGCCCGGATCAACCGACTGGCCAACCAGCGGGTCCGGATGCCGATCCCCTTCGCCCAGGCTCGCCTGCTGTCCACCATCGAAGACCAGGGCGAAGCGCGCATCTCCGACCTGGCGGCGCTGGACAACTGCTCCCAGCCCACGATGACCACCCAGGTGCGTCGCCTCGAGGACGCCGGACTGGTCACCCGCAACGCCGACCCCGGCGACGCGCGAGCGGTGCTGATCCGCATCACCGACGACGGTGTCGCCGCGCTGCACCAGGCCCGCATCGACCGCGCCGCGGTCATCGACCCCTACCTGGAACGGCTCGACGAGGCCGACCGCGACTGCCTGGCCGAAGCCGTGACAGTGATGCGCCGGCTGCTGCAAGATGCCGGCGCACCGGTGCCGACCCGCCGATGACCGCTGCGCAACTGCCGATCTGACCCCCGAAAGGAGCTTCGCCGCCATGTGGCGCCAACCCAAAGCCGTGTGGGCCGTTGCCTTCGCCTCGGTCGTCGCATTCATGGGCATCGGGCTCGTCGACCCGATCCTCAAACCGATCGCCGACAACCTCGACGCGTCACCGTCGCAGGTGTCGCTGCTGTTCACCAGCTACATGGCGGTGATGGGCGTGGCGATGCTCGTCACCGGCGTGGTGTCCAGCCGGATCGGGCCCAAGCGCACCCTGCTCATCGGCCTGGTCATCATCATCGCCGGGGCCGGACTGGCCGGGATGAGCGACACCATCGGCGAGATCGTCGGCTGGCGCGCCCTGTGGGGTCTGGGCAACGCCCTGTTCATCGCGACTGCGCTGGCCACCATCGTCAATTCGGCGCGCGGGTCGGTGGCCCAGGCCGTGATCCTCTACGAAGCCGCCCTCGGGCTCGGGATCGCCGTCGGCCCGTTGGTCGGCGGCGTGCTCGGCTCGATCTCCTGGCGCGGACCCTTCTTCGGCGTCTCGGCACTGATGACGGTCGCGGTCGTCGTCACCGCGCTGCTGCTGCCGGCCACCCCGCGCGCCGCGCGGGCCACCACGCTGGCCGACCCGTTCCGGGCGCTGCGCCACCGCGGGTTGTTCGGGGTGGCGATGACGGCCCTGCTCTACAACTTCGGCTTCTTCACCCTGCTGGCCTTCACCCCGTTCCCGCTCGACATGAGCGCCCAGGACATCGGGTTCATCTTCTTCGGCTGGGGGCTGGCGCTGGCCTTCACCTCGGTGGTCGTCGCCCCCCGGCTGCAGCGCCGCTTCGGCACCGTCCGCACCCTGTTGGTCAACCTGGCGCTGATGACGGCGACGCTGGCCGCGATGGCGGTCTGGACCGACCAGAAGGCGGTGCTGGCGGCGTGCGTGGTGGTCGCCGGGCTGTTCATCGGGGTCAACAACACCCTGATCACCGAGACGGTGATGAAGGCCGCCCCGGTCGAGCGCGGCGTCGCGTCGGCGGCCTACAGCTTCGTGCGCTTCGGCGGCGCCGCCCTGGCGCCGTGGCTGGCCGGGCTGCTGGGCGAGCGGGTCAACGCCCACGCGCCGTTCTGGGTCGGGGCCGCCGCGGTCCTGGCCGGTGCGGTGGTGCTGGCCGCGACGCGGCCGCACCTGCGCCACATCGACGACGACGAACCCGCACTCGACGAGCTCACCGACCAGGCCCGCGCGCTGACGGTCGGCAGCGACAGCTGACCCCGGGGCGAATCGGGCGCGCACGGCGACACCAGGGGTGCCTGAGCGCGCCGAATCCGCACCTCAGGTGACGGTCGCCCCGACCAGCAGGCCGACCAGATAGGTGGCCGCGATCGCCACCCCGCCGAAAGCCAACTGCCGCAACGACGTCCACACCAGCGGCTGGCGGGTGAACCGTGACGCGGACGCACCGGCGAGCATCAGCCCGGCACCCCCGAAAGCCAGGCCGGCCCACAGCGACTCATAACCCAGCAGGTACGGGATCAGCGGGATCACCGCGCCGATCGCGAACAGCACGAACGAGGACCCGGCGGCCACCCACGGCGACGGCTTCTCGCGGGGGTCGACGCCGAGCTCCTGGACCAGGTGAAAGTTGACCGCCCTCTTCTCGTCGCGGTGGATCTCCTCGGTGGCCTTGGCCGCGGTCTCGGGCGACATCCCCATATCGGTGAGCATCCCCACCAGCTCGGCCTGCTCCGCATCCGGATGCAACTTGAACGACCTGCGCTCCACCCGCACCTCGGAGTCGATCTGCTCGTTGGCGGTCCGCACCGAGGTGTACTCCCCCAACGCCATCGAGAAGGCGCCGGCCAGCAACCCGGCGACACCGCTGAGCACCACGGTGTGCGCGCTGGCACTTGCCGCCACACCGGCGATCAGGGCGGTGTTGCTCACCAGCCCGTCCATCGCTCCGAACGTCGCTGCCCGCAGCCACCCCCCGGTGACGTCGGCATGCCGGTGGTCGGCCAGGTGGGGCAGCCCGGTCGGCGACACCGGCCCCTCCCCGTGCTCGGTCATGATCATGATTCAACGGCACCGCACGTCGGCCGCCGAACTCAGGTTTACCTTCGGTTCGCCACATCACAGTTTGCAGGCCCCTTCCGGCGGTTACCGTCGAGATATGACCACTACCGCGGAGCATCTGCGCAACTGCCTCGACGGACGCTTTCGGGATGTGAAGAACCGAATGCGCGCCGAGCTCGCCGACGACGTGTTCCGGCCGCACTACACGCCCAACACCGTCATCGCCCGCACCAAGGTCGACGAACAGATGAAGATCATGGCCGCCCGCGGAGCGTCCGAGGACGGCTTCAAGAAGGAGCACGGCGGAAACGGCGATGTCGGCTCCGCGGTCACCCAGATCGAGATGCTGGCGATGAGCGACCTGTCGCTGATGGTCAAGGCCGGTGTGCAGTGGGGCCTGTTCGGCGGCGCGATCGAGAACCTCGGCACCGAGCGCCACCACCAGGCCTACGTGCAGAAGATCATCGACCTCGACCTGCTGGGCTGCTTCGCCATGACCGAGACCGGTCACGGCAGCGACGTGCAGGCGCTGGAGACCACGGCCACCTACGACCCGGCCACCCAAGAGTTCGTCATCGACTCGCCCACCCCCACCGCCCGCAAGGACTACATCGGCGGCGCCGCTCAGACCGCGCGCGTGGCCGCGGTGTTCGCCCAACTGATCACCGCCGACGGCACCAAGCACGGGGTGCACTGCCTGGTCGTGCCGATCCGCGACGCCGACGGCAACGACCTGCCCGGAGTGACCACCTCGGACTGCGACTACAAGGGTGGTCTGCCCGGCGTGGACAACGGGCGCATCCAGTTCGATCAGGTGCGGGTCCCGCGGGAGAACCTGCTCAACAAGTACGCCGACGTGGCGCCGGACGGCACCTACAGTTCACCGATCGAGAACCCCAACCGCAGGTTCTTCACCATGCTGGGCACCCTGATCCGCGGCCGGGTCACCGTCGGTGGCAGCGCCGGTGCGGCGGCCCGGGTCGCCCTCGACATCGCGACGCGTTACGCCCTGCAGCGCCGCCAGTTCGATGCCCCCGGCGACGACAGCGACGAAGAAGTGCTGCTGATGGACTACCTGGTCCACCAGCGGCGGCTGTTGCCGTTGATCGCCCGCTCGTATGCGCTGCAGTTCGCTCAGAACGAGTTGGTCAGCAAGACCCACGAACTGCAGACTGCCGACGACCCCGACCGCGAGGAGCAGCGCGAGCTCGAGTCCCGCGCGGCCGGGCTGAAGGCCGCCAACACCTGGCACGCCACCAAAGCCATCCAGGAGGCCCGCGAGGCCTGCGGTGGCGCAGGCTATCTGGCCGAGAACCGGCTGATCGCGCTCAAGGCCGACACCGACGTGTTCACCACGTTCGAGGGTGACAACCACGTGCTGACCCAGCTGGTCGCCAAGGAGCTGCTGACCGCCTACGCCGACGACATCAAGAGCATGAGCCCGGTCGAGTGGGTGCGCTTCGCGGCGAACTTCGCCGGTGAGCGGGTGATGAAACGCACTGCGGCCCAGACGATCATCCAGACCGTCCTGGACAGCCGGCAGGACAACGAAGAGGAAGGCAGCCTCTTCAACCGGGGCACCCAGGTCCAGATGTTCGAAGACCGCGAGGAATACATGCTCGCGTCGGTCGCGCGCCGGCTGCAGTCCAAGTCCAAGGAGATGAGCGCCTTCGACGCGTTCAACTCGGTGCAGGACCACGTGCTGCACGCCGCCCGGGCCCACATCGACAGGATCGTGCTGGAGGCCTTCGTCGCCGGCATCGAGACCTGCGAGGACGAGGAAGCCCACGAGATCCTGTGCATGGTCTGCGACCTGTACGCGCTGTCGGTGATCGAAGAGGACAAAGCCTGGTGGGTCGAGCACCGCTTCCTGTCCACCGAGCGCTCCAAGGCGGTCACCCGCGGCATCAACGACCGGTGCAGACGGCTGCGGCCGCACGTCGAGGCGCTGATCGACGGCTTCGGCGTCCCCGAGGAACTGCGCTACGCGGAGATGCTGCACCCGGAGAACATCCCCGACGAGTGAAACGTCAGGGTCCCGGGATCGGATCCAGGATCGTCAGCCGCCCGTCCTCGAGGGTGACCCGCGCGGCGCCCAGGCCCGTCGGGCAGCACGGCTCGTCGCCCCACTGGAGCCACTGGTACTGAACCATGGCGTCATGGTCGCCCCGCGGGGTCACCGAGATGTAGGGGCGCGGCTCCGGGGTGGGTGAGCCGACCGGATCCTGGCCGGCGAAGAACAGCACCTGCTGCAGGCGGTCCGGCTCGTTGCCCGCGTCGACCACCACCCAGTGCATCCGGCAGTCCGCGGTGTGGCCTCGCGAGCTTTCGGTCCACGGCGCCGGTGGCAGAAGCGCGAACTCGGCGGTCACCGCATCCGGTGTCGGCCCCGGGCCGCAGTCGGCACTGGTGGTCGGTGTGGCTTGCGGCGGGCTCCAGCCGCAGCCCGCGACAAGCAGGATCGTCGAGACCAGCACGGCGAGACGTCGCATGGCGGCCACCTTACGGCGGATAATCGGCTGAGCGGTGGCAGGCCCGGGCCATCCGCGAGAACCGTTGGATACCTGAGCGATCCATCACGTCGTGCACGATTGCTGAGCTGCGGTAACTGACCGGAGTCGATCTCGGTGATGTGGCTCCCCCGGCTGGACTCGAACCAGCAACCCTTCGGTTAACAGCCGAATGCTCTGCCAATTGAGCTACAGGGGACTGCCTCGCCCGCGAGCGCTGTGCTGCGGGCCAGAGTGCACTCTAGCCTACGGTCGCTTCGCATCGCCAATGCGCTCCCGGCCGGGCGTGCAGGCCCCGCGGTGAGGCAGGATGGACAGCGAGGCATCGTGACGCGAGACAGATCTGGAGGAGCCCTGTGATCGGGTATGTCGCCGTGTTGGCGGTCGGCTACGTGCTGGGGACCAAGGCCGGCAAGCAGCGCTACGAGCAGATCGCAGGCACCTACCGGGCGGTGACGAGCAGTCCGGCGGCCAAGGCCGTGATCGACGCCGGGCGTCGCAAGATCGCCGAACGGGTGTCCCCCGACCCGTCGATGGTGGAACTCACACCAATCGACCCCGGCACCGATGTGATCGGGCCGGAGTCGACGAAGAACACCGAGCGCTAGCCGATGGGCTGAGTGATCGTGGTGCCGGGGAACAGCGGCCCGGTGTAGACGCCGATGCCGCCGTATGCGCTGTCGAACCCGACGTTCGGGCTGCCGATCGCGACGCCGCTGCCGTTGGAGTAGGACAGGCAGTGCCCGTCCTCCTTGTTGCCGAACCACGCCAGGCAGGCCGGACCCGCGGTCACCTCAGTGGCGGTGTCGACGCTGGTCAGGGACGCGTAGAGCGGCAGGGCGACCGCTGCGGCGGCACAGGCCCCAGCGATCAGTCGAACCTTGTTGGTCCGGATGGTGTGCACCAGCATCACGAGCTCGCCTTCTCCCCGACAGATTTGTGCAGCCACTACCATAACCTGCGGCCGGTGATCATGCAGTCAGGTCGTCACCACTGGCCTGTTCCAGCAGGCTGCGCCGGTAGGCCTCCATCGCCACCAGATCCCCGAACAGCGCGTGGTACTCGTCGCCCTGCTCGACCGGCGACATCCGCTGCAGCTTGGACTTGACCTCGGCGATCTGGCGGCCGATCCACACTTCCTGCAGCCGCGCCAGCACCCCCCCGATATAGCGGGGCAGCTGCTCGTCGTCGGCGTTGATGGCCTCCACACTCAATTCGTTGATCAGGCCGGCGGCCAGCGGCGAGGTCACCTGCTGGCCCACCAGCTCGATCCACTGGGCCCCGGTCACCCCGGAGGCCGTCCCGCCGGCCGATTCGATCGCCGCGCGTACTGCGGCGTAGCCGGGGTGGGTGAAGCTCTCGGCGGCCAGCGAGTCGAACACCGGGCCGGCCAGCGCGGGATACTGCAGCCCCGCCTTGAGCGCTTCGCGCTGCGGCCACAACGTGGGGTCGGCCGGATCCGGCCGCACCGCAGCCGGGGTGGCCGGGTTGCCGGTGCTCTGCGGCTGGCTCCGCTCGTCGGCGCTGCCCGAGCGGCGCCTCGCCTTGTCGGGCATGCCCCGCTTGCCCGCCTCCTCGCGCACCCGGGCCAGCACCTGGCCCTCGTCGCGCCAGCCGGTCCAACCCGCCAACCGCCGCGCGTACTCGTCGCGCAACGCGTAGTCCCTGATCCGGGCAACCAGCGGCACCGCCCGGCGCAGCGCGTCGACCTGGGCCTGCGGATCGTTGTCCAGCACGTCGTCGGCCGGGATCAGGCTGCGTACCGCGAACTCGAACATCGGGATGCGGCGGGCCACCAGATCGCGCAGCGCGCCGTCTCCGGAGCGCAACCGCAGGTCGCACGGATCCATGCCGTCGGACGCGATGGCCACGAACGACTTGCCGGCCACCTGCTGGTCACCGTCGAAGGCCTTGAGCGCGGCCGCCTGGCCGGCCGAGTCACCGTCGAACACGAAGATCAGCTCACCGCGATACCAGTTGTCGTCCATCATCAACCGGCGCAGCAGCGCCAGGTGGCCCTCGCCGAACGCGGTGCCACAGGAGGCGACGGCGGTGGTCTCGCCGGCCAGGTGCATGGCCATCACGTCGGTGTAGCCCTCGACGACGACGGCGCGGTGCGCCTTGGCGATGTCGCGTTTGGCCAGGTCCAGCCCGAACAGCACCGAGGACTTCTTGTACAGCACCGTCTCGGGGGTGTTGACGTACTTGGCCTCCATCGGGTCGTCGTCGAAGATCCGGCGGGCCCCGAACCCGATGACCTCCCCGCCGCCGGCCCTGATCGGCCACAGCAGCCGGCGGTGGAAGCGGTCCATGGGGCCGCGCCGGCCTTCCCGCGACAACCCTGCCGCCTCCAGCTCCTTGAACTCGAAACCCTTGCGCAGCAGGTGCTTTGTCAGCGTTTCCCAGCCCGACGGCGCGAAACCGCAGCCGAACCGGGCGGCCGCCTCGGCGTCGAAGTTGCGCTCGAGCAGGTACTGACGCGCCGGGGCGGCCTCCTCGGAGGCCAGCGCCTCGGCGTAGAACTCCTGGGCCGCCGAGTTGGCGGCCAGCAACCTGCTGCGGCTGCCCCGGTCCCGCTGGACGTTGGTGGTGGACCCGCCGGTGTAGGTGACGGTGTAGCCGACCCGGTCGGCGAGCAGTTCGACGGCCTCGACGAACGTGACGTGCTCGATCTTCTGCAGGAAGGCATAGACGTCGCCACCCTCTCCGCAGCCGAAGCAGTGGAAGTGCCCGTGGTTGGGGCGCACATGGAACGACGGAGACTTCTCGTCGTGGAAGGGACACAGCCCCTTGAGCGAATCCGCACCCGCCCGGCGCAGCTGGACATAGTCACCGACGACGTCTTCGAGGCTGACCCGCTCACGGATGGCGGCGATATCGCGATCGGGGATCCTGCCCCGCCCCCGACTCACTTCGCCTGCCACCCGGCCAGTCTAGAGGTCGCGACGGCTGCGGCTATGCGGGTTCCAGCCGTTCGAGCCGGCCTTCGGTGAACGACGCGACCTGGTCGATCACCACCCGCAGCCGGGCCGCGTCGTCGGCGGCGGCGTGGAACTCCGGGGCGAACAGCGGATCCAGCGTCGCCGGAGCCCCCGACAACACGAACTGCACCGCAACCTCGATCTGATCGCGCTGGCGGGCCTGCAGCTCCAGATGCCGCGGGTCGGACATGATGAACTGCAGCGCCAGGATCTTGAGCACCGCCACCTCGGCACGCACCACGGTCGGGACCTCCAGGCCGGCCTGGTAGCGCACCAGCCGTCCCGGACCTGCGAAGTTCCGGGTGGCCGCGATCGCCGAGGAGGCGAACCGGCCGACCAGCTCACTGGTCATCGTCTTGAGCGCCACCGATGCGCTCAACGTGCCGTCGTACTTGCCGATGGCCGCAACCGTGGGCAGCTCCGAGAGCCGCTCGGCCGCTTCCACCAGGTCGGCGGCCGCCAGTCCCCCGCCCATGCCGTGCGACTGGCCCAGTCTGCCCAGCGCGCCGACCGCGTCGTCGTCGCCGAGGACGCGCAGATCGATCCGCCCCGAAATCACCCCGTCCTCGACGTCGTGAACCGAGTAGGCGACGTCGTCGGCCCAGTCCATGATCTGCGCCTCCAGACACGGCCGGCGATCGGGCGCGTCGCCGCGCATCCACGCCGCCATCGCGGCGTCGTCGGGATAGAAGCCGAACTTCCCACCCTCCGGAGGCCGGAACCAGGGATACTTCGTCACCGCGTCCAATGCTGCCCGGGTCAGGTTCAGGCCAGCGCTGCGGGGTTGATCCCCCTGAGTGTCAAGCACTTTCGGCTCCAGGCGGGTCAGGATCCGGAAGTTCTGTGCGTTGCCCTCGAAGCCGC
>JAXHTL010000096.1:0-16936 GCA_034190095.1 Actinomycetota bacterium
CCGCCGCGGGCGAGCGCCTCGCTGCCGATGAACACCCGTGCCATGCGCCGATGCTGACCGTCGTGGCCGACATCGTTGCCTCGTGGGGCCCGAGAGTGCGGTCACGGCTGTGGACAACGATGCACAACGACCACCACGGCAATCTCGGCGCAGGGTGGTGCGCCCGAATTGTCGCCGCCGCGTCCTACGATGCGCCCGTGACAGGCCTGCGATGGAAGCTCCTGACGGCGCTCGGTGTCGCCGCGGGCGGCACCGCCCACCTGGCCGGTGTCGCGCCGGCGTACAGCCTGCTGCTGGCCGTGCTGGTTCCCGCGCTCGCCGTGGCCGGCCCGCGGTTCCTGCTGGCCACCGTCGTCGGCGCGGCCACCCCCGGTGAGCGCGAGCGGCAACGCGCAAGTTCCATGTCCGGCACCGAGTTCGAGGACCACGTCGCGCACATCGCGCGCACGGCCGGAGTGCCGGTGATCATGACCTCGATCAGCGGCGACTGGGGCGTCGACCTGATCGTGGGGCACCGCCCCAACCGGCTGGCCATCCAGTGCAAACGCCTCTCACGTCCGGTGGGCGCGAGCGCGGTCCAGGAAGTCGTCGCCGGTGCCCCGATGCAGGATTGCACCCGCACCATGGTCGTCACCAATCACGAATTCACCCCGGCGGCACGCAAACTCGCCGAACTGCACGGCTGCGAACTGGTCAGCGGAGCCGAGTTGCCGCGGCTGCGCACCACGATCCGCCGGCTCACCCAGCCGAGCGAGCCCACATCGTCCTGAGGACCGCACTCACCGCGTCCACCGCTGTGTCGAGCTCGTCGCGCGACACCGTCAGCGCCGGCCGGAACCGCACGCTGTCGGGCCCGCATCCCAGCATGACCACCCCGCACTCCCACAGACCGGCGATCAACGCGTCGCGCTGCTCGGCACCGGGCATGCTGAACGCGCACATCAGGCCACGGCCCCGGACATCGCGCACCAGCCCGGGAAACTGGCCGGCCAGCTGATGCAGGCGGTCCTGCAGGTAGCGACCGTGCTCGGCGGCGCGCGCGAAGAGGTCGTCGGCCTCGATGACCTCCAGGATCCGGCGCGAGCGCACCATGTCGACCAGATTGCCGCCCCAGGTCGAGTTGATCCGCGAGCTGACCGCGAAGACGTTGTCGGGCACCTCGTCCACCCGGGTCCGACAACACTCCTTGCGGGCGCGGCCGCCGGCCATGACCCCGCACACCTGGGTCTTCTTACCGAAAGCGACGACGTCGGGTGTCACGCCGAGCTGCTGGTAGGCCCACGGGGTTCCGGTGATCCCGCAACCGGTCTGCACCTCGTCGAAGATCAGCAGCGCGTCGAACTCGTCGCAGAGCCGGCGCATCGCGGCGAAGAACTGCGGACGGAAATGCCGATCGCCACCCTCACCCTGGATGGGTTCGGCGATGAAGCAGGCGATGTCGTGCCGATGGGCTTCGAACGCGGCCCGGGCCTGACGCAGCGACTCGGCTTCCAGCTCGTCGATATCCGCGCCCGGGCGCAGGTAGGGCGCGTCGATGCGCGGCCAGTCGAACTTCGGGAACCGGGCCACCTTGGCGGGGTCGGTGTTGGTCAGCGACATGGTGTAGCCGCTGCGGCCGTGGAAGGCTCCGCGCAGGTGCAGCACCCTCGCGCCCAGCGCGGGATCCAGACCACGGCTCTCGTTGAGCCGGCTCTTCCAGTCGAAGGCGATCTTCAGCGCGTTCTCGACGGCCAGCGCTCCGCCGTCGACGAAGAACAGGTGCGGCAGCGCCGGGTCGCCGAGCACCCGGACGAAGGTGTCGACGAACCGGGCCATCGGCACGCTGTAGACATCGGAGTTGCTCGGCTTGTTCACCGCGGCCGCGGTCAACTCGGCGCGGAACCGCTCGTCACCGGCCAGTGCCGGGTGGTTCATCCCCAACGCCGAGGAGGCGAAGAAGGTGAACATGTCGAGATATCCGCGGCCGGTGCGGGCATCCACCAGGTGGGAACCGCGGGAACGGTCGATGTCGAGGACCAGATCAAGTCCGTCGGCCAGGATGCTGCGAGCGAGCACCGACCGCACATCCTCTGGAGCAACCTTCCGTGATTCGACACCCTGAGCCGTAAGAAGATCAGTCATATCCAGATTCTATCGTAATTTTTACGATCAGCTTGCCCGAGGGTCCGAATTCCCACAAGGGACCAAAGACCATGGCGGAGTTTGCCGGGCACGCATAGCCTCACCTAAGTCAGCACCCACGCACACGAGGTCAGCATGCAACTCCCCGTCACCACCCTGACGAACCTGCCGGTCGGCGGATTGGCCACCATCCTCGGCATCGCCGCCGACGCCCCGGCACACGTCGCGCTGCGTCTGCGGCACTTGGGCTTTCGTTCCGGCAACGAGGTCCACACCGTACGGGTGGCCCCGCTGGGAGATCCGACGGTGTACCGGATCCTCGGCTACGACATGTGCCTGCGCCGCCACGAGGCCCGCCACATCGAAATCGAGGTGACGGCGTGACCGCACCCGCCTGCCACAACAGCGGACCGGTGGACGCCCCGGCCGGCCAGACCCGCATCGCCCTGGTGGGCAGCCCCAACGCCGGCAAGACCAGCGTGTTCAACCACCTCACCGGCATGCGCGCGCACACCGGCAACTACCCCGGCGTCACCGTGACGCGCAGCGTCGGCACCGGCCGGCACACCTGCGCACACTGCGGAACCGTCAAGTTCACCATCGAGGACCTGCCCGGCGCCTACAGCCTGCACCCGGCCAGCCCCGATGAGCAGGTCGTCGCCGACCTGCTGGGCGGGCGGCTGGCCGGGATCACCGCACCCGACGCACTGACCGTCGTCATCGACGTCACCGTGCTGGAACGTTCGCTGTCACTGGTCGCCCAGGTGCTCGCACTGGACCTGCCGACGATGGTGGTGCTGACCATGACCGACGAGCTGGCCAACCGCGGCGGACACCTGGACACCGAACGGCTCGCCACCGCGCTGGGCGTCCCGGTGGTCGGCGTGGTCGCCAGCCGCGGAAAGGGTTTCGCGCCGCTGCGCGAGTTGCTCGCCGACCCCGGCAGCTGGTCGCGGGTACCGATCCCGCCGCCGCGCGACGACGCCGAGTTCAACTCCTGGATCGCCTCGGTGCTGGCTGCGGCGCAGTACCGCGCACCAGAGAGCGACCGTCGCAGCGCCGCCATCGACCGCGTCCTGCTCCACCCCGTCTTCGGCACCCTCACCTTCATCGCGGTGATGTTCCTGTTCTTCCAGGTGATCTTCACCGTCGCGGCACCGCTGCAGGATCTGGTCGAGCAACTGTTCAGCGGGCTCGCCACGTTGGTGGCCGACAACGTCACCAACCAGACCCTGTCCGGGCTGCTCGGCTCCGGGATCATCGGCGGCGTCGGCTCGGTGCTGGTGTTCATCCCGCAGATCGTGCTGATGTTCCTGCTGATCTCACTGCTCGAAGGGATCGGCTACATGGCGCGGGCGGCCTTCCTGGTCGACCGGATCATGGCCACCACCGGCCTGGAGGGCCGCGCATTCGTCGCGATGCTGTCCTCGGTGGCCTGCGCCATCCCGGGCATCATGGCCACCCGGACGCTGCCGTCCTCGCGGGATCGCCTGGCCACCACCATGGCCGCGCCCCTGATGACCTGTTCGGCGCGGCTGCCCGTCTACATCCTGCTCATCGGGCTGCTCGTCGACCCGGCGGCCCGGATGGGACCGTTCTCGGTGCAGGGCATCGCGATGTTCGGCCTCTACGTCCTGGGTGGTATCGCGGCGATGACGACCGCGTGGATCTTCAAGCGCGGCGTGCTCAAAGGCGACCTGCTGCCGTTCTACATGGAGTTGCCGCCCTACCGGTTCCCGTCGGTCAAGTCGGTGCTGCTGAGCATGTGGGACGCCGCCAAGGCGTTCCTGCGCAAGGCCGGCACCATCATCCTGGTCACCTCGGTGATCCTGTGGTTCCTGCTCAACCTGCCCCCGCGCACCGCCGAGACCGCCGGGATGGACGAGACCGCCGCCGCGTCCTACGTCCTGGATCATTCGTTCGCCGCCGCGATCGGCAGGTTCATCCAGCCGCTGTTCGACCCGCTGGGATTCGACTGGCGCATCGCGGTCGGCCTGATCGGCGCGCTGGCCGCCCGCGAGGTGTTCGTGGCCACGATGGGCCAGATCTTCGCCGCGACCGACCCCGAGAACCCGATCGAGGCCATCCGCAACGCGGCGTACCTCTCCGGCCCCCACCAGGGCGAGCTGTTGTTCACCGCGCCGACCGTGGTGGCGCTGCTGCTGTTCTTCGCCTTCGCGTTGATGTGCATGTCGACCGTCGCGGTCATCCGCCGCGAGACCAACTCGTGGCGCTGGCCGGCCGTCGCGTTCACCTACATGTTCGCTCTCGCCTGGGTGGCCGCCCTGGCCGGCCGCCACCTGACCATGTGGGTGACCGGATGACCCCGCGGCTGCACCCCGAGGCGACCGAGGATCCGTCGACCCTGCGGTGGATCACCGACACCACGGCGCTGCCCGACGGGCTGGCCGAGGATCTGATGACCGACGGCACGCTGGACGCCGTCGACATCGGCGACGGCGAGATCCGCACCCGGCTGGCCGCCGGCCGGAGCTGGGCCACCGCAGGACCCGCCGTCAGAACTGCCTTGTTCCAGGCGCTTTGCGCACCGCAGCGCAGTGACCTGCACCACCAGATCGCCCAGATTGTGAGGTGCGAGGTAGAGCCTTTGGCCTCCTCACACGGCGGCACCATCCGGGTAGTTTCGGTAACCGACGACACCGTCGAGGTCGCGCTCGACGGTGCGTGCGGACACTGCACACTGCAGGACCGGACACTGAACAAGCTGGCCGCCGACGCGATACGGGCCCGGTTCCCGCAGATCCGCGCCGTCCGGGCGGTCCGTACATAGAAGGGTTGGTCCATGTCGCTGTTGGGAGCCCCGTTCGCGGTGGCACGCAACATCACCGCCGGTGTCCGCGCCGGGGCCGACCTGGCCGCGTCCGCGGCGACCGCGACCGCCGCCGGCCTGGCCGAGGACACCCTGGCCGCCACCCAGGCGACCCTCGCGATGCTCGGCGAGGCGCTCGGCGCCACCCCCGCCCGCCGGATTTCCTCGGCCGGCCAGACACACTGGATCGACGTGCGCGGACTGGCCACTGACGGCGCCGTCGCCGAAACCGTCAGCGCCGCACTGCGCGAGACCCCCGGCGTGACCGCCGCACACATCAACGGACCGACCGCACGGGCGGTCGTCACCGTCACCCGCACCGGCCCCGGCGCAACACACCTTGCCGCCGTCGTGGCCGCAGCCGAGAAACGCTGCGGGGTGGGGCGCGAAGTGCCCGCCTCATTGCCCGGCGACGACCCGCTGCTTGCCGGCCGCGTCACCGCCGCCGTGGTGTCCGGCGTGGGCCTGGGAGCCGCGACCCTGGGCAGCATGCTGCCGCTGGGCGGGATGACCCGACTGGTGTCGACCCCGGTGGTACTGGCCGATCACCATCCGGCAGTGCGCCGGGCCGTCGAGGGCCGCTTGGGCGTGGAGGCTACCGATCTGCTGTTCGCACTGCTCAACTCGGCGACCGCCGCACTGGGCTCCGCACCGGCGACACTGGTGGCGGGCACCGCGACGCGCGCCATGCAGACCGTGGAGTCCCTCAACGGCCGGCGCGCCTGGCAGCGGATGGAGCCACACCTGAGCGAACAGGCCGCCAAGTCCGCAGACCTGCCCATCACCCGCCCGCCCCGCCGGCACGGCCGCACCGGCGCGAGGTACGCGAAGACCTCGATCGGCGTGGGTATCGCGGCCGGCACCGTGATCGGGGGGTTCGCCGGGGCCCAGAGCGGCGGCGCCGCTGCCCAGGTCGCCGTCCCGAAAGCCGTTCGCACCGTGCGGGAATCGTTCTGCTGCGCAATCAGCCGCGGTCTGGCGAACCGGCACGGCGCACTGGTGCTGCACCCGCAGTCGCTGCGCCGGCTCGCCGAGGTCGACACCGTGGTGATCGACCCACGCATCCTCTACACCGACTCCTACACCGTCAGCCGGGTACGAGGTGTCACCGGCAAATCCAGGCGAGCGGCCGCCTGGGCCGCAGCCAACGCGGCGCTCGAGGCCGGCGAGCTCTCCCCCGGCTGGAACCCGCTGTCGTCCATCGCCGGTGGCGGCGACACCGGCGAGGCGCTCATCACTGCGGTGCGCGATCCGCTGGCCGCGGCGGTGGTCACCGAGGCGCGCCGGGCCGGCGCCCGCGTCGTCGGGGTCTATGACGACGGGTTGCACTCGCTCAAGACCGGATTCGACGACCTGCGGCCCCGCCGGGGCTCGCTGGACGACACCCTGGCCGACACCGTGGCCGTGCTGCGCGCCGGCGGCGCCACGGTGGCACTGCTGTCCACGTCCGGCCAGCGGGCCGCGCTGGACGCCGACCTGGCGATCGGTCTTCTGCGCGACGGCGCCGCCCCACTGTGGGGTGCCGACGTGCTGGTGCCCGACCTGGCCGCCGCCTGGCGGATGCTGCGCACCCTGCCCGCATCGCGCGCCGCCGCAGCCGCAGGGGTGTCGCTGTCGGCGGGCAGCTCGACACTCGGTGCGCTGATGCTGATCCCGGGTGTGCCGGGAAGCGGCCCGGCCTCGGTCGACCTGACCGCGACCTGGGGCGTGTGGCGGGGATTCGAGATGGGCCGCAAGGTGTTCGACGAACCACTGCCGCATCCGGAGGCCGGCCACGACTGGTACGCGCTGCCCGTCGAGGAGGTGGCGCGGTTGCTGCCCCGCCCGGCCGAGGCGGCCGCCGAGTCCGCCTCCGGGTGGACCGCCGTCACCGCGTCGGCGCCTGCCCGGCTGGCGGTTCGCGGCTACCGTTCGGTGCGCGACTACGCCGGCGCGGTCCGCGAGGACCTGGCCGATCCGATGACACCGATCCTGGCCACCGGGGCCGCCGCGAGCGCGCTGCTGGGCTCCCCGCTGGACGCGGTGATGGTCGGCAGCGTGCTGGTCGGCAACGCCGCCATCTCCGCGCAACAGACCGTGCACGCCCGCCAGATCCTCGACCGGCTGCTCGCCGTCCAGGAACCGCCCGCCCGCGTCGCGGTGGCCGACGGTTACCGCGAGGTCGCCTCGGCGGCACTGCGACCCGGCGACGTGATCGAGGTGCGCTCCGGGGAGGTCGTGCCGGCCGATGCCCGGCTGATCGGCGCCGACGGCGTCGAGGTCGACGAGTCGGCACTGACCGGCGAGTCGTTGCCGGTCGACAAGGACACCGAGCCGACGCCGGGGGTGACCCTGGCCGAGCGCAGCGGAATGCTCTACGCGGGAACGACAGTGGTCGCCGGGCGGGCTCACGGCATCGTGGTCGCCACCGGGCCGGCCACCCAGGCACGCCGGGCACTGGCGATGTCGCCCGCCAAGAAACACGAGGTCGGGTTGTCGGCCCAGCTCGGGGCGATCACCCGCAAGGCGCTGCCGTGGAGCCTGGCCGGCGGCGGACTGGTCGGCGTGTTGTCGCTGCTGCGCGGCACCCCGATCCGCGAGGCCGCCTCGGGCACGGTCGGGATCTCGGTGGCCGCCGTTCCCGAGGGTCTGCCGCTGGTGGTCACGCTGGCGCAGTCGGCGTCGGCCCGCCAGCTGACCGGGTCGTCGGTGCTGATCCGAAACCCCAAGGCCATCGAGGCTTTCGCGCGGGTGAAGGCGGTCTGCTTCGACAAGACGGGCACGCTGTCGGAGAACCGGCTGCGAGTCACCTCGGTGCGCCCGCTCGACGGGGCGAGCGCCGACGAGGTCCTGGCGGCCGCCGCCCGCACCATGCCGGCCGATGCCCGCGTCGAGCACGCCACCGATCAGGCGGTACGCGATGCCGCCGTCGAACGCGGTCTGGCACTCGACGACTTCGACGCCCTGCTGCCGTTCCAGTCCGACCGCCCGTTCGCGGCGGCGTTGATCGGCACCCGGATCGTGCTCAAGGGAGCCCCCGAGGTCGTGATACCCGGCGACAGCCCGGCCGCGCCCGTGCTCGGCGAGATGGCCGCCCAGGGACTGCGGGTGCTCGCGGTCGCCACCCGGGAGGTCACCGAGGCGCAGGCCACCGCGGCGAAAACCGATCCGGAGGCATTCGAAGCGCTGTGTCACAAAGGTCTTCGGCCGCTGGGCCTGCTCGGCCTGGCCGATACACCGCGCCCCGGAGCGAAGGCGCTGTTGACCGAACTGCAGTCCCGGGGCATCGGGGTGAAGCTGATCACCGGCGATCATCCGGTGACCGCCGCGGTGATCGCCGGGCAACTCGGCGTACCGGTCACCACCGAGGACGTGATCACCGGCGCCGACTGGGAGTCGATGACCGCGACCCAGCGCAGCGCCGCAGCCCAGCGGTACAGCGTGTTCGCCCGGATGTCGCCCGAACACAAGGTCGAGGTCGTCCATGCCCTGGAGTCAGCCGAACTGGTCACCGTGATGGTCGGGGACGGCGCCAACGACGCGGCCGCGATCCGCGCGGCGTCGGTGGGGGTCGGAGTGGTCTCGGCCGGCAGTGACCCGGCCCGGATGGCCGCCGACGTGATGCTGCTCGACGGCCAGATCGAGGCGTTGGCGCAGGCCCTCGACGAGGGCGAGCAGCTCTGGCGCCGGGTGCAGTCGGCAGTGTCGATGTTGTTGGGACACAACATCGGCGAGGTCGCCTTCGGAATCATCACCAGCCTGCTCACCGGCCGGCCGGCCCTGACCGCGCGCCAGATGCTGCTGGTGAACATGCTCACCGATGCGCTGCCCGCCGCCGCGGTGGCCGTCAGCGCCCAGGTGCCCCACGACGGCGTGGTGCGCCACAGCGAGGCCGCGATCTGGCGGGCCGTCGCCGCCCGCGGTGTGTTCACCGGCGTCGGCGCCACGCTGGCCTGGGCGACCGCGCTGCCGATGGTGATGCCGCGCCGCGCGGCCACCGTCGGGATGATCGGGCTGGTGCTCTCTCAGATGATGCAGACGCTCAGCGATTCGCACGGGCCACTGGTGATCGCGACCAACGCGGGCACGCTGGTCGTCATGGCCGGCATCATCAGCACACCCGGGGTGAGTCAGCTGTTCGGTTGCACACCCGTCGGGCCGCTCGGATGGGGACAGGCGGCCACGGCCGCACTGGTCGCCGGTGGTGTGGCCAGCCTGATGCCCGGGGTGATCGACCGGGTCGCGGGGCGGCTCGGGTCGTCAGTCGTCGATGTCGAGGACACCGATGCGCATGAGCACGGTGTAGACGTGCTCGATGGCCGGAGTCAGCAGGCGCACACCGGAGTCGACGAGGGTGTCGGTGCCGATGCCGCGCAGAACGTCACTCACGGGGTGGAGCCTAGCCCCGGAACCGCACAGAAGGAAGGGTTACCTAACTGATGTTGGACAGTGTTCGCCGATTCGTTACCGACCACAACGATGCGTCGAAGGTGGTCCGGGAGGCTCGCAGATTCTCCGTCCGGCTGCCGCTGGTGGGCAAGGTGACGGTGCCGCCGCCCCAGCACCTGGCCTTCTACACCGTGCTGGGGGCGCTGGCGGCAACCGAGGTCATTCCCTGGCCGGTCGCGGTGGGTGTCGGCGTGGGGCACGCGCTGACGGTGCGCACCGACGGCGATGCACCGGGCGCAGATGCTCGGGCACCCCAGCCCGCGGAGCCCGCCCGGCGGGACGGCCCGGCACCGGCCCCCGAGGTGGACCTGGCGACGACCTCCTAGCACTATCCGAGCAACCCCTCGACAAGATATATTGTCGTTCTGGAGTCAATAGGCCGGAACTAATCCGGTATGTATCGCCGATCACTGTAGAACTTCTGTAGGATGATCGTGCTGCGCGTCTTCACGTCGGCCGCGGTCCGGATACGCTGCAACAGGGCTTCGAGGTCCCGCGCCGACGCGACGTGCACCAGCAGCACGTAGCTGTCCTCTCCGGCCACCGAGTAGCACGCCTCGACTTCGGGGAGGTGTTCGAGCCGGGCGGGTGCATCATCGGGTTGAGAGGGATCGAGAGGGGTGATGGCGACGAACGCCGAGAGCATGGCACCGACCGCCTCCGGGTTGATCCGCGCGGTGTACCCGGCGACCACCCCGCGTGATTCCAGCCGGCGCACCCGCGACTGCACCGCCGACACCGACAGACCAGCCGTGGCGGCCAGATGGGCCAGCGTCGCACGACCGTCGGCCACCAGCTCCCGGACCAGCCTGCGGTCGATCTCATCGAGTTCGACGTCGGTCATGGCCGCACTGTATCGGAGCCTGGCACGAACAGGAGCCAAGCCGTGAGCGGACCCGTCCAGACCTGGCAACTGCGGGCGCAATTCGCCGCCGGCCTGGCAACCATGTACGGCGCCGAGGTGCCCGCCTACCACACCCTCGTCGAGGCCAGCGCAGCGGTGAACCGCGCATTCGCCGACACACACCCCGAAGCACAGCGGCTCGGTTCACTGGCACGGGTCACGGCCGAACGCCACGGCGCGATCCGGGTGGGCAACGCGCGCGAGTTGACCGAGGTGGCCGACCTGTTCGCCGCCTTCGGGATGCACCCGGTGGGTTACTACGACCTGCGCGAGGCCGCGTCCCCGGTGCCGGTGGTGTCCACCGCTTTCCGTCCCGTCGACCCCGAAGAGCTGGCGCGCAACCCGTTCCGGGTGTTCACCTCGATGCTCGCCACCGCCGACGGCCGGTTCTTCGGTGACGACCTGCGTTCCCGGGTGGACGGGTTCGTCGACCGGCGGGAGCTGTTCGACCCGGCGTTGATCGCGCGGGCCCGCCGTATCGCCGCCGACGGCGGCTGCCCGGCAGCCGAGGCCGAGGAGTTCGTCGCCGATGCCGTGTCGGCGTTCGCGCTGTCCCGGGAACCGATAGACCGCACCTGGTACGACGAACTGGCACAGGTCTCGGCGGTGGCCGCCGACATCGCCGGCGTCACGACGACCCACATCAACCACCTCACCCCGCGCGTCCTCGACATCGACGCCTTACAGGCCTCGATGACCGCCCGGGGCATCACCATGATCGACCACATCCAGGGCCCGCCCGCCACGACCGGACCCCAGGTGCTGCTGCGCCAGACGTCGTTTCGCGCGCTCGCCGAGACGCGCCGCCTCCGGCTGCCCGACGGCACCGTCACCGAGGCCACATTGCGGGTGCGCTTCGGCGAGGTCGAGCAGCGCGGGGTCGCGCTGACACCGGCCGGCCGCGCCCGCTACGACGCGGCGATGGCCGCGCCCGACCCGGCGGCGGTCTGGGACCAGCACTTTCCCGGCACCGACGCCGAGATGGCCGATGCCGGCCTGGCCTACTACGTCGATGGCGATCCGGCCAGACCCGTTGTCTACGAAGACTTCCTGCCCGCCTCGGCGGCGGGGATCTTCCGTTCCAACCTCGACTCCGACACCACCGCCGCCGACGGGGCCGACGAGTCGCACTACAGCCGGCAGTGGATGGCCGGCCGAATCGGCCGCCTCATCCACGATCCCTACGAACTCTACGAGAAAGTCGCCTGCGCATGACCACCGTTGTGACCACATCGCTGCCCACCGTCGACGAACTGCGTTCCCGGGCCCGTGACGCACTGGCCGCCGTCGGCGCGTCGGTCGAACTCGGCACACCCGGCGCACCGGGGACCGGCGGGTTACCGGCCAGCACGCCGATCACCGGAGACGTGCTCTTCACGCTCCCCGAAACGACTGTCGAGCAGGCGGATACGGCCATCGCCGAGGCCAGCGAGGCCTTCTCGTCCTGGCGGCTGACCCCGGCACCGGTACGCGGCGCGCTGGTGGCCCGGCTCGGCCGACTCCTGGTCGAGCACAAGGCCGCGCTGGCTGCGCTGGTCAGCATCGAGGCCGGAAAGATCACCTCCGAGGCCGCCGGCGAGGTGCAGGAGATGATCGACATCTGCGAGTTCGCCGTCGGGCTGTCCCGACAGCTCTACGGCAGGACCATCGCCTCCGAACGCCCCGGCCACCGGCTGATGGAGACCTGGCACCCGCTCGGCGTCGTCGGTGTCATCACCGCGTTCAACTTCCCGGTCGCGGTGTGGGCGTGGAACACCGCGGTCGCACTGGTCTGCGGCGACACCGTGGTGTGGAAGCCCTCCGAGCTCACCCCGCTGACCGCGGTGGCCTGCCACGCACTGCTGACCCAGGCCTGCACCGACGTCGGCGCGCCCGCCGAGGTGAGCCGGCTGATCCTGGGCGGGCGCGAGGTCGGGGAACGCCTGGTCGACGATCCGCGGGTGGCACTGCTGTCGGCGACCGGTTCGGTACGGATGGGCCGACAGGTGGGCCCGCGTGTCGCGCAGCGGTTCGGCAAGGTGCTGCTGGAGCTGGGCGGCAACAACGCCGCCGTGGTGACCCCGGCCGCCGACCTCGACCTGGCCGTCCGCGGCATCGTGTTCTCGGCGGCCGGCACTGCCGGGCAGCGGTGCACGACGCTGCGCCGGTTGATCGTGCATTCGTCGGTGGTCGACAACCTGGTGCCGCGGATCGCATCGGCCTACCGGCAACTGCCGGTGGGCGATCCGTTCGACTCGACGACCCTGATCGGACCGCTGATCCATGAGACGGCCTACCGGGACATGGTCGGCGCCCTGCAGCAGGCCCGGGCGGAGGGCGGCGAGGTCACCGGCGGCGAGCGGATCGACCTCGACGCCTCGGAGGCGTTCTACGTCGAGCCCGCGGTGGTGCGCATGCCGGCGCAGAGCACGATCGTGCACACCGAGACGTTCGCTCCGATCCTCTACGTGCTGACCTACGACACCCTCGACGAGGCGATCGCATTGAACAACGCGGTGCCGCAGGGGCTCTCATCGGCGATCTTCACCACCGACGTCCGCGAGGCGGAGCGCTTCCTGGGCCCGGACGGCTCGGACTGCGGCATCGCCAACGTCAACATCGGCACCTCGGGCGCCGAGATCGGCGGGGCGTTCGGCGGTGAGAAGGAGACCGGTGGCGGGCGCGAATCCGGATCAGATGCGTGGAAGGCCTACATGCGGCGCGCGACCAACACGGTCAACTACTCCTCGCAGCTTCCGCTGGCCCAGGGTGTGCACTTCGGCTGACCGGCCTTGCCCCGGGGCGCATACTCGGGTTCATGGAACTGCAGGGCAAGGTCGCGGTGGTCACCGGCGGCGCATCGGGAATCGGACAGGCACTGGCCGCGCAGCTGGCCTCGGCGGGGGCGCGGGTCGTACTCGGTGACCTCGACGAGCCGGGCGTCCACCGCACCGCCGAACGGATCCGGGACGCAGGCGGGGCGGCCATGGCGTTGCGCGCCGACGCGGCCGACACCGCCGACATCGAGGCGCTACTCAGACTCGCGGCCGAGGAGTTCGCGCCCGTCGACATCTACGTCGCCAACGCCGGTGTCATCGGATCGCCCGCTCTGGGAACCGAATCCGACTGGGACCTGACCCTCGATGTCAACCTACGGGCCCACATCCGCGCCGCGCGGCTGTTGATACCGCACTGGCGCTCCATCGGTTCGGGCCATTTCGTGTCCGTCGCTTCGGCGGCCGGGCTGCTCACCCAGCTCGGGGCGGCCGGCTATGCGGTGAGCAAGCACGCCGCGGTCGGATTCGCCGAGTGGTTGGCGATCAGCTACGGCGACGACGGCATCGGGGTCAGCTGCGTATGCCCACTCGGCGTGGAAACTCCTCTCCTGCAGACGATCCGCGGAATCGACGACCCCGACGCACAGCTCGGCGCGTCCTCGATCGAACAGTCCGCCGGGGTGATCGGCGCCGACGACGTTGCCGCGGTGACACTCGAGGCGATCCGCACGGGGCGGTTCATGGTGCTGCCGCATCCCGAACTGCTCGAGATGTACCGTCACAAGGGCGCCGACTACGATCGCTGGATCGCCGGGATGCGCCGCTACCAGCGGTCGCTGCGGGGCTGAGGCGGCTCAGCTCGACACGGTCTTGCCGGCGAACTCGGTGAATGCCGAAAACGCCCGGGCCCCATAGATGGTGGCCGGCCCCCCGTGCATCATGATGCCCACGGCGATGGCTTCGGCGGCCTCCTGCTCGGAGGCGCCGGCACGCGCCGCGCCCTTGGCGTGCGAGGCGATACAGCCGTCGCAGCCAGCCACGATGCCGATCGTCATCGCCATCAGCTCCTTGACCTTCCGGCTCAGCGCACCGTCGGTGAGCGCGGCCTCGCTCATCGCGTTGAACCCCTGGTAGACCTCGGGGATCAACTGCCGCAGCGCGCGATGTTCGGGGCGCAACTCGGCCAGCACGTCGTGGTAATGCTGTTCACCGTCCATACCCTCGAGTTTTCCCCGCGGCCCGTGGCGGGGAAAGGGCCGAAAGTACTCAGCGGCGCCGCAGGGTCAGGTGAAAGTCCTTCGGCATCAGAGTCAGCCGCTCGGCCACCTGGAGCCGGTACTGCGGATCGGGGATCAGGTCGTAGCGGCGCAGCAGCACCGCCAGCAGCAGCACCGCCTCATGCAGGGCGAACTGCCGTCCGATGCAGGAGCGCGGCCCTGTCCCGAACGGCTTGTACAGCCCCGCCGGGCGGGACCGCACCCGCTCGGGCGCGAACCGGTCCGGGTCGAAGGCATCGGGGTCGGGGCCCCAGCGCGGGTCGCGGTGCAGCGACATCGTCATCGCCAGCACCCAGTCACCCTTACGCATCGGATGCACGCCGGCCAGCACGGTGTCCTCACGCGCCGCCCGGTAGTAGCCCGGCACGGTGGGATGCAGCCGCAGCGCCTCGTCGAATACCCGCCGCAGGTAGCGCAGCTTGGCGATCAGCTCGAAGCCGGGCCGGTCCTGCCCGCCCCACACCTCGGCGATCTCCGCACGTGCCCGGTCGGCGGCCTCCGGGTGCTGCGAGAGGAAATACAGCGCGAAAGACAATGCTCCCGAGGTGGTTTCATGCCCGGCAACAAGGAAGTTGATCAGCTGGAAACGGATGTTGGCCGGCTCCAGGTCGGAGCGCAGCATCAGCTCGAGCAGGTCGTCATGGTGCCCCAGCCCTTCGCGCAGCCGTTGCGCGACGATCTCGTCGGCGATCCGGTGCATCGCCGCGGCGTGGCCGGCCACGGCGCGCTCCGCACGGCGGGCCACCCAACGGGGCAGGAAGGTCTGCCGGAGCACACCGATGCGGTCTGCGCCCTTCAGCCCGGCCACCATGTGTTCGACGAACGGGTGCGCGGTTTCGGTGTCGAACGTCCCGAACGAGTGCCCGGCCGTGCACCGGCCGATGGTCTCGAGCGTCGCCCGGGTGGCATCGGCCGACACGTCGACCGTCTCGCGGGTGTCCCACCGTGCGGTGAGTTCGTCGGCGACGTCGAACATGATCCCGTGGTACTGACGCATCGCCTGCTGGCTGAACGCCGGCATCAGCACGTCATGGGCCCTGCGCCAGTTCGGTTCGTCGTTGTAGGCGGTGAACAGCCCGTCTCCGCCCACCAGGCGCAGCGCCTCGATATCGGGTCCGACGTGCTTGCAGAACCGGCCCTCGTCGCTCAATTCGGTGACGGCGTCCGCGCCGGCGGCCACGACGTAACGCGCTCCCAGGAAGCGGAACTCGAAGACCGGTCCGAGGCGGGCCAGATCCATCGCCGATTGCGTGGGGGTGTCCGCGTCCAGGGCGAACACGTCACCGAGGAGGGGGATCCGGCGGCCCGGGCGGGGCAGCTTGGGAAACGTGCGCCGATCACCGACGATGGACATACCCCCACCCTCCGCCGCTGTTGTACATGTGTCAAGTAACATCGCTGTCATGGCGGAATCACGGCGTCGGCTCTCTCCCGACGATCGGCGAAACGAGTTGCTCGCGCTGGGCGCCGAGGTGTTCGGCCAGCGCCCCTACGACGAGGTGCGCATCGACGAGATCGCCGAGCGCGCCGGGGTGTCACGCGCCCTGATGTATCACTACTTTCCCGACAAACGCGCCTTCTTCGCCGCCGTCGTGCGCGCCGAGGGCGAGCGGTTGTTCGAGGCCACCAACACCCCGCGCGAGCCGGGCCAGACGCTGTTCGGCCAGGTGCGCACCGGCGTGCTGGCCTACCTGCACTACGACGAACAGCACCCGCACGGGGCGTGGGCGGCCTACCTCGGGATGGGCCGCTCGGACCCGGTGCTACGCGGGATCGAGGACATCGACAACGACCGGCAGGCCAACCGCATCATCGACCGCATCACCGAGGCGGTGGGCGGCGGTATCGACTCCAAGGTCGAACGCGATCTGCGGGCCACGATCTATGCCTGGCTGGCGTTCACCTTCGAGATGTGCCGGCAGCGGCTGCTCGACCCGTCACTGAACGCCGACGTCATCGCCGATCTGTGCGCACACGGCCTGCTCGACGCCGTCGCCCGGGTGCCCGGCATCCCGGCCGCGCTGGCCGAGGCAGTGGCACCCGCGGCGCGCTGAACGACCTCCCCCAGAACGGGTGAAATCCCGACGGCGAAAACGCCGAGTGGCCACCAGGCCGGCCACGCGGCGGTAGTGTCCGGAACGCCCCGGGGTCATCGGTGCGGCGCTCCCTAGTCGTTCGTCACCGACTGACCCCGGGCGTCGCTCGTTCAGTCGGTGACTCGGCGATCCGCGGCGCCCCGACGGTGGCAGCCGGCACATGCGGCTGCCAGTCCCCCGCCACCACGGGGCGATGCGATACCGAAATCTGACCGAGTGTGCCAGTTTGCACCCGCACCGCGGTGTCGGAGTGCTTGTCGGTCCCGGTTGGCACCATGGTCATGTGAGCCCCGCGCCCCCGACGCCCGACCCGATGACCCGCTTCAGCGCGCTGACGCGCGAGTGGTTCACCGGCACGTTCGTCGAGCCCACCCCGGCGCAGGCGCAGGCCTGGAATGCCATCGCAGATGGGGAGAACACGCTGGTCATCGCCCCGACCGGGTCGGGGAAGACGCTTGCGGCGTTCCTGTGGGCGATCGACGGTCTGGCCCGCGAACCCGCACCGGACCCCCCCGGGAAACAGG
>JAXHTL010000097.1:0-16901 GCA_034190095.1 Actinomycetota bacterium
CGCTGCCCCGTCGACGCGCGTCGAGGACGCAGTGGCCCGACGCCGCGGTGATCTGGTGGAGTTGTCCCACGCCATCCACGCCGAGCCCGAGCTGGCATTCGCCGAGCATCGCAGCTGCGCCAAGACCCAGGCGCTGGTCGCCGAGCGGGGCTTCGAGGTGACGGCGGCTCCCGCCGGTCTGGACACCGCGTTTCGGGCCCGGTTCGGCAGCGGATCCCTGGTCGTCGGGGTGTGTGCCGAGTACGACGCACTGCCCGGAATCGGCCACGCCTGCGGGCACAACATCATCGCCGCCTCGGCGGTCGGCACCGCGCTGGCGCTGGCCGAGGTCGCCGACGAGCTCGACCTGACGGTGGTGCTGCTGGGAACACCGGCCGAGGAGGCCGGCGGCGGCAAGGTGTTGATGCTCGACGCCGGGGTGTTCGACGACGTGGCCGCGACGGTGATGCTGCACCCGGGCCCGTTGGACATCGCCGCGGCCCGCTCGCTGGCGCTGTCGCAGGTGGCGGTGACGTACGTGGGGCGCGAGTCGCATGCCGCGGTCGCTCCGCATCTGGGGATCAACGCCGCCGACGCCGTCACGGTGTCCCAGGTGGCCATCGGGCTGTTGCGCCAGCAGCTCGCCCCGGGCCAGATGGTGCACGGCATCGTCACCGACGGCGGGCAGGCCAGCAACGTCATCCCGGCCCGCGCCGAGATGCAGTACACGATGCGCGCCGGTGACGCCGCGAGCCTGGCCACCCTGGAGTCCCGGATGGCCGACTGCTTTCTGGCGGGCGCGGTGGGCACCGGTTGCGACTACGAGATCGCCGCGACCGAGCCGCCGTATCTGGAGCTGACCCCGGACGGCTGGCTGGCCGAGACGTTCCGGGCCGAGATGCAGCGGGTGGGTCGCAGCCCGGTGGACCGGGATCTGGAGGCGGCGCTGCCGCTGGGCAGCACGGACATGGGTAACCTGACCCAGGTCATGCCAGGAATCCACCCCATCGTCGGGATCGACGCCGGCGGAGCGTCGGTGCACCAGCCGCAATTCGCCGCCGCGGCGGTGAACGCCAGCGCCGACCGGGCCGTGATCGAGGGTTCGATCATGCTGGCACGCACCGTGGTGGCGCTGGCCGAGAACGCCGCCGAGCGCGCCCGCGTGCTCGAGTCCCAGCAGAGGCGGGCGTCGTGAGTGTGCTCGCCCATTCCGCGGCCCGCTGGCTGTCGGCCCACTACGACGATCTGGTCGGCTGGCGGCGACACATCCACCGCCATCCCGAACTCGGACGTCAGGAGTTCGCCACCACCCAGTTCGTCGCCGCCCAGCTGGCCGACGCGGGGCTGAACCCCAAGGTGTTCCCGGGGGGTACCGGGCTGATGTGTGATATCGGGCCCGACGACGGACCGAGGGTGGCGTTGCGGGCCGACATGGACGCGTTGCCGCTCGACGAGCGCACCGGCGCCCCCTACTCGTCGCTCGTGCCGGGGGCCGCGCACGCCTGCGGCCACGACGCACACACCGCGGTGCTGCTGGGTGCGGCGATGGCGCTGGCGTCGGCGTCCGAACTGCCGGTCGGGGTGCGGCTGATCTTCCAGGCCGCCGAGGAGCTGATGCCCGGTGGCGCGATCGACGCGATCGCGGCGGGGGCGCTGACCGGGGTGTCGCGCATCTTCGCGCTGCACTGCGATCCGCATCTGGCGGTGGGCCGGGTCGGGGTGAAGGCCGGCCCGATCACCTCGGCCGCCGACCACATCGAGGTGACCCTGCAGTCGCCGGGTGGGCACACCTCGCGACCCCACCTGACCAGCGATCTGGTCTACGGGCTCGGCACGCTGATCACCGGGGTTCCGGGGGTGCTGTCGCGACGGATCGATCCGCGGCACAGCACCGTGATGGTGTGGGGGGCGGTCAACGCCGGGGTGGCGGCCAACGCCATCCCGCAGAGCGGCACCCTGGCCGGCACGCTGCGCACCGCCAGCCGCGAGACCTGGCTGACCCTGGAAGACATCGTGCGGGAGACGATTTCGTCGCTGCTGGCCCCGCTGGGGATCGAGTACGTGCTGCAGTACCGGCGCGGGGTGCCACCGGTGGTCAACGAGGAGGTCTCCACCCGCATCGTCACCCACGCGATCGAGGACATCGGTCCCGGAGTGCTGGCCGACACCCTGCAGTCCGGCGGCGGTGAGGACTTCTCCTGGTATCTGGAGGACGTGCCGGGTGCGATGGCTCGGCTGGGGGTGTGGAGCGGGCAGGGTCCGCAGCTGGATCTGCATCAGCCGACGTTCGACCTCGACGAGCGGGCGCTCGGTGTCGGGGTCCGCCTGCTGGTCAACCTGATCGCCCACGCCTGACGGGGCTGCCGGCGCGGCTAGACGGTGACCTCCTCGAGCAGGCCGGTCGCCACGTCGAAGACGAATCCCCGCAACGAGTCGTGCTTGGTCACGAACGGGCTGGCCTCGATGCGGCGCAGGGACTGGCGCACGTCCTCCTCCAGATCGGAGAACGACTCGGCCGACCAGCTCGGTTTGATGCCGGTCTCGTCGGCGATCGCGCGCTTGAAATCGTCGTCGGTGAAGGTCAGCATTCCGCAGTCGGTGTGATGGATCAGGATGATCTCCCGGGTCCCCAGCAGCCGCTGGCTGATCGCCAGCGAGCGGATCTCGTCGTCGGTGACGACTCCACCGGCATTGCGGATGACGTGGGCCTCACCGTCTTTGAGGCCGAGGATCCGATAGACGTCGAGGCGGGCGTCCATGCAGGCCAGCACCGCGACATGCTTGCTCGGCGGCAGCGGCAGCGGCCCTGTGAAGCCGTTGGCGTAGGCCAGGTTGTTCTGCAGGTACTCGTCGGTCACAGACATGGGTTCTCCTCGGGATCGGCGGGACGTCGTCGTCCGGCACGACGATAGTCGGGGGCCTCAGTGGGTGGTCGCCTCGGCTTGTGCGACGATCCGCCGTTCCGCGTCGCGCGCGCGGCGATATTGGGAGAACGAGTAGGCCACCGCAGCCGCCCAGATCACCGATATCACCGCATAGACAGCGAATCTCGTGACGTCGGGCGCCTGGATCCAGTCGCTGCGCAGCAGCGTCCGGGTGTTGGTCAGCACGATGAATCCGCCCACCGTGGCACCCAGCACGCGCGGCGGGATGTGGCGCACCAGCCAGGCGGCGATGGGCGCGGCGACGACTCCGCCGAGCAGCAACGCGCCGACCCAGGCGTAGTTCACCCCCGCCGACCCGATGCCGATGATGAACCCGACACTGGCGGCCACCGCGACCAGGAACTCGCTGGTGTCGATCGACCCGATCGTCTTGCGTGGCTCGAGGCGGCCGCTGGCCAGGATCGCCGGCGTGCCGACCGGGCCCCAGCCGCCGCCCCCGGTCGCGTCGACGAAACCGGCTACCAGTCCGAGAGGTCCGAGAAACCTTGCCCGCAAGGGTGTTCCGAGTCGATTGCTGGGCAGGCCCAGTGCGGTGAAGCGGACCAGCACGTACACCCCGAGGGAGAGCAGGACCACGGCCATCAGCGGGGCGGCGAGCTCGGTCGACAGGTTCGACAGGAAGGTCGCGCCGAGGAACGCCCCGACGGCGCCGGGAACTCCGATCTTGAGCACCACGCGCCAGTCGACGTTGCCGAACTTCCAGTGTGCCGCTCCCGACATCAGCGTGGTGCCGATCTCGGCCAGATGCACGGTTGCCGACGCCGCGGCGGGGTTGGTGCCGATGGCCAGCAGCAGGGTGGTCGAGGTGACGCCGTAGGCCATCCCGAGGCTGCCGTCGACCAGTTGTGCTCCCAGGCCCACGAGTGCCAGGAGGAGTAGTTGTCTCATCGTCAATCCTGTTCTGCTGCAGATGTTGTGTCACTGGATCCGGATCAGGGCGGGCAACTTCCGCCGCTGCGCGGAGCGCCGTTGCCCGCTCGGTGGGCACAGCGTGCCCGGACGATCGGGCACAGTCAGCATTTAGAATCGCGGCGAGTAAATGGGGCCAGAATGTGTTGCGCGTCGTGCAACGTGCCGAAATGCTGCTAGATTCATCGGCATGGTCGTCCCCGGATCGCTGCCGGCCCGCCCGGGCCGCGAGTGTTGTTGTCGCGCACCGCGCCGCGACTGACGATCCCCGGTCTGCATTCCGCCCGAGTCGACGCGGCTTGTCCCACCATTCAGCCTGACTCGTGAGGATCCACCGTGCGCTCGACCAGTACCGCCTCTCCCGCACCGGCGTCGCGCCACCTCGTGGTGGCGCCGGCGCTGGGTATCCCCGAGGCCGCGGGGGCGGCGGTGCTGGCCGCGGTGCGCAAGCGCGGCCCGGTGGCTCGCGACGTGGTGGCGAAGCTGACCGCGCTGAGCATCGCGACGGTGAACCGGCAGGTCGGTGCGCTGCTCGACAGTGGCCTGGTGCGCGAACGTCCCGATCTGGCGGTCAGCGGCGCCGTCGGTCGGCCCCGCGTTCCCGTCGAGATCAACCACCAGCCCTTCGTGACGCTGGGTGTCCACATCGGCGCGCGCAGCACCAGCATCGTGGCCACCGACCTGCTGGGCCGGTCCCTTGACGCGATCGAAACCCCTACGCCACAAGGTGGTTCGGCGGTGGCCTTGGCGGCGTTGGCGGACACCGCGCAGCACTATCTGCGCCGCTGGCGCCGGCGTCGGGTGTTGTGGGTCGGGGTCGCGGTCGGCGGCATCGTGGACAGCGGTGCGGGCACCGTCACCCACCCGCGGCTGGGATGGTGCTCGGCGCCGGTGGGTGCCGTGCTGGCCGAACGGCTGGGCCTGCGGGTGTCGGTCGCCTCCCACGTCGACGCCATGGCCGCCGCCGAGCTCATCCTGGGTTCCTCGCCGTCCGGCCGGCGCTTCGCGTCGCCCGCTGCCACCACGACGCTCTACGTGTACGCCCGCGAAACCGTCGGGTATGCCTTGGTGATCGGGGGCAAGGTGCACACGCCGGGGCGGGGCCCGGGCAGCATCGCCGGCCTACCGGTTCGCCGTGACCTGCTCGGCGAGCCGGCGACGCTGGAGGCCGCGGTGAGCGACGACGCGGTGCTGCGCGCCGCGCGCGCCATGCGGATCGAGCTGCCGGACCCCTCGGTGGCGGCGATGGTGCAGACGGCCCGCGCCGGGCATGCGGCGGCCCGCACGGTGCTGGCCCGGCGGGCCGGGGTCCTGGGCGAGGCCATCGCACTGCTGGCCGACCTGCTCAACCCTGACAGCGTCGTGGTCGGCGGCCAGGCCTTCACCTCCTATCCGGAGGCGATGGCCGAGGTGGCGAACTCGTTCCGGCGGCAGGTCACGGTTTCCGGCAAGGACATCCGGGTGACGATCTTCGGTGACAACGTGCAGGCGGCCGGCGCGGGCATCGTCTCGCTCAGCGTGCTGTACGCCGATCCGGTCTCGGCGATGCGGCGCATCGGGCCGGCGCCGGCGGTCAGCGGGTAGGCAGGCAGGTGTCGAGGATCTTCTTGGTCATGTCCAGCAGGATCGTCAACAGCTCCGCGTCCTCGACGTCACTGGTCAGCGGGTCGTTCACGCAGCCGTGGATGCCGGCGCTGAGCATGGAGATGGCGACCCGCGCGGCGGTGTCGGGGTCCGGGCCGAGCAGCACCTCGGCGAGCCGGTCGCCGATGCGGCGGTAGTCGTCGTTGGTTTCGAGCAGGTGGTGCACGGTGGGGTCGCCGTAGAACACGCTCGAGACCCGGCGGTGCCGGATGATCAGCTCCACCATGCCGCTCATCGACACATGGCGCCGGCTCTCGGGCGTGGGCAGGGTCTCGGTGATCCGCAGCAGGTGTTCGATGTCCTCGTAGACCGGCTTCACCACGGCCATCGCGATGTCGTCTTTGGAGTGGAACTGGTAGTAGACGGCGGCCTTGGTGACGCCGAGGCGGTCGGCGATCATCTGCAGGGAGGTGCCGCTGACGCCGTGGTCGGCGAAGAGGTCCAGGGCGGCTTCCAGCACCCGTTCGCGGGCGAACCCGCGCATCGCGACCGGCTTCGCCACGGTGTCCTCCTCGGATCGGCGGCTGGCTACCGAGATGTATCCCAGCTCACATCGTGGCCCGCCGAGTGCCCGGGTCACTAGTTAACCTAACGACTTGAATGAAGTTAGCCGTTTGTATAGGGTATATCTGCTGATCGGGTATTTCATTTCGAATGCGTAGCCACTGCAACGCTTTTCGAGTCGCCTGGCAGGACGACCCACGGTTCGGAAGGAGTTTGGTGGCTCCGAACACTGCGCCGGCCGAAGCGCCCCACGGCCACGCGCGACCGCACTTCTACCGCATCGCCCGCTTCATCCGGCTGGCCTCGGTCCCGTTCATCCTGATCTGGATCGCCATCGCCGCGTTCCTGAACATCTCGGTACCCCAGCTCGAGACCGTCGGCAGTCTGCGGTCGGTGTCGATGAGCCCCGACGAGGCGCCGGCGGTCATCTCGATGCAGCGCATCGGTGAGGTGTTCGAGGAGTACGAGTCCAACAGCTCGGTGATGGTCGTGCTGGAGGGCGAGGGCCAGCTCGGGGACGACACCCGGGCCTACTACGCCGACCTGATCAGCAGCCTCGAGGCCGACACGACGCACGTCGAGCACGTCCAGGACCTCTGGAGTGACCCGCTGACCGCCGCGGGCGCGCAGAGCTCCGACGGCAGGGCCACCTACTTCCAGGTCTATCTGGCCGGTGACCAGGGGGAGGCGCTGGCCAACGAATCGGTGGCCGCGGTCCAGGACCTGGTGGCCGAGAGCCAGCCCCCAGCGGGCGTCCGTGCCTACGTCACCGGTGCCTCGGCACTGGCCGCCGAGCAGGAGACCGCCGGCACCGAGAGCATGCGCATGATCGAGGCGCTGACCTTCCTGGTCATCACGATCATGCTGGTGCTGTTCTTCCGGTCCATCGTCACCACCCTGTTGATCCTGGTGATGGTCGGACTCAGCTTGATGACGGTCCGGGGCGCGGTGGCCTTCCTGGGCTATCACGAGATCATCGGGCTCTCCACGTTCGCCACCAGCCTGCTGGTCACGCTGGCGATCGCGATCGCCGTCGACTACGCGATCTTCCTGATCGGGCGCTACCAGGAGGCCCGCAGCAAGGGCGAGACGCCGGAATCGGCGTACTACACCATGTTCGGTGGAACCGCGCACGTCATCGTCGGATCGGGTCTGACCATCGCCGGCGCGACGTTCTGCCTGAGCTTCACCCGGCTGCCCTATTTCCAGACCCTCGGTGTGCCGTTGGCGCTGGGCATGCTGGTGCTGATCTGCGTGGCGCTGACGTTCGGGCCGGCGGTGGTGACGGCCGCCAGCAGGTTCGGGCTGCTCGAACCCAAACGCGCCATGCGGGTGCGGGGCTGGCGCAACGTCGGCGCGGCCACGGTGCGCTGGCCGGGTGCGATCCTGGTGGCCACCGTCGCGGTGTCCCTGGTGGGTCTGCTGGCGCTGCCCGGCTACCAGACCAGCTACAACGACCGGAACTACCTGCCGGCCGACGTCGAGTCCAACATCGGGTACGCCGCCGCCGAACGGCACTTCTCCCCGGCGCGGCTCAACCCCGAGGTGCTGATGGTCGAGTCGGACACCGACCTGCGCAACCCGGCCGACTTCCTGGTCATCGACAAGATCGCCAAGGCGATCTTCGACGTCGAGGGCATCGGACGGGTGCAGACCATCACCCGGCCGGACGGCACCCCGATCGACGGCACCACGATCCCCTACATCATGAGCCGCCAGGGCGGCACCCAGAAACTGCACGAGAAGTACCAGCTGGACCGGATGGACGACATGTCCGTCCAGGCCGCGGCGTTGCAGAACACCATCGACACGATGGAGCGGATGCAGAGCCTGATGGGCCAGATGTCCGACGTCACCCAGAACATGGTGGAAAAGACCAGGACCATGACGGCCGACATCGTCGAGCTGCGCGACCACATCGCCAACCTGGACGACTTCTTCCGGCCGATCCGCAACTACTTCTACTGGGAACCGCACTGCTACAACATCCCGGTGTGCTGGACGCTGCGGTCCCTGTTCGACCTGATCGACGGCACCAACGAGTTGACCGAGAACACCCAGGAGCTGTTGCCGGAGCTGGAGCGGATGGCGGCGATCATGCCGCAGCTGATCGAGCTGATGCCCTCGCAGATCGAGTCGATGCGCTCCCAGCGCGACATGATGCTGACGATGCAGCAGACCCAGGGCGGCATGCAGGAACAGATGGCGGAGATGAGCGAGGACTCCACCGCCATGGGCGACGCGTTCAACGACGCGATGAACGACGACACCTTCTACCTGCCGCCGGAGGCCTTCGACAACGCCGACTTCCAGCGCGGTATGGAGCAGTTCATCTCGCCCAACGGGCATGCGGTGCGGTTCATCATCGCCCACGAGGGTGATCCGCTGTCCCCGGACGGGATCGAGAAGATCGACGCGATCAAGACCGCGGCCAAGGAGGCGATCAAGGGCACCCCGCTGGAGGGTTCGACGATCTATCTGGGCGGCACCGCGGCCACCTTCAAGGACATGGCCGACGGCACCCGCTACGACCTGCTGATCGCCGGGATCGCCGCGATCGCCTTGATCTTCGTCATCATGCTGATCCTGACCCGGGCGATCGTGGCCGCCGCGGTGATCGTCGGCACCGTGGTGCTGTCCCTGGGAGCCTCGTTCGGGCTCTCGGTGCTGGTCTGGCAGCACATCGTGGGTATCGAGTTGCACTGGATGGTGCTACCGATGGCGGTCATCGTCCTGTTGGCGGTGGGTGCGGACTACAACCTGCTGGTGGTCTCGCGGCTCAAGGAGGAGATCCACGCCGGCGTGAACACCGGCCTGATCCGCACCATGGGTGGCAGCGGATCGGTGGTCACGGCCGCCGGCATGGTGTTCGCGCTGACCATGATGACGATGGCGGTCAGTGATCTGACCATCATCGGTCAGGTGGGCACCACCATCGGCATGGGCCTGATCTTCGACACCCTGGTGATCCGGTCGTTCATGACGCCGTCGATCGCGGCGTTGCTGGGCCGCTGGTTCTGGTGGCCGCAGCAGGTCCGTCCCCGTCCGCTGCCGTCGCCCTGGCCGTCGGTGCCCGCGCGCCCGCAGCCCACGTCCGGTCCCTGACGGGTCGCCGGCAAACCCGGCCCGGGCGTACCGGCTCACCTTCGCCGGAGGTTCGGGTTATCTTTTACCCGGGGGCGGGATGCGTCCCTCGCGCCGTGCGGACACAGGGGTGGTTGACCACATGAGAATGGCAGTTCTTGGCACCGGCTATCTGGGTGCGACCCATGCGGCCTGCATGGCGCGCCTCGGCCACGACGTCCTGGGGGTGGACGTCGACGAAGCCAAACTCGAGAAGTTGCGCTCCGGCGAGATGCCCTTCTACGAACCGGGTCTCGAAGAGTTGACCCGCGAGATGGTCGCCTCGGGCAAACTGCAGTTCACGTCGTCCTACGCCGAGGCCGCCGAATTCGCCGAGGTGTTCTTCCTGGCGGTCGGCACGCCGCAGAAACGCGGCGAGTTCGCCGCCGACGTGTCGGCCATCGACGCGGTGGTGCGCACGTTGGCGCCGCTGATCGACCACCCAGCGGTCATTCTGGGCAAGTCGACGGTGCCGGTGGGTACCGCCGAGGCGGTCCGCTCGCTGGCCCGGAGCCTGTCGCCGGCCGGTACCGACCTCGAGCTCGGCTGGAATCCGGAGTTCCTGCGGGAGGGCCATGCCATCAAGGACACCCTGACGCCGGACCGGCTGGTGCTCGGCGTCGCCCACGATGGCCTGGGCCGCGTGGAGGCGGTGGCCCGCGAGGTCTACGCCGAACCGCTCGAACAGGGCGTGCCGTTCCTGATCACCGACCTGGCCACCGCGGAGCTGACCAAGACCGCGGCCAACGCCTTCCTGGCCACCAAGATCTCGTTCATCAACGCGATGGCCGAGTTGTGCGACGCCGCGGGTGCCGACGTCGTGCAGCTGGCCGACGCGATCGGCTACGACAAGCGGATCGGCCGGGCCTTCCTCAACGCCGGGCTCGGGTTCGGCGGCGGTTGCCTGCCCAAGGACATCCGGGCGTTCATGGCCCGTGCCGGCGAGCTCGGCGCCGCCCCGGCGCTGACCTTCCTGCGTGAGGTCGACAGCATCAACATGCGCCGCCGGACGAAGATGGTCGAGATGGTCAAGGACGGCTGCGAGGGGGGACTGCTGGGGGCCCGCGTGGCGGTCCTCGGCGCGGCGTTCAAACCCGACTCCGACGATGTCCGGGACTCGCCCGCGTTGAATGTCGCCGGCCAGCTGCAGCTGCAGGGCGCCACCGTCAACGTCTACGACCCCAAGGCGATGGACAACTCGCGGGTGCTCTACCCGACGCTGGGCTACCCGCCCTCGGTGCGCGACGCATGTGCCAACGCCGATGTGGTGGTCGTGCTCACCGAATGGCAGGAGTTCCGTGATCTCGATCCGCACGAACTCGCCGACGTGGTGCGCCACCGCAAGGTGATCGACGGCCGCAACTGCCTCGACCCTGCGCGCTGGACGGATGCCGGTTGGGACTACCGGGGCTTCGGCAGGGCAGGGGCCCACGCCAAGGGCTAGGGCGCCGGCAGCGTCAGGACCCGGCCCCCGGGCCGATGTTGCTCGATGGGCGGGTCCGCAGGTCGTGCACGTATTCGGCCGGGGCACCGGCGATTTCGGCGGCTTCGGCCATCACCCCGAGATAGCGCGCCGAGGGCACCCCGCCCTCCCACGCGTCCAGCACGTACAGCCAGGCCAGCACCGGGTCGGTGTCGGTGTCCGAGGAGGTCCGCTCCACCCGGCAGCGGATCTTCTTGTGGAAGCCGAGCTCGGAACCCTCCCAGCGGTCCAGGTTGTCCTCGTCTTCCTTGGTCATGTCGTAGAGCACCACGAAGACCTTCGAGTTCGGGTCCTCGACCAGGGTGGCCAGCGCCCCTTCCCAGCCGATGTCCTCCCCGCCGAACGTCAGGCGCCAGCCGTGCAGCCATCCCGTCCCGGACATCGGGGAGTGCGGAGCCCGCTGCAGCATCTGCTCGGGGTGCATGTTCGATCCATAGGCGGCGTAGAGCGGCACCCGAAAAGCTTAAACGCATTGTGAACCCCCTTCGCACCCCACGGCGTCCGCGCGCCCGCCGCAGCGGCCGTGCAATAGGTTGGGGGCGTGGTAACGCGCATCGTCATCATCGGTGGAGGACCGGCCGGATACGAGGCGGCGCTGGTGGCAGCCGCCCATGGACGCGACGTCGTCCAAGTGACCGTCGTCGACTCGGACGGGCTGGGCGGGGCCTGTGTGCTCTACGACTGCGTGCCGTCGAAGACGCTGATCGCGTCGACCGGAGTGCGCACCGAGCTGCGCCGCGCCGCGGGCCTGGGCTACGACATCGGCATCGATGCCGCCCCCATCTCGCTGCCCGACATCAACAACCGGGTCAAGACGTTGGCCGCGTCGCAGTCCGCCGACATCGGACGTCAGCTGCTCAACCAGGGTGTGACGATCATCGGCGGGCGGGGCGAACTGGTCGACGACACCTCGGGGATGGCCCATCACCGGGTGAAGGTCACCACCCCGGACGGCAAGGTCGGCGTGCTGAAGGCCGACGTGGTGCTGATCGCCACCGGTGCCAGCCCCCGGGTGCTGCCCAACGCGGTGCCCGACGGCGAGCGGATCCTGACCTGGCGGCACGTCTATGACCTGCCCGAACTTCCCGAACATCTGATCATCGTCGGATCCGGGGTCACCGGCGCCGAGTTCTGCAACGCCTACACCGAGCTGGGGGTCACGGTGACGGTGGTGGCCAGCCGTGACCAGATCCTGCCCCATGAGGATTCCGACGCCGCCGCCGTGCTCGAGGAGGTGTTCGCCGAGCGGGGTGTGACCTTGGTCAAGAACGCCCGCGCCGACTCGGTGACCCGCACCGACACCGGGGTCAGGGTGTCCATGGCCGACGGGCGCACCGTCGAGGGCAGCCACGCGCTGATGACGGTCGGTTCGGTGCCCAACACCGAGAACCTCGGCCTGGAGCGGGTCGGTGTCGAGCTCAAGCGCGGCGGATACATCCCGGTCGACCGGGTGTCGCGGACCCCGGCCTCGGGGATCTACGCCGCCGGCGACTGCACCGGTTTGCTGCCGTTGGCCTCGGTGGCCGCGATGCAGGGCCGTATCGCGATGTACCACGCCCTCGGTGAGGGGGTGGCGCCGATCCGGCTGCGCACCGTCGCGTCGGCGACGTTCACCCGGCCCGAGATCGGTGCGGTGGGCATTCCGCAGTCGGCGATCGACAGCGGCGAGGTCCCGGCCCGCACCCTGACGCTGCCGTTGAGCACCAACGCCCGAGCGAAGATGTCGCTGCTTCGGCACGGGTTCGTCAAGATCTTCTGCCGGCCCGCGACCGGCGTGGTGATCGGCGGCGTGGTGGTCGCGCCGATCGCCTCGGAGCTGATCCTGCCGATCGCACTGGCGGTGCAGAACCGGATCTCGGTCACCGACCTGGCGCAGACGCTGTCGGTGTATCCGTCGCTGTCGGGTTCCATCGTCGAGGCGGCTCGCCGGCTCATGGCGCACGACGACCTCGACTAACGGACTGGGTGGACGGCTTCTCGGTTCCGATCCACGTAGGCTGGGCCGGTACTGACCGGTAACTGAGGGAGTGCCTGGTGGGCAACGAGATGCCGGATTCGGTCCTTCACCCCGAGGGACGGGTCCGTGCCTGGGAGCGCCTGGGCGCCGAGCAGTTCGACGTCGTCGTGATCGGCGGGGGCGTCGTCGGTGCGGGCGCTGCGCTGGACGCCGCGACCCGGGGCCTGAAGGTGGCCCTCGTCGAGGCCCGCGACTTCGCCTCGGGGACGTCGAGTCGCAGCTCGAAGATGTTCCACGGCGGCTTGCGCTATCTCGAGCAGCTGGAGTTCGGGCTGGTGCGTGAGGCGCTGCACGAGCGGGAGTTGTCGCTGACGACGTTGGCCCCGCACCTGGTCAAACCGCTGCCGTTCCTGTTCCCGCTGACCAGACGGGTGTGGGAGCGGCCCTACGTCGCCGCCGGGATCATGCTCTATGACCAGCTCGGCGGCGCGAAATCCGTTCCGGCGCAAAAGCATCTGACGCGGGCGGGGGCGCTGCGGCTGTCGCCGGGTTTGAAGCGCTCGGCTCTGATCGGTGGTATCCGCTACTACGACACGGTGGTCGACGACGCCCGGCACACCATGACGGTGGCGCGCACCGCGGCCCACTACGGCGCGGTGGTCCGGACCTCCACGCAGGTCGTGGCGTTGCTGCGGGAGGGTGACCGGGTGACCGGGGTGCGGGTGCGCGACTCCGAAGACGGTGCGGTGACCGAGGTGCGCGGGCACGTGGTGGTCAACGCGACCGGGGTGTGGACCGACGAGATCCAGGCGTTGTCCAAGCAGCGCGGGCGTTTTCGGGTGCGGGCCTCCAAGGGGGTGCACGTCGTGGTGCCCCGCGACCGCATCGTCAGCGAGGTCGCGATCATCCTGCGCACCGAGAAGTCGGTGCTGTTCGTCATCCCGTGGGGGACGCACTGGATCATCGGGACCACCGATACCGACTGGAACCTCGACCTCGCGCATCCGGCCGCGACGAAGGCCGACATCGACTACATCCTCGGCCATGTCAACACCGTGCTGGCGACCCCGTTGACCCACGACGACATCGACGGCGTCTACGCCGGGCTGCGACCGTTGCTGGCCGGGGAGAGCGAGGAGACGTCCAAGCTGTCCCGCGAGCACGCGGTGGCGGTGCCCGCACCGGGGCTGGTGGCCATCGCCGGCGGCAAGTACACCACCTACCGGGTGATGGCCGAGGACGCGATCGACGCCGCCGCGGAGTTCGTGCCGACCCGGGTGGCGCGCTCGATCACCGAGAAGGTGCCGCTGGTGGGCGCGGACGGATACTTCGCCCTGATCAACCAAACACAGCGGGTGGGAACGTCTTACGGGCTGCACCCGTACCGGGTGCGGCATCTGCTGGACCGCTACGGGTCGCTCATCGACGAGGTGCTGGCGATGGCCGAGCAGCGGCCCGAGCTGCTGGAACCCATCACCGACGCTCCGGTGTACCTCAAGGTGGAGGCTGCGTACGCCGCGGCTGCGGAGGGGGCGCTGCATCTCGAGGACATTCTCGCCAGGCGCATGCGGGTGTCGATCGAGTATCCGCACCGTGGTGTCGACTGTGCCCGCGAGGTCGCCGAAGTCGTAGCGCCCATCCTGAATTGGACCGATGACGACATCGACCGGGAAGTGGGTACCTACCTCGCGCGGGTGGAGGCCGAAGTGCGTTCACAGAAGCAGCCTGACGACGAGTCGGCCGACGCATTGCGGGCCGCAGCCCCCGAGGCACGCGCCGAGATCCTCGAACCGGTGCCGTTGAATTGAGTTCCTCGGCTCCGCTTCCCGTCCGCGACGGCTTGGGGCCGGCGCGGGTGCGGATGCAGGGGGGCAACGTGGCCGAGGAGTTTGCGCGGCGCTGGGGGACAGGCGACAAAGTCCTTGCCGGCGAAGTGGTTTGCGCTGATGGGACCGTTGCCGACGGGACGACGGAGCTGCCCGCCGGCGCCGTCGTGTACCTCTATCGGGAGTTGCCGGACGAGGTGGTCGTGCCGTTCGGCATGCCGGTGCTCTACCGCGACGAGAACATCGTGGTGGTCGACAAGCCGCACTTCCTGGCCACCATGCCGCGCGGCGGACACGTCGCGCAGACGGCGCTGGTGCGTCTGCGCCGCGAGCTCGCCCTGCCCGAACTGGTGCCCGCTCACCGGTTGGACCGGTTGACGGCCGGGGTGCTGCTGTTCACCGTGCGCCGTGAGGTGCGGGGCGCCTACCAGACGATGTTCGCCCAGGGGCGGGTGCACAAGACCTACCTCGCCCGGGCCGGATACGATCCTTCACTGACCTTTCCGCGCACGGTCGTCAGCCGGATCGTCAAGCGCCGTGGCTGTTTACAGGCCGTCGAGGAGCCCGGTGCGCCGAATGCCCACACATTGATCGAGCAGCTGAGCCCGGGACACTACCGGTTGACGCCGCGTACCGGGCGAACCCACCAGTTGCGGGTGCACATGGCGTCGCTGGGTCTACCCATCGTCGGGGATCCGCTCTATCCCGACGTGCTCGACGTCAGCGCCGGCGATTTCTCCTCGCCGCTGCGCCTGCTCGCGCACACACTCGCATTCCACGATCCGTTGACCGGGGCGCACCGCAGCTTCACCAGCGGCCGGTTTCTCGATCCCTAGTGCGCCCAGATCGCGAGTACCCCTCGAATGTCACTGCGATCTGAACGCACAGGGCTCGTTTGCGTACTCCAAGCAATGTACGACATTCCCACGCCGTTCGCTGAGTGAATTATAGACGCAGCCCGCGGCTCCTTGACGTGCACCTACCTTCGCGCCCCTGCCGACACATAGTTTGCTCCGTGAGAGGGTCGTTCCGCAACGGAACAGTGGCGGCGGCGGCGTGTCCCGGGACGCCTAGTTACTGTGCCAACAGGTGCGGTGCTGACGGGGCCGTGCAGATCTGGCAAATCGCCAGGGTGAGGTGACCGCGCCGGGTGGCGGCCCCGCCGCTGGTTCGGACCCCAAGGCTGCGCCTCGGCTGTCACAATCGTCGTGGTGTCGCGGCGCCGGCCGCGGATACGAGAAGGAGCTCGAAGTTGCGCCAGTCCTGGCTTGTCGCCGTCGCGGCGGTGTTCGTGGGCGGAGTGCTCAGCCCGGTTGTGATGCCCGCCCCGACCGCGGAGGCGATCTGTGGCTCCGTCGGAGGGCGGTTCGTCGACGTCACGGGGTGCTCGGATCCGCTCTGGGAGATGAATTACGTTCCGCCGCCACCCCCTCCGCCTCCGCCGCCACCGCCACCGCCGCCACCCGGAGCGCCGCCGCCACCTCCGCCGCCACCCCCTCCGCCTCCGCCGCCACCGCCCCCGCCGCCGGTGTACACGCCGAATGTGGCGGTGTGCGCCGACGTGGGACGCCGGATCAGCGTCAGCGGCTGTATCTAGTGGACCGTTCGTCCTTCGACCGGCTGTTCGACATGTCGGGCCGGACCGTGGTGGTCACCGGTGGCACCCGGGGAATCGGATTGGCGCTGGCCGAAGGCTATGTGCTGGCCGGCGCCCAGGTGGTGGTGGCCAGCCGCAAACCAGAGGCGTGTGCCGGTGCGGCCGAGCACCTGCGGGCCCTCGGTGGCACAGCTATCGGGGTGCCCACCCATCTCGGGGAGGTCGACGACCTCTCTGAGCTGGTCGAGCGCACGGTTGCTGAGTTCGGCGGACTCGATGTGCTGGTGAACAATGCCGCCAACCCGCTCGCCGAGCCGCTGGGGCAGATGACGGTGGAGGCGCTGACGAAGTCGTTCGAGGTGAATCTGCGCGGTCCGGTGATGTTGGTGCAGGAGGCGCTGCCGTATCTGAAGTCCAGCCCGCATGCCGCGGTGCTGAACATGGTGTCGATCGGCGGGTTCATCTTCGCGCCGATGCTGTCGATCTACGCGTCGATGAAGGCCGCGTTGATGTCGTTCACCCGGTCCATGGCGGCCGAATTCGCCGGTGACGGGATCCGGGTGAACGCACTGGCGCCCGGTCCGGTCGACACCGACATGATGCGTAAGAATCCACCCGAGGCCATCGAGGGCATGGTCAACGGCACCTTGATGCGGCGGCTGGCCAGTGCAGACGAGATGGTAGGTGCCGCGCTGTTGCTGACCTCGGATGCGGGCAGCTATCTGACCGGTCAGGTGATCATGGTCGACGGCGGGGGCACCCCCCGCTGAGCCGCGATTCGCCACGAACGTGCATTCCCTGTAGTTCCCGAGGGGGCAGAATCAATTGTCTATTGCAACGTCCCAGGATTTTGGAGGTTGCAATGCCAAGTGGTTTTCCCCATCCGTTGGAGACTCGGAGGACGTTGTTCGACCGGGTGTGTCAAGGCGAGCCG
>JAXHTL010000098.1:0-16827 GCA_034190095.1 Actinomycetota bacterium
TGGAGAAACCCAAGTGACCAAAGAGTTTTCAGTGGTCGCCAAACCACCAGGTGAACCTCGGGCGATAGGGTTGAGCGCATGCGAGTCGGAGTGCTGGGTGCAAAGGGCAAAGTGGGCGCGGCCATGGTGGCCGGTGTGGAAAGCGCCGACGATCTGATCTTCACCACCGGCGTCGACGCCGGCGACCCGCTCTCGGCATTGACCGACACCAGCACCGAGGTCGTCATCGACTTCACCCATCCCAACGTCGTCATGGACAACCTGAAGTTCTGCATCGACCACGGCATCCACGCCGTCGTCGGGACCACGGGATTCACCGAGGAACGACTCGACCAGGTCGGGCAGTGGGTCGCGGCCAAACCCGGGGCGAGCGTGCTCATCGCGCCGAATTTCGCCATCGGAGCGGTGCTGTCGATGCACTTCGCCAAACAGGCCGCACGGTTCTTCGAGTCCGTCGAGGTCATCGAGCTGCATCATCCCTACAAGGCCGACGCGCCGTCGGGTACCGCCGCGCGCACCGCGCAACTCATCGCCGCGGCCCGAAAAGAACTGCCCCCCAACCCCGATGCCACCAGCACCGGCCTCGAGGGGGCCCGCGGTGCGGACGTCGACGGCATCCCGGTGCACTCGGTGCGGCTCGCCGGGCTGGTCGCTCACCAGGAGGTGTTGTTCGGCACCCAGGGAGAGACGCTTACCATCCGCCACGACAGCATCGATCGCACCTCGTTCGTGCCCGGTGTGCTGCTGGCCGTCCGCAGAATCGGTGAGTTCCCCGGCCTGACGGTCGGAATCGAACCGCTGCTCGACCTGTCATGAGCGAGGGCGCACGCGCACTGCGGATCCAGCTGCTGATCGGCTTCATGTGCCTTGCGCTCATCGCGTACTTCTTCATGCTCTGGCGTCTGGCATGGATGTTCATCAGCTCCGGTGACGTCGTGGCCATCGGGCTCGGGCTGGCCATCATGGTGCTGCCGTTCATCGGCGTCTGGGTCCTGCTGGCCACCCTCAAAGCCGGTCTGGCGCACCAGCGTCTGGCTCGTATCGTGCGCGAGGAAGGCCTCGAACTGGATGTCAGCGCACTACCGCGCAGGCCCTCCGGCCGAATCGATCGGGAAGCCGCCGACGCGTTGTTCGCGAAGGTCCGCGAGGAACTCGAGGCCGACCCGGACAACTGGCGCCGTTGGTACCGACTGGCACGCGCGTACGACTATGCCGGCGATCGCGGCAGAGCCAGAGAGACCATGAAGAAGGCCGTGCAGATGGAGGAAGGAAGGCCCAGCTGATGGCACGCCTGCTGATCGTGCACCACACCCCGTCGCCGCACTGCCAGGAGATGTTCGAATCCGTGCTCTCCGGCGCGACCGATCCGGAGATCGAGGGGGTCGAGGTGCTGCGCCGCCCGGCACTGACCGTCTCTCCGGCCGAGATGCTCGACGCCGACGGCTACCTGCTGGGCACCCCGGCCAACCTCGGCTACATCAGTGGCGCGCTCAAACACGCCTTCGACTGTGCCTACTACCAGATCCTCGACACCACGCAGGGGCGTCCCTTCGGGTTGTGGCTGCACGGCAACGAAGGCACCGAAGGCGCCCAGCGCGCGGTCGACACCATCACCGCGGGCCTGGGGTGGGCCAAGGCCGCCGAGACGGTGACCGTGGCCGGAAAGCCGGCCAAGGATGACCTCGAGGCGTGCTGGAACCTGGGTGCGACGGTGGCCGCGCACCTGATGGGGTGAGGTGAGCGGGTGCGCACCGAGCCGTTGACGATCCCGGGGGTCGCCGGTTCGTTGACGGTCGAGACCAGCGTCTGGAGCGGACGGCGCCGCCTGTTCGTCGACGACGCTGAGGTACCGACCAGGTTCGGAAGGTTCGAACTCGCCGGGACCGACGGTCGGCCTCGCCCGGGCCAGATCAAGCCGCTGCGCTTCTGGGACACCTATCCGAGGATCGAGGTCGACGGCGCGCTCCACCGGACCGGCCCCGAAGCGCCCGGCTACCTCAAGGCCGTGGCCTTCCTGCCCGTTCTGCTGGTGTTCATCGGTGGGGTACTCGGAGCCCTGCTGGGATTCGCCGGAGTGATCATCAACTTCGCGGCGATCCGGTCCAGGGCGTCCAGAACCGTCGTGATCGTGACCAGCCTCGGTACATTGCTCCTGGGCGTGGTCGTTCTCTTCGCAGTCGCGGGGGTGGTCGGCGCGACGCTCGGTCGTTGACGTCCTGACGGAGGAGCCACATGCCCGGTATCGCCGATATCGCTGTCGCCGGAGCGCCCATCGCCGGCGGCGCACTTCTGGGGATGGTGGCGGGCAACTTCAAGGGGCCCGATGTCCGGGCGTTGATCGCCAAGGACATGGACCTGCTCGCCCGGATTCCCGAAGACCAGGTGCAGCGTCGGGCCAACCTGCAGCACGTCATCGACATCCGGATCGACGACATCATCGCCGGCATCAACAAGAACCGGCAGCTCCGCGAGATCGCGGTGTCCTACGAGGGCAACTGGCGCGACATCGTGGTGTTCATCTCGGCGATCCTGTTCACCACCGTGTGGTGGCACGTACCGCACACCAAGACCAACTGGCTGCTGCTGTTCATCGTGCTGATCTGCGTGACGCTTGCCGCCGGTGTCTACGCCTTCCGCGGCGGGTTCCGTGCGGTCAAGACGTTCCGGGAGGAGCGGCGCCGACACCGCGCCCAGCCGCCACCTGCGTAGCGCAGACCCGCTCAGCCCAGGTGCGCCTCGAAGAACGAGCGCATCGCTTCCCGGTGCCGCTGTGCCGCCGCCTCGTCGAAGGGTGCATTGTCGGGCACCGCGAAGCCGTGCAACGCCGGATACCACTCGATGGTGTGCTGCACGCCCGCAGCGGTGAGCGCCTTGTCGAGCGTCGCGCCGTCCTCCCGGGTGAACGACCGGTCATCCTGTGCAGCACCGACATAGACCGCGGCCCGGATGCTCTCGGCGAGCAGGTGGGGGCTGTCGGGGTCGTCGGCGACCAGGCCGCCACCGTGGAACGACATCGCCGCAGCGACCCGGTCGGGTACCCGGCCGGCCACCACCAGTGACGTCCGACCGCCCATGCAGTATCCCGTGACGCCGAACGACTCGCCGCTGACCTCGGGCCGCCCGGCCAGGTAGTCGAAGAACGCGGTGGCGTCGGCGGTCATCAGATCGGGGGTGACCGTGGAGATCATCGAGAACAGTCGTTTGCGGGCGTCCTCGTCGCCGAAGACCGTCGCCATGTCGAACGGTGCCCAGTCGCCCTCGCGGTAGTACACGTCGGGGACCAGCACCGCATAGCCGAGCGCGGCGAGTTCGTCACCCATCGCCGAGAAGGTGGGACGGGCGCCGCCGGCGTCGGGGTACATGACGATGCCGGGCCACGGCCCGTCGCCGTCGGGGGTGTGCAGCGTGACCGGGCAGGAGCCGTCGGCGGTCGTGACGGTGTCGGAGATCGTCGGCATGGGTTCCGTTCTACTCCGAAGCCGTCCACGTAAGCTAGGCGCGTGCCGATCGCCACACCGTACGAGGACCTGCTGCGCCTGGTGCTCGAAACCGGGACTCCCAAGTCCGACCGCACCGGCACCGGCACCCGCAGTGTGTTCGGCCATCAGATGCGCTACGACCTCAACGCGGGCTTCCCGTTGATCACGACCAAGAAGGTGCACACCAAGTCGATCGTCTACGAGTTGCTGTGGTTTCTGCGCGGCGACTCCAACGTGGGCTGGCTGCAGCAACACGGTGTCACGATCTGGGACGAATGGGCTTCTCCAACAGGAGATCTAGGTCCGGTCTACGGGGTTCAGTGGCGCTGCTGGCCGACGCCGTCGGGCGAGCACATCGACCAGATCAGTGCCGCGCTGGAGCTGCTGAAGTCCGACCCGGACTCGCGACGCAACATCGTGTCGGCCTGGAATGTCGGCGAGATCAGCCAGATGGCGCTACCGCCGTGCCATGCGTTCTTTCAGTTCTACGTCGCGGACGGCCGCCTGAGCTGCCAGCTCTATCAGCGCAGCGCCGACCTGTTCCTGGGCGTACCGTTCAACATCGCCAGCTATGCACTGCTGACCCACATGATGGCCGCGCAGGCCGGCCTCGGTGTCGGGGAGTTCATCTGGACCGGAGGGGACTGCCACATCTACGACAACCACGTCGCGCAGGTGACCGAGCAACTGTCGCGCACGCCCCGGCCGTATCCGGAACTCGTTCTGGCGAAGCGGGATTCGATCTTCGACTACGTCTATGAGGATGTCGTGATCAACAACTACGACCCGCACCCGGCGATCAAGGCCCCGGTGGCCGTGTGAGCGTGAACCTGATCTGGGCGCAGTCGTCGTCCGGGGTGATCGGCCGGGGCAACTCCATCCCGTGGCACGTCCCGGAGGACATGGCCCGCTTCAAGGAACTGACCATGGGTCACACGGTGATCATGGGCCGGACCACCTGGGAGTCGCTGCCCGAGCGGTTCCGTCCGTTGCCGGGCCGCAGGAATGTCGTACTGACCCGCCATGCTGACTACATGGCTGACGGAGCAGAGGTCATCACCACCCTCGACGACGCCCCGCTCGAGGACGCATGGGTCATCGGCGGGTCCCAGGTCTACGGACTGACGTTGCCGCTCGCGTCGCGCTGCGAGGTCACCGAGGTCGACATCAACCTGCACCGCGAGGACGACGACGCGCTGGCGCCGGTGCTCGACGAGGAGTGGTTCGGCACCGCGGGGGACTGGCAGGACAGTGCCTCGGGGCTGCGCTACCGCTTCTACACCTACGTCCGGGCGTGACGACGCTGTCCGCCGCGCAGGCGCGGCGGGTGGCGGTCGCGGCCCAGGGCTTCGGGGAGCCGGCACCGGCAGGTCCGGTCACCCGCGCGCACCTCAAGCGGCTCATCAACCGACTGCAGGTCCTGCAGCTGGACTCGGTCTCGGTGGCGGTGCGCGCCCACTACGCGCCGGTTTTCAGCCGCCTGGGGGTCTACGACCGTGACGTACTCGACCGCGCCGCGTGGAGCCATTCGGCACGCTCGCCCCGGTTGCTGATCGAGTACTGGGCGCATGAGGCCGCCCTGATGGCCGTCGACGACTGGCCGCTGCTGCGCTGGCGGATGCAGCAGTACCGACACGGCCGGTGGGGGACCGAGATCGTCCGCAAGAACGCCAAGCTGGCCGAGGATGTCGTCGAAGCGGTGACCGCACTGGGTCCGTCGACGGCAGGTCAGATCGAGGCGCATCTGGAAGCGGCACCCCGCGGGCGCAAGGGGCCCTGGTGGGACCGCAGCGACACCAAGTGGGTGGCCGAAGCCCTGTGGTCGTCGGGGGTGCTGGCCACCGCGACCAGGGTGGGGTTCGCGCGCCACTACGACCTGGCCGAACGGGTACTGCCTGCGGAGGTGCTGGACCGGCAGTTGGACGAGCGCGACGCGGTGCGCGAGCTCGCCCGCCGGGCCGCCACCGCACTGGGTGTCGCCACCGAGGCCGACATCCGCGACTACTTCCGGCTGGGCGCCGCCCAGATCAAACCCGCGATCGCCGAGCTGGTTGCCGCCGGCGAACTCGAGCGTGTCGACGTCGAGGGCTGGACCGCTCCGGCCTACCTGCGGGCCGGTCAGTCCGTGCCACGCCGAAACAGGGGCACCGCGCTGCTGTGCCCGTTCGATCCGCTGATCTTCTTCCGTCCCCGTGTCGAGCGGCTGTTCGGCTTCCACTACCGCATCGAGATCTACACGCCGGAGCCCAAACGGCGGTACGGCTACTACGTGTGGCCGTTCCTGCTCGACGGAGAACTGGTGGGGCGCGTCGACCTCAAAGCCGACCGCACCGCGGGAGCGCTGATGGTCCTCGGAGCGTTCATCGAAGCGGGCCGCGATCCGGCGCAGGTGGCCGCCGCGCTGGCTGCCGAGCTGCGGTCGATGGCCGACTGGCTCGGGCTCGACGACGTGATCGTCGGTGATCGCGGCGACCTGGTGGCGCAACTGGGTGCCGCCTTGGTTAGCTGAAGCCATGGACGTGCTGCGCACCCCCGACGACAGATTCGCCGACCTCCCGGATTTCCCGTTCGAACCGCACTATGTCGAGGTCGGACCGCTCCGGATGCACTACCTCGACGAGGGCCCCGCAGACGGGCCGGTCGTGCTGCTGCTGCACGGCGAGCCGTCGTGGAGCTACCTGTACCGGTGGATGATCCCGGTGCTCGTCGAGGCCGGATTGCGGGCGGTCGCGATCGACCTCGTCGGGTTCGGCCGCAGCGACAAACCGACCCGGCGCGAGGACTACACGTATCAGGCCCACGTCGACTGGACCTGGGCTGCGATCCAGTCCATCGGGCTGACCGAGATCACCCTGGTCTGCCAGGACTGGGGTGGGCTCATCGGCCTGCGCCTGGTCGGTGAGCACCCGGACCACTTCGCCCGTGTCGTCGCCGCCAACACGATGTTGCCGACCGGGGACCACCACCCCGGCGAAGCCTTCCTGGCGTGGCAGAAGTTCAGCCAGGAGACCCCGGACTTCCCGGTCGGCACGATCATCGGCGGTGGCTGCGTCGGGACGCTGACCCCCGAGGTCATCGCCGCCTACGACGCACCGTTTCCCGACGACACATACAAGGCCGGTGCCCGGCAGTTCCCGCTGCTGGTGCCGATCAGCCCCGACGATCCCGCTGGGCCGGCGAACCGGGCCGCCTGGCAGGCGCTGAGCCGTTTCAGCAAGCCCTTCCTGTGCGCCTTCTCCGATTCCGACCCGATCACCCGCGGCGCCGATGCGGTGCTGCGCAAGCTCATCCCCGGCGCCGCAGGTCAGCCGCACGTGACGATCGGCCAGGCTGGGCACTTCCTGCAGGAGGACAAAGGCGCTGAACTCGCCTCCGTGGTGGTGGATTTCGTCGCCGCGAATCCGGACTGACCGCGGCGCCGGATCCGTTTCTGGAGTACACATGGTCACCTGGTGGCGCCAGGCTGAACAGTTCGACTGGTTCAGCGGCTATCTGCACGACCGCGGGCTGCAGTTGCAGTGGCGGTTCGCCACGTTCGCGTTCACGGTTGCGCTGGCCGCGGTGCCGCTGATCATGCTGGGCAGCCCCGTTGGTCCGAACACCGCCTCGGGTGCGGCGGTTGCGATCGCGGCGGCGGTGTGCGCCGCCGCCGCATCGGTGGTGTGGCTGTTCGGCTGGCCGACGCGGCGGCTGTCGGTGATCTACAGCATCCTGTGCAGCGTCTGCATCGCCGCGACGTGCCTGTCGTTGTCGAGCGCGTATGGCGCACTCATGGGATGCACGGTGTTCGCGGTTCTCGGTGGATTCCTGGCCTACTTCCATGCCTTCAGTCACGTGCTGGCGAACTTCGGCTTGGCAATGGCGTGCGCGGCGATCTCGGCCGGCCGGCTGGTGCTGGGGACCGGTGACACCGCGTTGGCCGCAGCGGCGGCGCTGATCGTGGTCGCGCTCAACATCGGGGTGCCGTTCGGGATCTTCTCGTTGGTGCACTCCTTGCGTATCGACCTGCGCAACTCCGACCGCGACCCGCTCACCGGCCTGCTCAACCGGCGTTCGTTCCTGAATGCGGTTTCCGAACTGATCGCCGCGCAACCGCCGGCGCGGGGCGTGCGGCTCAACGTGACCATGGTGGACCTGGACAACTTCAAGAAGCTCAACGACACCTACGGACACGCCGCCGGGGACGAGGCGCTGGTCAGCGTTGCCACCGTACTCCAGGACCAGTGCGGACCCGGCGCCGCGCTGGCCCGGCTGGGGGGCGAGGAATTCGTGGTCGCCGACGCCGAACTCGTCTCACGCCACCGAACGATCGTGGAACGCATCCGGGCCGGAATCGCCGCGACTCCGCTCGACGTCACCGCAAGCCTGGGAACGTGCAGCGCGCAGGTGGAGCCTTATGCGCCGGTTGCCCATCCGGGTTTCGTCGAGCAGCTCATCGGGATCGCGGACGCGGCGATGTACGAATCGAAACGCGCCGGCGGTGACCGGATCGCATTCCGCGAGTTGGACGGACTGGAAACCGCGTCCTAACTGAATGGAATGGCGTTGCCGCCCTTGGATTCCTGGTAGCGGCTGGAGAGCGCGTCGTAGCGGTGACGGATTCGGTCACGTCGCTCGAGGAGCTCGGAGCGCCGCGGCTCCGGTGCGGCCTCGATCAGGTCGGTGATCGCGTACGCCGTCCAGAACTCGTTGGAGCGCCGGTAGCCGCCCGGTTCCAGGCCGAACAGCTCCTTGAGGATCTTGAGGTCGTGCGGAATCGCGAAGCTGTCGCGGGAATCCTCGTGGCTGTAGAAGTAGTAGTAGTTGTCGAAACCGGCCCAGGTGATCGCCGACATGCACAGGGTGCACGGCTCGTGGGTGGTCAAGAAGAGCAGGTCGGCGGTCGAGGGCCGGTCGGGCATCTCGTAGAACTGGCGCAGCGTGTTGACCTCGCCGTGCCACAGCGGGTTGTCGGTTTCGTCGTTGGTGCCGGCGACGACGACCGTCAGGTCCGACTTGGCCAGCAGCGCCGCCCCGAAGACCTTGTTGCCGGCGGCCACCCCGCGCTCGGTCAGCGGCAGGATGTCGTGGTCGATGACGTCGAGCAGGCGCGCGGCGAGGGTGGAGTCGGCCATCGAGTCGGCCGCAGAGTCGGGCATGGATCACCTTAACCTCCGTCGAGGCTGCGCTCAGGGCGAGAAAGTGCGAGTGGGCGGCGCCGCTGATGCAGTCTCGACGAGGGAGAGGGCGGTGAGCGCGTTAGGCTCCCCGCGTGGCCGAGATCGCGCCGCTGCGGGTGCAGCTGATCGCCAAGACGGAATTCTGTCCGCCCCCGGACGTGCCGTGGAGCACCGATGCCGACGGTGGTCCGGCGCTGGTCGAATTCGCCGGCCGGGCGTGCTATCAGAGCTGGTCGAAGCCCAATCCGCGGACCGCCACCAACGCGTCGTATCTGCGCCACATCATCGACGTCGGGCACTTCGCGGTGCTCGAGCACGCCTCGGTGTCCTTCTACATCACCGGCATCTCCCGTTCGTGCACCCACGAACTGGTCCGGCACCGGCACTTCTCCTACTCGCAGCTGTCCCAGCGGTATGTGCCCGAGCACGACGCGCAGGTGGTCGCGCCGCCCGGGATCGCCGACGACCCCGAGCTGGCCGAGATCCTGGCCGCCGCCGCCGACGCCAGCCGGGCCGCCTACGCCGAACTGCTGAACCGGCTGGAGGCCACGTTCATGGTCGACGAGGCCGGCGAACGCGCCGCAGTGCTGCGACGCAAGCAGGCCCGCCAGGCCGCCCGCGCGGTGCTGCCCAACGCCACCGAGACCCGCATCGTCGTCACCGGTAACTATCGGGCCTGGCGGCACTTCATCGCGATGCGGGCCAGCGAGCACGCCGATGTGGAGATCCGCCGGCTGGCGATCGAATGTCTGCGTCAGCTCGTCGGCGTGGCGCCGCAGGTGTTCGCCGATTTCGAGATCACCGAGCTGGCCGACGGGACCGAGGTCGCGACCAGTCCGCTGGCCACCGAGGCATAGCCCAAAGGCAGTCGTGACGCCGGCGGCTGAGCAGGTAACCTAGTTGCCCGTGAGCACCAGCGGATTCGACGCCCCCGCCCGTTTGGGCACGCTGCTGACCGCCATGGTGACTCCGTTCAAGCCCGACGGCACGCTGGACACCGCCACCGCCGCGCGGCTGGCCAATCGCCTGATCGACCAGGGCTGCGATGGTCTGGTGTTGTCCGGGACCACCGGTGAATCGCCGACCACCACCGACGACGAGAAGATCCTGTTGCTCCGGACGGTGCTCGAGGCCGTCGGTGACCGGGCCCGCGTCATCGCCGGTGCCGGAAGCTATGACACGGCCCACAGTATGCATCTGGCCAAGGCGTGTGCCGCCGAGGGCGCCCACGGGTTGCTGGTGGTCACGCCGTACTACTCGCGTCCGCCCCAGGCAGGGTTGCTCGCGCACTTCACCGCCGTCGCCGACAGCACCGACCTGCCCGTGGTGCTCTACGACATTCCCCCGCGATCGCTGGTCCCGATCGCCTGGGACACCCTGCGCACGCTGGCCCAGCACCCCAACATCGTCGCGGTCAAGGACGCCAAGGCCGACCTGCACGGGGGAGCGGCGATCATCGCCGAGACCGGCCTGGCCTACTACTCCGGGGACGACTCGCTGAACCTGCCGTGGCTGGCGATGGGTGCGGTCGGGTTCGTCAGCGTCTGGGGGCATGTCGCGGCCGGCCAGCTGCGGGACATGCTGACCGCGTTCACGTCCGGTGACATCGCCACCGCCCGCAAGATCAGCGTCTCGCTCGGGCCGCTGTCGGCGGCTCAGATCCGGTTGGGCGGGGTGACACTGTCCAAGGAGGGGCTGCGGTTGCAGGGCTTCGAGGCCGGCGACCCGCGCCTGCCGCAGATGCCGGCCAGCGCCGACCAGATCGAGGCGCTGGCCAACGACATGCGCTCGGCTGCGGTGTTGAGGTAGTGGTTTGGTAGTGGACGCGACGCTTTCCCCTCCGGAGCCCCTGGCTCCCGGCGCCCTGCGCGTCACCGCTCTGGGCGGCATCAACGAAATCGGCCGCAACATGACCGTTTTCGAGCATCTGGGTCGGCTGCTGGTGGTCGACTGCGGGGTGTTGTTCCCGACCCACGACGAGCCCGGCGTCGACCTGATCCTGCCCGATCTGCGGCACATCGAACACCGCCTCGACGAGGTGGAGGCCGTCGTGGTCACCCACGCGCACGAGGATCACATCGGCGCGATCCCGTTCCTGCTGAAGCTGCGGCCCGACATCCCCATCGTGGGATCCAAGTTCACCCTGGCGCTGGTGGCCGCCAAATGCCGGGAACACCGCATCAAGCCGGTGTTCGTCGAGGTGGACGCCGGGCAGAAGAGCACGCACGGGGTGTTCGAATGCCAGTACTTCACCGTCAACCACTCCATCCCGGGATGTCTGGCGATCGCGATCCACACCGGGGCGGGCACCGTGCTGCACACCGGCGACATCAAGCTCGATCAGATGCCGCTCGACGGCAAGCCCACCGACCTGCCCGGGATGTCGCGACTCGGCGATGCCGGGGTGGATCTGTTCCTGTGCGACTCCACCAACGCCGACATCCCCGGCGTCGGGCCGTCGGAAAGTGAGATCGGCCCGGCGCTGCACCGGTTGATCCGGGGAGCCGAGGGCCGGGTCATCGTGGCCTGCTTCGCCTCGAACGTCTATCGCGTGCAACAGATCATCGACGCCGCCGTGGCGCTCGGACGCCGGGTGTCGTTCGTCGGCCGCTCGATGGTGCGCAACATGGGGATCGCCCGCGAGCTGGGCTACCTCGAGGTCGCCGACGAGGACGTGCTCGACATCGCCGCCGCCGAGATGATGCCCGCCGACCGGGTTGTGCTGATCACCACCGGCACCCAGGGTGAGCCGATGGCCGCGCTGTCGCGGATGTCGCGCGGGGAGCACCGCAGCATCACCCTCACCGACGGCGACCTGATCGTGCTGTCCTCCTCGCTGATCCCCGGCAACGAGGAGGCGGTGTACGGGGTGATCGACGCGCTGGCCAAGATCGGGGCCCGCGTCGTCACCAACCAGCAGGCCCGCATTCACGTTTCGGGCCACGCGTACGCCGGCGAGCTGGCGTTCCTCTACAACGGGGTGCGGCCGCGCAATGTGATGCCGGTGCACGGGACCTGGCGGATGCTGCGGGCCAACGCCGCGCTGGCAGCGCGCACCGGCGTGCCCGAGGAGAACATCGTGGTCGCCGAGAACGGTGTCAGCGTGGATCTGGTGAGCGGCCGCGCCCGGATCGCCGGGGCGGTGCCGGTGGGCAAGATGTTCGTCGACGGGCTCGTCACCGGTGACGTCGGTGATGCGACTCTGGGTGAAAGGCTGATCCTGTCCTCGGGTTTCGTCGCGGTGACGGTCGTCGTGCGGCGGGGCACCGGGAAGGCCGCCGGGCCCGCACACCTGCATTCGCGCGGTTTCTCCGAAGACCCCAAGGCGCTGGAGCCGGTGGCGCTGAAGGTGGAGGCAGAACTGGAGAACCTCGCCGGGCAGAACATCACCGATCCCACCCGGATCGCCCAGGCGGTGCGGCGGACCGTCGGCAAATGGGTGGGGGAGACCTACCGCCGCCAGCCGATGATCGTGCCGACGGTCATCGAGATCGGCTGACGGCCGGCCCGGCGATCAACGTTCGGCCAGTGCCGTCCACTCCAGCGGCGACGCGGTCAGCGAGCGCCCGGTGGGCCGGATGTAGGTGTCGCGGAAGTAACTCGGTCCGTCCTGTTCGACGAGACGCCAACCGTAGCCGGCCAGTAGGTCGCCGACCTCCTCGCGCACCAGACCCGACTTCCACAGCTGCGCACCCCGGCGGAACCGCCGGTACAACGCCTCGGCGCCATGCAGATCGGTGCCGTCGATGAAGTCCTGGCGGATGTAGGTGAAGATCAGCCGGCTGCCCGGCGCGGCGTCGCGCAGCCCGTCGAGGGTCGCTCGCACCGCCGCCGGCGTGAGGTACTGCGTGACGCCCTCCCAGATGAAAAACGTGCGGTCGGTGCGACGGTAGCCGTGCGCCTGCAGGGCCGGGATGACCGGTTCGGATTCCAGGTCGACCGCAACCAGGTGGACCGAGGCCGGTGTTCCGCCGAGCACCCGCTGCAGCACCGCCTGTTTACGCCCGATGGTGACCGGCTGGTCGACCTCGTAGACCGGCAGGTCGCTGTGCCTGGCGATCCGGCATGCCCGGGTGTCCAGCCCCGCGCCGAGTACCACCACCGCGTCGACTTCGTTGACGGGGTCGGACAGGCGCTCGTCGATCAGGCGTTTGCGGCAGGCGATGCTGGCCCACAGGCCGGGTCCGGACCGGTGCGAACCGGCCAGGACAGCCCTTCGCACGGCCGCCGAGCGCGTCAGGGCGACCAGCCAGCGCCAGCGGGCGGGAAGAAACGCTGCGGCCAGGTCGTCGTCGACCAGGCGCCGGCCCGGTGGTTCGTTGTGCTCGATCGCGGCGAGCATCATCGGGCCCAGCGCGGTCCGGGCGGCGGCTTGTGCGGACACCGGGGCCGGTCAGCGCTTGTTCACATAGCCCGCATCGACCGGCAGCGCGACGCCGGTGACATAGCGTGCGGCATCGGACACCAGCCAGAACGCCGCGTTCGCGATGTCCTCGGGTTCGAGTGCCTGCACCGGCAGGGCGTTGCCCATGTCGGGTCCGCCGCCCTGGCTTTCCTGGGCGATCCCTTCCAGCCAGGAGCGGGTGAACTCGTTGTCGATCATCGGGGTGTTGACCCCGGCAGGATGCACCGAGTTGACCCGGATGCTGTACTGGGCCAGGAAATTGGCGTACACCCGCATGATGCCGACGATGCCGTGCTTGGCCGCGGCGTAGCCGACCGAACCGGCCATCGGCGAACCGAGGCCCACCAGCCCCGCCACCGAGCTGGTGAGCACCATGGATCCGCCGTTGCCGAACTTGATCATCGGTTTCATCGCCACATCGACGGTGTTGTAGACACCGGTGAGGTTGACGTCGATGACGTCCTGCCAGGCGTCGGCTGCCGCCATCGGGGCGATCCCGGCGTTGGCGATGACGATGTCGAGGCGCTCACCCAGGGCCTCGGTGCCTTCGCGCACCGCCGCCTTCACCGCGTCGCGGTCGCGCACGTCGGCCTGGCAGGCCACGATGCGCGCCCCGGTCTCCTCGACGAGCTTGACGGTGGCGTCCAAGTCCTCCGGCGTGGCCAACGGGTAGGGCACCGAGGTGATCTGGTCGCACAGATCCAGCGCGATGATGTCGGCGCCCTCGGAGGCGAGTTTGACCGCGTGCGCCCTGCCCTGGCCCCTCGCGGCGCCGGTGATGAATGCGACCTTGCCGGTGAGTTCACCCATGACGAGAAGGCTACGGGCGCAGCTGGCCCTTGGCGGGATCCCCCGCCACGACCGGTTGCAGCATCTTGATGTCCGGTGCGCCGTCGAGCAGTTCGCCGATGGTGCCGAACAGGGTCGCGATCGCCGGTGCCTTGCTGTGCGCGGTGAGTGCATCCGCATCAGCCCACTGCTCGACGAACACGAAGGTGCCGTCGGCCTCGTGCAACGAGTAGAGCTGGCAGCCCGGCTCGTTGTGCACCGCCTCCACGGCCTGCTGACACGCCTGCCGAACACTGTCCACGGATTCGGGCTTGGCGGTCATGGTGGCGACGACGACGACTGGCATGAAGACTCCTCGCTGAGCGTGTTCTGGACAGTTGTCCACTTTATTACGTGATCATCGAGCGCCTGCGGGGGATCGCAACCAATCTGTGACCAGTGTGGCTGATGGTGTATCTGAGGTGAAAGCGACTAGGCTTGCACCCATGGCAAGTAAGACCGCGGCTCGCTCTTCTGCCCGTCCGACCAGGTCAAAGGCCGGTTCGCGGGGTGCATCGCGGCCTGCGCGCCCGGCGCCGTCCCGCCGCAAGCCGCCCCGGCGAAACCCGTCGGTGGTCTCCACCGCCGGCACGGCCGTGGGGCGCGGCATCCGCGCCGGATGGCTGATGCTGGCCAAGGGGGCCGGAAGCACGGCCCGCTCGGTGGGCCGGGCCCGCGATCTCGACCCCGGGCACCGCCGCGACGGCATCGCACTGGCGCTGCTCGGCCTGGCCGTCATCGTGGCCGCCGGATCCTGGTTCGACGCCGCGCGGCCGATCGGAGCCTGGATCGACACGTTCGTGCGCATCCTCATCGGTGCGGCCGTGGTGCTGGTGCCGGTGGCGCTCGCCGCCCTCGGGATCGCACTGATGCGTTCCGAACCCGACCCCGAGGCGCGTCCCCGGTTGATCCTGGGCGCCGCGATGATCGCCCTGCCGGCCCTCGGGCTGTGGCACCTGTGGTCGGGGTCGCCCCAGGACCCGACCGCGCGCCAGCACGCGGCGGGATTCCTCGGATTCGCCATCGGCGGCCCGCTGGCCGACGGGCTGACCGCGTGGATCGCTGCGCCGCTGCTGTTCATCGGCGTGCTGTTCGGCGCGCTGCTGGTGACCGGGACGACCATCCGGGAGGTCCCGGCGACGGTTCGGGCGATGTTCCCCACCCGGTGGAGCCGCGACTACGACGACGAATACGACGACGACGAGTACGACGAGGAACACGACGACTTCTCCGACGGCTACTACGACGACCCGGCCGGCTACGCCGGCGACGAGGACCGGTCCTGGCCGTCACCGACCCAGCCGACCGAGGTGCTGCCCGCGCCCTCGGGATCGCCGATGGACAACTACCCCGTCGACCCCGAGGACGGCGGCGGCACGCCCCCCGCTGCCGAGCCGGCGACGCGTACCCGCAAGAAGACGCGCAAGGAGCCCCAGCTGTCGCTGGACCGGGTGGTGGACGGTCCCTACACGCTGCCCTCGCTGGACCTGCTGGTCGCCGGGGACCCGCCGAAGCGGCGCAGTGTGGCCAACGAGCAGATGGAGAACGCCATCACCTCGGTGCTGCAGCAGTTCAAGGTCGACGCGTCGGTCACCGGCTGCACCCGCGGGCCGACCGTCACCCGCTACGAGGTCGAGCTCGGGCCCGGCGTCAAGGTCGAGAAGATCACCGCGCTGCACCGCAACATCGCCTATGCGGTCGCCACCGAGAGCGTGCGGATGCTGGCGCCGATCCCGGGGAAGTCCGCAGTCGGGATCGAGGTCCCCAACACCGACCGGGAGATGGTCCGGCTGGCCGATGTGCTGACCGACCCCAGCACCCGCTCGGATCACCACCCGCTGGTCATCGGCCTGGGCAAAGACATTGAGGGCGAGATGATCTCGGCCAATCTGGCGAAGATGCCCCACCTGCTGGTGGCCGGCTCCACCGGATCGGGCAAGTCCAGCTTCGTCAACTCGATGCTCGTCTCACTGCTGGCCCGCGCCACCCCGGAGGAGGTCAGGATGATCCTGATCGATCCCAAGATGGTGGAACTGACGCCCTACGAGGGCATTCCGCACCTGGTGACCCCGATCATCACCGAACCGAAGAAGGCCGCTGCCGCACTGGCGTGGCTGGTCGAGGAGATGGAGCAGCGCTACCAGGACATGCAGGCCTCCCGGGTGCGTCACATCGACGTCTTCAACGAGAAGGTGCGCTCCGGTGAGATCACCGCACCGCTCGGGTCGCAGCGCGAGTACAAGCCCTATCCCTACATCGTCGCGATCGTCGACGAACTCGCCGATCTGATGATGACCGCGCCACGCGACGTCGAAGACGCCATCGTGCGCATCACCCAGAAGGCCCGCGCCGCGGGCATCCACCTGGTGCTGGCCACCCAGCGGCCGTCGGTCGACGTGGTCACCGGCCTGATCAAGACCAACGTGCCCTCGCGGTTGGCATTCGCCACCTCGTCGTTGACCGACAGCCGGGTCATCCTGGACCAGCAGGGCGCCGAGAAGCTGATCGGGATGGGCGACGGACTGTTCCTGCCGATGGGGGCCAACAAGCCGATCCGGCTGCAGGGCGCCTTCATCACCGACGAGGAGATCCATGCGGTGGTCTCGGCCACCAAGGAGCAGGCCGAGCCGGAGTACACCGAGGGTGTCACCACCGCCAAGGGCGGTGAGCGCAAGGACGTCGACCCCGACATCGGCGACGACATGGACGTCTTCCTGCAGGCGGTGGAGCTGGTGGTGTCCTCCCAGTTCGGGTCGACCTCGATGCTGCAGCGCAAGCTGCGGGTGGGCTTCGCCAAGGCCGGCCGGCTGATGGACCTGATGGAGACCCGCAGCATCGTCGGCCCCTCGGAGGGTTCGAAGGCGCGCGAGGTGCTGGTCAAACCCGACGAGCTGGCCGGGACGCTGGCCCTGATCCGCGGCGGCAGCGATGCCTCAGGCTCCGACGGCTCCGACGG
>JAXHTL010000099.1:0-16797 GCA_034190095.1 Actinomycetota bacterium
TGCGGGCATCGCTCTCGACGCCGCGACCCGCGGGCTGTCGGTGGTGCTCGTCGAGAAGCACGATCTGGCCTTCGGGACCAGCCGGTGGAGCTCGAAGCTGGTGCACGGCGGGCTGCGCTACCTGGCCAGCGGCAATGTGGGGATCGCCCGGCGCAGCGCCGCCGAGCGGCACATCCTGATGACCCGCACCGCCCCCCACCTGGTGCACGCCATGCCGCAGCTGGTTCCGCTGCTGCCCGAGATGAACACCGCCGCGCGGGCGTTGGTGCGAGTCGGCTTCGCCGCCGGCGACGGGCTACGCCGGCTCGCGGGCACCTCCCCGGCGACGCTGCCCCGGTCCCGGCGCGTCGACGCGGCCCGGGCCGTGGAGCTGGCCCCGACGGTGCGCACCGCGGGGCTCGACGGCGCGCTGCTGGCCTACGACGGCCAGCTCGTCGACGATGCCCGCCTGGTCACCGCGGTGGCCCGCACCGCCGCCCAGCACGGCGCCCGCATCCTGACCCGGGTGGCGGCGTCGCAGGCGTCGGGGAGCTCGGTCACCCTCACCGACACGCTCACCGGCCAGACCCTGACAGTGGCGCCGCGCGCCGTCGTCAACGCTGCCGGGGTGTGGGCCGGCGAGGTCGACACCTCCATCGCCTTGCGGCCCAGCCGCGGCACCCACCTGGTGTTCGACGCCGCAGCTTTCGGCAATCCCGTTGCTGCGCTCACGGTTCCGATACCGGGGGAGATCAACCGGTTCGTCTTCGCCATGCCCGAGCAGCTGGGCCGGGTCTATCTCGGGCTGACCGACGAGGACGCTCCCGGCCCGATCCCGGATGTGCCCGAGCCGACGCCGCAGGAAGTGTCGTTCCTGTTGGACACCGTCAACACCGCGCTGGCGGTGCAGTTGGGACCCGACGACGTCCTCGGCTCGTATGCGGGCCTGCGTCCGCTCATCGACAGCGGGCAGGGGAGTACCGCCGACGTGTCGCGCGAGCATGCCGTGGTGGAATCCGCGTCCGGTGTGCTGAGCGTGATCGGCGGCAAGCTGACCGAATACCGCTACATGGCCCAGGATGTCCTCGACCGCGCGGTGACGGCGCGGGGCTTGACGGCGGGGCCGTGCCGGACGGCCAACCTCCCGCTGGTGGGTGCCCCGGCGAATCCGGTGGCCACACTGCGCACGCCGACCGAGCTCCCGGGTTCGCTGGTGGCGCGCTACGGCGCCGAGGCGCCCAATGTCATCGCCCGGGCGTCCTGCGCACGCCCGACCGAGCCGGTCGCCGACGGAATCGACGTCACCCGTGCGGAGTTCGAATACGCCGTATCCCACGAAGGAGCGCTGACGGTGGACGACATCCTCGACCGCCGGACCCGCATCGGGCTCGTCGCCGCCGACCGTGCCCGCGCCGAAGCCGCGGCAGCCGAGATCCTCGCCGAAACGGCATTCCAGCAGCGGAAGTTCGAGTAACTCACTGCCGGAATGCCAGTTCGGCGAAAAAGCAGCCCGATCTACAGCGGGATGTTCTTGTGGCGGCCGCGCCGGGCCGGGGCCTCGGCCAGCGCCTGGGTCAGCTTGGACCGGGTGTGCGACGGATCGATCTTCTCGTCGACCACACCGATCTCGATGGCCGAATCGACACCGCCGGCGATCTTCTCGTGCTCCACCGCCAGGGCCTCGTGCAGCGACTCCCGCTCGGCGGGGTCGGCGGCGGCCAGCTTCTTCTTGTGCAGGATGCCGACCGCGGCCTTGGCGCCCATCACGGCAACCTCGGCGTCCGGCCAGGCGAACACCTTGGTGGCGTTGAGCGAGCGCGAGTTCATCGCGATGTAGGCCCCGCCGTAGATCTTGCGGGTGACCAGGGTGACCCGCGGCACCGACGACTCGCCGAACGCGTGCAGCAGCTTGGCTCCGCGACGCACGACGCCGCCCCACTCCTGATCGACGCCGGGCAGGTAGCCGGGGACGTCGACGATCACGACCAGCGGGATGCCGAACGCGTCGCACAGCCGCACGAAACGCGCCGACTTCTCGGCACTCTCGGAGTTCAGGCACCCACCCAGGCGCAGCGGGTTGTTGGCGATCACGCCGACGGTGCGGCCCGAGAGCCGGCCCAGGCCGACCACGATCGACGGGGCCCACTTGGCCTGGAACTCCTCGAACGGAACGCCGTCGTCGAGCAGCGCCTCGACCAGCGGATGCACATCGTAGGCGCGCCGCGACGACTCGGGTAGCAGCGCCTTGAGGTCGGTGTCCTCGGCCTCGGCCTTGGAGCGGTCGAAGATCCCCTGCTGGCTGAACAGGCCGACCAGGCGGCGGCCCCGCGCGTAGGCGTCGAGTTCGTCGTCGGCGACGATGTGGCACACGCCGGACTTCTTGTGGTGGGCGTCCGGCCCGCCGAGCGAGGCCATGTCGACGTCCTCGCCGGTGACGCTGCGCACCACGTCGGGGCCGGTGACGAAGATCTTGCTGTCCGGGGCCATCACGATGACGTCGGTGAGGGCGGGCCCGTAGGCGGCGCCGCCGGCGGCGAAGCCGACGACCACCGAGATCTGCGGGATGTATCCCGAAGCCCGGATCATCGCCTCGAAGACCAGGCCGACCGCGTGCAGCGCCTTGACGCCCTCGGCCAGCCGCGCACCACCGGAGTGCCAGATGCCGACGATCGGGCTCTGCTCCTCGATCGCGACGTCGTAGGCGTCGACGATGTGCTTGCAGCCCTCGACGCCCATGGCGCCGCCCATCACGGTGCCGTCGGTGCAGAACGCGACGGTGCGCACCCCGTTGACGGTGCCGGCGGCGGCCAGCACCCCGGAGCGGTCCCGCTCGTGCAGCAACTCGACGGTGCCGTCATCGAAGAAGGTGGACAGGCGCAACAGCGGGTCGCGCGGATCCAGCGATTCTGCGGCAGCCTCGGGCGTCATCGTCGTCATGTGATCTCCTGCCGTTTCAGTGCTTGCCGAAGGCGAGTGCGACGTTGTGCCCGCCGAATCCGAACGAATTGTTGATGGCGTACTCGTAGTTTCCCGGCCGCGGTACGCCGGCGACGACGTCCAGGTCGATCTCGGGATCGAGGTTCTTCAGGTTCAGGGTCGGCGGAATGATGCCGTCGCGCAACGCCTGCACGGTCAGGATCGACTCCACCGCGCCGACCGCGCCGACCGAATGCCCCAGCGCGGACTTGGGCGCGTACACCGCCGGGCGGTGCCCGCCCATCGCGTTGTTGATGGCCTGCCCCTCGGCGACGTCACCGACGCTGGTGCCGGTGGCGTGCGCGTTGACGTGGTCGATATCGGTGGGCTGCAGGCCGCCGAGCTGCATGGCGCGCGTCATCGCGTATCCGGCTCGTTGCCCGTTCGGGTCCGGGGCGACCATGTGGAAGCCGTCGGAGGTGATGCTCGCGCCCATCAGCCGGGCCAGGATCCGGGCGCCGCGGGCCTTGGCGTGCTCCTCGGTCTCGATGACCATCAGCGCGCCGGCCTCACCGAACACGAAACCGTCGCGATCCTTGTCGAACGGGCGGCACGCGCCGGCGGGATCGTCGTTGTTGGTCGACATGACGATGCGCATCTGGGCGAAACCGGCGATCGGCACCGCCTCGATGCGCTGCTCGACACCACCGCAGATCGCGATGTCGGCCTCGCCCAGCACGATGTTGCGCCAGGCCTGGGCGATGCCCTCGGACCCCGACGCGCACGCCGAGACCGGTGTCACGACACCGGCCTTGGCGTGGCGTTCCAGGCCGACCACCGCGGACGGCCCGTTGGGCATGTACATCTGCACGGCCAGCGGCGAGACGGCCTTGATGCCGCGCTCGCGCATGCCGTCGTAGGCGAACACCAGCGCCTCGGCGCCGCCGAGGCCCGTCCCGATCGACACCAGCAGACGCTCGGTGTCGACCTCGGGATTGCCGGCGTTCTCCCAGACCCGACGGCCCAGTACGGTCGACATCTTCTGCGGATACGACATCCGCCGGTTCTCGACCTTGGTCAGCTCGGAGTCGAACTCCTCGAGCAGGTGACCGCCGATCTTGACCGGCAGGTTGAACTCCTCGACGAACGGATCCTCCAACCGGCGGATTCCGCTCCTCCCCTCCAGCAGTGCGCTCCACGTCCCCTCAGCGGACGTGGCAACACTGGTGGTCATAGCGATGCCTGTGACGACGACGTCTGGCAAACCGCTGCCTGTTGTCGGCGAAGCCATACTGAGCCGCGCGTCCTTTCTTGACTAGTCCCGTCTAGTAGCGACCGAACGCCAGAGCCACATTGTGGCCACCGAAACCGAACGAGTTGTTGATGGCATACGAGTAGTCGCCGTATCGAGGCTCACCCGCGACGACATCGAGATCGATCTCGGGATCCGGCGTCTCGTAGTTCAGCGTCGGCGGGATGACCCCGTCCCGCAGCGCCAGGATGGTCAGCGTCGATTCCAGTGCACCCACCGCACCGATGGAGTGACCCAGCGCCGACTTCGGCGCGTAGACCGCGGCGTGCTCGACGCCGGCGACCCGGATCGCGTTGGCCTCGGCGACATCGCCGATCGAGGTGGCCGTGGCGTGGGCGTTGACGTGGTCGATGTCCTTGGCGGACAGACCCGCCGTCTCCATCGCCCGCTTCATCGCCTGACCGGCCCGCAAACCGTCGGAGGCCGGAGCCACCATGTGGAAGGCGTCGGAGGTGATGCCGGCGCCCATCAGCCGGGCCAGTGGCTTGGCGCCACGGGCCTTGGCGTGCTCCTCGGTCTCGATGATCATCAACGCGCCGGCCTCACCGAAGACGAAGCCGTCCCGGTTCTTGTCGAACGGGCGCGACGCGCCAGCCGGATCCTCGTTGTTGGTCGACATCGCGCGCATCATCGAGAACGCCGCGATCGGCAGCGCCTCGATGCCGCCCTCGACGCCGCCGCAGACGGCGAAGTCGGCGTCACCCATGACGATCTGGCGCCAGGCGTGGGCGATCGCCTCCGACCCGGACGAGCACGCCGACACCGGGGTGATGACCCCGGCGCGGGCGCCCAGCTCCAGGCCGGCGACGGCCGCGGCACCGTTGGGCATGATCATCTGCACGGCGAGCGGCGACACCTTGCGGGGGCCGCCCTCGTTCATCGCGTCGTAGGTCTCGACGATCTTCTCGCCGCCACCCAGACCCGTGCCGATGACCACCGCGAACCGGTCGGGGTCGACCTCGGGCTTACCCGCGCTCTCCCACAACCGGCCGGCCAGCAGCTTCGACATCCGCTGCACGTAGGACATGCGACGCATGTCGAGTCGGCTCATGTGGTCGTCGACGTTGTCGACCAGGTGGCCGCCGATACGAACCGGCAGATCCCACTTGTCGACGAACTCGTCGGTGAGGACGCGGATGCCGCTCTCGCCTGCGAGCAGGCCCTTCCACGTGCTCTCGATGTCCGCGGCGAGGGCAGTGGTGGCCTCGACAGCGGTCACCACGACGCTGGGGAAACCGCCGTTAGCAGTGGAAGGACGAGTCACGCGCGATCCGATTCGATCTGCGCGCGGATGGCCGCGGCGGCTTCGGGGTTCTCTTCCTCGAGCTTCTGGATGTAGGAGACGACGTCGCCCACGGTGCGCAGACCGGCGAGATCCTCGTCGGGGATCTTCACGCCGTACTTGTCCTCGGTCTGCACGGCGATCTCGACCATCGACAGCGAGTCGATGTCCAGGTCGTCGACGAACGACTTCTCGGGGGTGACCTCCGAGGGCTCGATACCGGTGACCTCTTCGATGATCTCGGCGAGACCGGCGATGATTTCGTCCTGGCTGGCGGCCACAGTGGCTCCTTCTTATTTGTGTGTTTACAGAAACTTCTGACAGAGAGCTATGTACTTGTCAGCTGGCCGGTGCGCGGAGTGCCTCCGCGAGCCCGTCCAGGTCAGCGGGGGACTTGATGGCGTGGTTGGCCACCCCCCGAAGTTCACGTTTGGCGATCCCCGACAGGGCGCCGGCCGGCGGGAACTCGACGATCGCCGAGACGCCCCGTTCCTTCATCGTGGCCGAGCACAGGTCCCAGCGCACCGGGCGGGTGAGCTGGGCGACCAGCTTGGCCATCGCGTCGGCGGCCGAGGACACCGGCCTGCCGTCGGCATTGGACAGCAGGGTGACCTGCGGTTCGGCCGGATTGATCCGGTCGGCCACCGTGGTGTACCCCGGCAGCGCCGAAGCCATGTACTGGGTGTGGAATGCACCGGCGGTGGCCAGCTTGCGGACCCGGGCCTTGGCCGGCGGATCCTCGGCCAGCTTGTCCAGCGCGGCCACCGCGCCGGCCGCGACGATCTGCCCGGCCGCATTGCGGTTGGCCGGAACCAGGTCCAGCGCCTCGAGCCGGGCCAGCACCTCGGCTTCGTCGCCGCCGAGCAGCGCCGACATGCCGGTGGGCTCCAGGGCGCAGGCCTTGGCCATCTCGGCGCCTCGGGTGGCGGCCAGCGAGACGGCCTCGTCGGCGGAGATGACGCCGGCGATCGCGTAGGCGGCGATCTCGCCGACCGAATGGCCGGCGGCGATGATCTCCTCGTCGCCGGTGAGGACGCCGCGGTTGGTCATCTCCTCGTGGGCCAGCAGGGTCGCGGCCACGACGAGGGGTTGGGTCACCGCGGTGTCAGTGATCTCCTCAGCGGTCGCCGTGGTGCCCAGGCGGGCCAGATCCAGGCCGCTGATCTCAGACCACTTGGACAAGCGCTCATCCGCACCGGGCAGCTCGAGCCACTCGGCGAGCATGCCGGGGGTCTGCGAGCCCTGTCCGGGCGCGAGGAGAGCAAGCACTGTCTGATGCACGTCTTTAAGAGAACATTGTGAAGACGGTTTTGCGCGGTGTAAGAGATTATGAACCTTGTCTTAGGTTTTTGTGGATTCCCAACAAATCAGCATGTGATGCGACGCCATCGAGATCGCACCGCGACTCGTTACGTCCGCCCGGGACCGTCAAGTGTGATCGGCGCAACACCGTTGGTCGCCGACCCGGAGGGGTGCGCCTGACGGGCCAGCCGGCCCAACGTGGAGGCCACCCGCAGCACGTAGGCATCGCGCGGCACCGTGGGATCGCGTCCGGTGAAGTCGGCGATCCGCTTGAGCCGGTAACGCACCGTGTTGGGGTGGACGACCAGCTTGCGCGCGCACGCCTCGATGGCCCCGCCGGAGTCCAGATAGGCGTCGAGCGTGTCGGTCAGGGCCGGACCGGCGTCCGAGAGCGGGCGCATCACCTCGGCCTCGAGCGCCGCGGCCGCGGTGGCGTCACCCAACAGCGCCCGCTCGGGCAGCAGTTCCCGGGCCGCCACCGGCCGCGGCGCCCCGGCCCAGCCGGCCACCGCATTCATGCCGCAGATCGCCTCGGTGGCGCTGCGATGGGCCGCGCCCAGCGTGGGCGCCGTCGGCCCGATCACCACCGGACCGTCGTCGAACACCTTCAACAGGTCGGACAGGAACCGGTCGGTGAGCGACAGCCCGCCGGAGACGATGGCGACCAGCCAGGTGCCGTGCACGTCGGACAGCGCGCCGCGGCCGTTGCGGCTGGCGACGTCATGGACGTCGTCGCCGGCCTCGTCGGCCCGGCCGGGCCGCGGCAGCCCGACGATCACCGTCGCCGGTGCGGTCGCGTCCCAGTTCAACGCCGCGGCCTGGGACTGCAACTCGGTGCCGACGTCGCCGCGCACCACCGCGTCGACCAGGTTGGCCTCCATCCGGCTGTCCCAGGCGCCGCGAGCCTCGGCCTGATCGGCATAGGCCGTCGCCGCGGCGAACGCCAGATCGCGGCTGTAGCGCAGGATGCCGGCGGTCAGCGCAGTGAGCTGCGCCTCGGAGCGGGCCAGCAGCGGCACCACTTCCTCGAAGAACTCCATGGTGATGCGCACCATCTCCACCGACTGGCGCAGGGCGATGCGCCGGCGCAGATCCTGGGGCACCACCTCGAAGGCCTGCGCGGTGTAGCTGACGTCGCTACGGGGGTTGCGCATCCACTCCACGAAGTTCATCACCGCGGTCTGCACGACCAACTGGACACTGGCCCGCTGCGAGGCCTCCAGCTCGGCGAAGAACGGCAGCTTCTCCTCCATGACGTGGACCGCCTCGGTGGCCAGCCGACCCGAGTACTGCTTGAGCCGGCGCAGCACCGAGTCCGGCACCGACTCGAGTACCTCGACGGTGGAGCTGGGCGGAACAAACCGATTGTTGTCGGGCATCCCTAAAATCTACGCCTGGCGACTGGCGGAAACCTCCAAGCGCGTCGCCCCTAAGCGACTCCGGGATCCGACGTCTGCTCCGGCGCGGCCATCACATCGTCGATCTCGTACCGCTGCGCCGCCTCGACCGCCACCGACATCTCGATCTCGCCGTCGCGGGCCAGCCCCTCGAGCACGGCGACGGCGATCGACTCGGCGTCGGTGTTGAAGTAGCGCCGCGCCGCCGGGCGGGTGTCGGAGAAGCCGAACCCGTCGGTGCCCAGCGTCACGTACGTGCCGGGCACCCAGGGGCGGATCTGCTCGGGCACCGCGCGCATCCAGTCCGACACCGCGACCACGGGGCCGGTCGCCTCGGCCAGCGCCTGGGTGACGTACGGGGTGCCGGCGGGGCGATCGGGGTGACGCAGCGCCTCCTTCTCGATCGCCACGCCGTCGCGGTTGAGCTCGCCCCAGCTGGTCACCGACCACACATCGGCGGCGACGTCCCAGTCCTGCGCCAGCAGCTCGGCGGCGCGCAGCGCGTCGGGCATGGAGACCCCCGACACCAGGATCTGGGCGGAGTAGGTCTTCTTCTCCGGCGCCGGGCGGTAGCGGTAGATGCCCTTCAGCAGGCCCTCGACATCGAGCCCGTCCGGTTCGGCCGGCTGGGCGTAGGGCTCGTTGTAGATCGTCATGTAGAAGTAGACGTTCTCCGGGCTCTCCCCGTACATCCGCTGCAGGCCGCTCTCGATGATGTGGGCGATCTCGTAGGCGAACGCCGGGTCGTAGGCCACCACCGCCGGGTTGGTCGCCGCCAGCAGCAGCGAGTGGCCGTCGGCGTGCTGCAGACCCTCACCCACCAGCGTGGTGCGCCCCGCCGTGGCGCCCAGCACGAAGCCGCGGGCCATCTGATCTGCCGCCGCCCACAACCCGTCGCCGGTGCGCTGGAACCCGAACATCGAATAGAAGATGTAGATCGGGATCATCGGCTCGTTCTGGGTGGAATACGAGGTGCCCACCGCGGTGAACGACGCCGTCGAACCGGCCTCGTTGATGCCCTCGTGCAGGATCTGGCCGACCTCGCTCTCCTTGTAGGCGAGCATCAGCTCCGCGTCGACCGCCGTGTACAGCTGGCCGTTGCGGTTGTAGATCTTCAGGCTCGGGAACCACGAGTCCATCCCGAACGTGCGCGCCTCGTCCGGGATGATCGGGACGATCCGCTTGCCGATCTCCTTATCGCGCAGCAGTTCCTTGAACGTGCGGACGGTGGCCATCGTGGTGGCCACCTCCTGCTTGCCCGAACCCTTCTTCAGCGCCTTGTAGGTGTCGGGGCCGGGCAGCTTCAGTGCCTTGGCCTTGGTGCGCCGCTCGGGCACGAAGCCGCCCAGGGCGCGGCGCCGGTCGAGCAGATAGCGGATCTCGGGTGCCTCCGGGCCGGGGTGGTAGTACGGCGGCAGGTACGGGTCGTTCTCGAGCTGCTCGTCGGAGACCGGGATGCGCTGCGCGTCGCGGAACTGCTTGAGGTCGTCGAGCGCGAGCTTCTTCATCTGGTGGGTGGCGTTGCGGCCCTCGAAGTGCGAGCCCAGCTGGTAGCCCTTGATGGTCTTGGCCAGGATGACCGTCGGCTGGCCCTTGTGCTCCATCGCCGCGTGGTAGGCGGCGTAGACCTTGCGGTAGTCGTGGCCACCGCGCTTGAGGTTCCAGATCTCGGAGTCGGTCATCGGCTCGACCAGCGCCTTGGTGCGCGGGTCCCGGCCGAAGAAGTGGTCGCGCACGTAGGCGCCGTCGTTGGCCTTGTAGGTCTGATAGTCACCGTCGGGGGTGGTGTTCATCAGGTTGACCAGCGCGCCGTCCTTGTCGGCGTGCAGCAGCGCATCCCACTCGCGCCCCCACACCACCTTGATGACGTTCCAGCCCGCACCCCGGAAGAACGACTCCAGCTCCTGGATGATCTTGCCGTTGCCGCGCACCGGACCGTCGAGGCGCTGCAGGTTGCAGTTGATCACGAAGGTCAGGTTGTCCAGCCCCTCGTTGGCCGCCACCTGGATCAGGCCGCGGCTCTCCGGCTCGTCCATCTCGCCGTCGCCGAGGAACGCCCAGACATGCTGGTCGCTGGTGTCCTTGATGTCGCGATCGTGCAGGTAGTGGTTGAACCGGGCCTGGTAGATGGCGTTCATCGGGCCCAGCCCCATCGACACCGTCGGGAACTCCCAGAAGTCCGGCATCAGCCGCGGGTGCGGGTAGGACGGCAGCCCGCCGCCGGGGTGGCTGTGCTCCTGACGGAACCCGTCGAGCTGCTCGGAGGTGAGCCGGCCTTCGAGGTAGGCGCGCGCGTAGATGCCCGGCGAGGCGTGGCCCTGGATGAACACCTGGTCGCCGCCACCCGGGTGGGATTTGCCCCGGAAGAAGTGGTTGAAGCCCACCTCGTAGAGCGCCGCCGAGGACGCGTAGGTCGAAATATGGCCGCCCACACCGACTCCGGGCCGCTGCGCGCGGTGCACCATGATCGCGGCGTTCCAGCGGATCCAGGCGCGGTAGCGGCGCTCGACGTCCTCGTCGCCGGGGAACCAGGGCTCCAGCTCGGTCGGGATGGTGTTGACGTAGTCGGTGGAGGTCAACGCCGGAATCGCGACGCGTTGCTCACCGGCGCGTTCCAGCAGCCGCAGCATCAGGTAGCGCGCCCGCGCCGGCCCCGAGCGTTCGAGCAGGTCGTCGAAGGATTCCAGCCATTCGCCGGTCTCCTCGGGGTCGATGTCCGGCAGGTACGACGCGACACCCTCGCGGATGACGCGGACGCGATCGGGTTCTGCTGTACTGCCGGAGTTTTGAGCCAGGTCCTGGCGCACGAACTCGGTCGTCAACTTCCGCTCCTTGTTAGGCGGGGTACTTGCGCATCGATCGGCGAAGGGTTCCCCCGCCTCGTCGGCGCGCGCGGACTCTATCCTCGTCCAATCCTGCCTCATCCGCACTGCCGGGTGTGCGGGTGGCGCGAACACAGGGAACCCGGGGATCACCGGGTCAAGCCACAGCCGAGACGGTAACGTCTGCAGACTGTGCTGATCGGTTGGCTGCGCACCCCCCGTGTGCGGCTCGCCGCCTTCGTGGCCGGAACCCTGGCGGCGCTGGCGATGATCATCGTGGGCTGCACCAGCGTCACCGAGGGCGAGGCCACCGTCTCGGCCGGCGACGCGCCGGTCTACCGGGCGTCGGTGTCGGCGTCGATCGAGGAATCCGCGGCCAGTTCCAGTGCGCGTGAATCGGAGCGCCAGGCCTCGCTGACCGCCGAAGCGGTCAAGTCGGTGTGCGAGGCGCTGAGCTCGAGCAGCGCCGAGGCGATCGGCGCGGTCAACGTCTATGTCGATGCGTTCAACGCCAACGCCGCCGACGTCGGCCGCACGGCCGGTCCGGCGATCGACGCGCTCAACCTCAGCGCCGACCTGGTCGCCCGCACCATCTCCGATCCGTTGACCCCCGAGCTGCGCGATGCGCTCAACCGGTGGGTCGACGCCGCCAGAGCAGTGGCGACCGCGATCGCCGCGAACTATGGAACCGACGAATTCAACGCCGCGATCGCCGAGTTGAACGCGTCGAAAACCACCGCGTTGGACCGCTGCGATGCGGCATATCGGTGAAGTGTGCGGCCAGCGGCTTGCCGCGGAGGCCGGACGTGCGACGATAAGAGCAGAACATGGGCAACAATGCGCCGTGTCGAGTCGGCTGAAGGAGGATTGACCGTGGTGTCGGCGGGTGACCCCCCGAACTACGCCCGCAGTCTGGGCATCCAAAAAGATCAGGTTGTGCAGGAGTTGGGGTGGGACGAAGACACCGACGACGACATCCGGGCCGACATCGAGGAGGAGAGCGGCACCGAGCTCCTCGATGAGGACGCCGATGAGGTCATCGATGTGGTGTTGCTGTGGTGGCGAGACGGTGACGGCGACCTGGTCGACGCGCTGATGGACGCGATCACCCCGCTGGCCGACGACGGCGTCATCTGGGTGGCCACCCCCAAGACCGGCCAACCCGGGCACGTCCAACCGGCCGAGATCGCCGAGTCGGCCCCGACCGCGGGCCTGATGCAGACGTCGTCGGCGAACCTGGGGGACTGGATCGCCACCCGCCTGGTGCAGCCGAAGTCCAAGGCCGCCGGCCGGCACTAGATGCAGGTCGGGGACCAGGCGCCGGACTTCACGCTCAAGGACCAGAACAACCAGCCCGTCACGCTGTCGGCGTTGGTGGGCGGGCGCTCGGTGCTGCTGGTGTTCTTCCCGCTCGCGTTCACCGGGATCTGCCAGCGCGAACTCGACGACATCCAGGACCGCATCGGCGACTTCGTCAACGACGAGGTGGCCACACTGGCGGTCTCGGTCGGGCCGTCACCGACCCACAAGGTGTGGGCCACGCAGCGCGGGTTCACCTTCCCGGTGCTCTCGGACTTCTGGCCGCACGGCGCGGTCAGCCAGGCCTACGGGGTGTTCAACGAGACCTCCGGCTTCCCCAACCGGGGCACCTTCGCCATCGACCGCACGCAGGTGGTGCGGTTCGCCGACTGCCGCCAGCCCGGTGAGGCGCGCGATGCGGCGGTCTGGTCGGCCGCGCTGGACGCGCTGCGGGCCTGAGCCTGCGGCGCGACGAATTTCCGGTTGACCACCTGCGCGTTGTAACCTGCCCTGCGATCGGGCGCGTAGCTCAGTGGTAGAGCTCTGGTTTTACACACCAGCGGTCGGCGGTTCGATACCGTCCGCGCCCACCACCGGTATGGCAGTCGAAGCGGCCGTGCGGCCATCGTTGCTGGGCTGAGACTCCTCGCCCGTAGGCTGTGGCGGTGTCGTTTCGCGAATGGTCAGGCACGAAGATCCGGCTGATCATGCTGGCGGCGGTGTTGCCGATCATGATCATCTGGGTCGTCATCTCCTACGCCACCGAGTCCGCTGACGAGCCAACAGGCGACTGTCTGAGCGCAGAGAACGCGGTGCGGCACTGGGCGTCGGTGCTGCCCGATGTCCAGAAGGGCATGGCCGGTCGGGTCGACACCACCTTGTCTGGCGAAACAGCCCAGGCGGCGGTAGCAGTTCGAGACGAAGCCAACGTCATCGGCGATGCCACATTGAGGACCGCCGTGTTGGAGCTGGCCGCCCAGTTGGAGCGGGTCAGTCGCGGTGATCCGAGCAGCCCGCCCAACGGGTTTCCGGACAAGGACTACGTGGGCGGATATCAGGGCACCGTGACGGCGGTGGGCGACATCAAGGCCGCCTGCCCGGAGATCGGTGACGACCCCGTGCCGGAGGTGTCCGAGAGGGCCGGCTAGCAGCAGCCGGTGGCCTTTCGCTCGGCCAGGTGGGCGTGCGCGGAGTTGTCACCGGCTCCGACCGCGGCCACGAACTCGTCCAGGTCGATCCGGCGCCCGCCCAGCCAGGTACCCGTCACCTGCACCCGCTCGATCAGTTCGGTCGGCTCCACCGACCACGGGTCGGCGGTCAGCTCCACGAAGTCGGCCAGCTTGCCGACACTGATCGAGCCGACCAGATGGTCCCGGTTCAGGGTGCGGGCGGCGTCGATGGTCTGGGCGCGCCAGGCGTCGTCGAGCGAGATGGCCTGATCGGCGCCGTGCACGGACCCGGCGCGGGTCCGGCGGGTGGCCGCGGTGGCGATGTTGATGACCGGGGTGGGTGGGGAGACCGAACCGTCGTTGTGCAGCGACACGCACGCCCCGGAGGCGACCGCGTCGCCGAACGCCTGCCAGCGCGCCCCGTGTTTGTGGTCGAACATCGCGCCGTCGAGCAGGTCGCCCCAGTAGTAGTACTGGAACGGGGCCAGCGACACGTGCACCCCGAGCCGGGCGGCCCGGTCGAACTGGGCCCGGGTGCCGGCCCCGCAGTGCTCGAGGCGCCAGCGGTGATCGCTGTCCAGCAGTCCGTGCCGGTTCAGCGCCGCCTCGTAGGCGTCCAGCGCCAGATCGATCGCCAGGTCGCCGTTGGCGTGGAACGCCATCTGCCAGCCGGCAGGTGCGGCATGGTCGAGGATCGCGTCCAGCTGCTCGCGGGTGTAGTTCATCGACTGCGGCCCACCGGCGGTGGCCGGGTCGATTCCGGCGGTGCGGGTGGCCTCGGTGTCGAGGTAGGGAAACGAGATCGCGATGTTGCCCACCCACGGTGAGCCGTCGGTCCACAGCTTGACCCCGGCCTTGGTCAGCCACGCCTCGCCGGCCGTGAACGTCGCCGGCTCGGTGTAGGTGTCGGTGATCGACATCTCCCACATGCTCACCCGCAGCGGGCAGGACGGCGCCGCCGCGAGTGCCTCGTAGCCGGCGGCGAACTTCGGGTCGTAGGTCATGTCCGAGGTCGAGGTGTAGCCGCTGCGGCTCATCAGCGCGTAGTAGTGCGCCCCCGACAGCAGCGGATCGCCCATCTCGGCCATCAGCGGTCCGGTGACCGCGGTCAGCACCGGAAGCTCGAAGCCCTGCCCGTTCAGCGAGCCGTCCGGGTTGCGCCCGTAGTGCGCGGCGACCGGGTCGGCCGGCGGATCGACGTCCCAGCCGTAGCGTTTGATCAGCGCCGAGTTGAAATAGACGCCGTGGCCGGAGTTGTCGGTCACCACCGTCACCCGGTCACCGAAGATCGCGTCCAACTCGTCGGCGGTGGGAGCCGGGTGACCCTGCAGCAGCGCATCGAAACCGGCGAACCACAGCGCGGTGTCGGGCTCGGTGTCGGCGATCGCGCCGGCGAACACCTCCTGCACATCGGCCCAGCTGGGCGCGACCCACGGGGCGATGGACCGCGCCGGGGCCTGGGTGGCGACCCCGCTGAGCAGCGGATGGCTGTGCGGTTCAACGAATCCGGGGGCCAGCGCCGCCACGCCGGTGTCGACGACCTCGGCGCCGGGCAGTGCGGCGCGGCAGTCTGCGACGCTGCCCACGGCGACGATGAGCTCATCGGAGACCGCGACGGCCTCGGCGCGGGGAACGGACTCGTCCATCGTGATGACGGTGCCGGCGGTGAGAACAAGATCGGCCATCCGGCCAGTCTGTCATCCCGGCGGGGCGAAGAACTCCAAAGCGATGCCATCGGGATCGCGAAAACTGACCCCCGACCCATAGTGGGCATCGACGATCCCGCCGTGTGCCACCCCCAGCTCGTCGAGCCGGTCGGCCCAGGTCTGCAGCTCGGCGCGGGACCCGCACCCGAACGCGACATGGTCGAGCCCAGCCCGGAACTCGGAGAACGCCCCGTCCGGGGCGGCCCGGTCGTGTTGGTGGATGCCGAACAGGGTGCCGCCGCCGAGTTCCCACACCACATGGTGGAAACCGCCGTCGGTGTCCTCGTCGAGCACCGGGTCGGCGCCGAACAGCGCCCGGTACCAGGGTGTGCTCGCGGCCAGGTCGGTGACCGTGACCGCGACGTGGGCGAGTGCGGGGAAGCTCATCGACCCACTGTGCCCAACCTGGTCCACAGGCGGGGCGGATCCGCGTGATACTGGCGCACCGGCCGGGGACCGGCCTGCCCACTCCGACAGGGCGCGCCCTGTGAGACGCTGCGGTGGTGCATGTAGCAGCCGGACGGGCCCGGGTGGCCGGTATCTGTGTCGGCGTGCTGGCCGACGCCGTGCTCGGTGATCCGCGCCGGGGCCATCCGGTGGCGCTGTTCGGCAGGGCCGCAGCGGCTTTGGAGCGCCTTACCTACCGCGACGACCGGCGCGCAGGCGGTCTGCACACCGCGGCGCTTCTCGTCGCGGTGGGCGGCGCCGGGGTGGCGGCCGACCGGGCCGGCGGGCGCAGCGTGGTGCGCACCGCTGCGACGCTCGGCGCGGCGACGTTCGTCGCGGCGGGCGGAACCTCGCTGTGCCGCACCGGCGAGCAGATGGCGCAGCTGCTCGAGGCCGGTGACATCGACGGCGCGCGGCGGCTGCTGCCGTCGTTGTGCGGGCGCGACCCCGCGGTCCTCGACGCCGCCGGGCTGACCCGCGCCGCACTCGAGTCCATCGCCGAGAACACCTCCGACGCCCAGGTGGGCCCGCTGGTCTGGGCCGCGGTGGGTGGCACTCCCGCGGTGCTGATGTACCGGGCGGCCAACACCCTCGACGCGATGATCGGCAACCGCTCACCGCGCTACGCCAGGTTCGGCTGGGCCGCGGCCCGTATCGACGACGTGGCCAACCTGCTCGCCTCCCGGCTGACCGGGTTGTGCGTGGTGGTGTGCGCCCCGGTGGTCGGCGGCTCACCGCTGGCTGCGGCGCGGGCGTGGCGCCGCGACGCGGCCAAACATCCCAGCCCCAACGCCGGGGTGGCCGAGGCCTCGTTCGCCGGGGCGCTCGGGGTGCGGCTGGGTGGGCCCACCCAGTACGCCCACGAACTGGAGATCCGCCCGACACTCGGGGACGGCCGCATTCCCGAGGTCGGGGATCTGGCGCGGGCGGTGCGCTTGTCGCGGGCGGTTCAGCTGCTGGCCGCAGCGGTCGCGATGGCCGGCGTCAGCGTCGCCGCCCGTAGCGGTCGGCGAGCTTCTGCTCGGTGGTGAGCGGCGCCGGGTTGTCGGCGGCCGCGGCGTCTTCGCGGGCGGCGGCCTCCTCGCGTTCGCGGCGACGCATCTTGAGCTCGGAGAAGACGAAGTAGCCCACGCCGATCGGCGCGATGATCCCGAACGCGATCCACT